>JAPKDW010000031.1 GCA_028822375.1 Opitutaceae bacterium | reverse complement strand
TGCAGGTTGATGCGGTTTTGGAGACGTTCATTTTGAACGGAAATGAGTTGGCTCGCTCTATCATCGGCACGGCGTTGAGCGTCGAGTAGCGTTGTGATGTCAATGATACCGCGTTTGTATTGGTCCCAAGCGAGATCTTCCGCTTTTTCGTTTTCGTAGGCGGCGATCGCGGTATCTTCTGAAAGCTGCGCTAAGTCGGATTCCGCAGAAATGGCGTTTTCGACTTCTTGAAAAGCGCCGAGCGCGACGTTTCGAAATTGAGCGAGTTGCGATTCGGCTTGGGCTTTAGCCTGATCGCGTTCGCCTTGAAGGCGGCCACCGCTAAAAACGGTCGATGCCAAGTCACCGGCGACAGACCAAATCGAGAAGTCGGTATCGAGCAGGTCCCTGAGCTGAGCGCTGGTCGTTCCAGCGCTCCCCGTAAGGCTTAGTTTTGGGAGCCAATTACGATTAACTACTTGGCTTTGAGCAAGGGTGGCGGCGAGTCTGCGCTCGGCTGCGTAAAGGTCTGGTCGACGAGCGACGAGAGAGGATGATAGCCCCGAAGGAATTGCATTCGTGAGTTTCGGAAGGGATTGATCGCTGTTCTGCTTGGCGGATGGATAGCGACCGAGCAAGATCTCCAAAGCCCGTTTAGAATTGTTGAGAGCGGTTTTTCGCCGTTGAGCCACTGCTCGGCTACTGGCTGCCTGAGCCCTCGTTAGGCGTAAATCTAAACTGGTTACGAGACCGCGCTCATAGCGTTTTTCTAGTGACGAAAGTTTTTGTTCGAGGGAGGTGGAAGAGTCCTGGGCGAGTAGCCATTGCTTGTTCGATTCTAGTGCATTGAACCACGCTTTGCCTACTTGCCCGGCAATTGAGAGCTTTAAAGCTTCAACGTCTGCTTGGGCTGCCTCCCAATTGGCCAAGCCGGCTGCATGCGATTTTCGAAGTTTTCCCCAAAGATCGACTTCCCATTGAGAACCCAGCGAAAGCGAATGCGATTGGCTGTCGATCTCTTGGAAATTGAGGAAGGAAAGACGACTTTGCTGACGGGACGAATTGAGGCCAAGCGCAGCGCTTGGAAGTTTAAAGGATCCGGAGATCCGAGCAGCGGCATCGGCTGCTCTGGCATTGGCTCTGGCTGCTTCGAGACCGATATTCGACTCAAGAGCCTCAGCAATTAAGGCTGTCAGAGTATCATCGCCAAATTGTTTAGCCCAATGAGAGGAAGGGTCGTCGGTTGAAGGCATTATTACTTCGAGCGCTTCTTCTCGGCCAGGAATAGAGACCTTTTCCGTAACCAAGGGAGTCGTGGCGCATCCCGTAATCGCAAACGCGAAAAGTATAAGACAAGTTTGAATATGCATCTTGTATCAGTTTCTTGGATTCACTTCGGAAACGGCCTTCAAGCCAGCTGAAATGAAAGCGACAAGGTGATCGACCAGTCCGTCTACATCATTGAGGTCTATCTGGCCTCCAGATACGATACCTAGACGAGTGTGTTGCATCATTGCTCCAACGATTGAGCAGGTTAGAAAATGCATTCCGTAGGCGATCTTTTCAAAATGAGGATTTCCAAGGGAGTCGGAGATGGCGCTTATGAATTTAGGAAGAATGTCTTTTAGTAAGTCCTTTTGAATATCCTTCATAAAATCCCGCTCTTCTGCCATTCCTTTGCCCATAGCCCGCATGAAATGAAATTTGTTACAGCTCTCGCTGATAAGCGTGGAGAGTAGGGGGCGAACGATGATGTCTACGACCTCTTTTAGCGGAAGCGGTTTCGAATCGTTCTTTGCGAGCGCTTCATCGAGCAATTTCATTCTGACCACATTTATGGGCTCTATGTGATAGAGCACCATTTCCTTGTATAGCGCTTCTTTGCTTCCGAAGTGGTAGTTGATGGCGGCTATGTTGACCCCCGCTCGATTGGTTATTTCCCGTATCGAAGCTCCAGCGTAACCCATTTCCGCAAACTCTATTTCTGCGGCTTCGATGATCTTTATCTGTGTTTTGCTTAGACCCATTATCAAACGATCGATTGAATCAAACGATCGATTTAAAAAGAGCAAGCGTTTTTTGATGAATTTGGGAACTCGCGCATTTGGATGTTTCATGAATCGTGGTCTCGTGCGGTACCTTCTTTCGCGTAAACGCGAAAATTGGGTATGATTTACTCTTCCGGGACCTTCTGCATAGGTAACCCCTTTGTGGATAGAGGATGTAGTAAAGGAAGCGTTAATCGTACTCAAAGTTAATGCGCCATAGACCGAAGGCGTCGAGTAAGTAGGAGTTAATACGATTACTACTAAATGAAGTGCTTAATAATAGGAGACACCAGGCTTCTCGGCTCGATGGTTGTTTAGGAATTGCTGGCGTATAATTGCGAAGTAGCAGTGTTGGACCAGAATCCGCTTCCCGAGAAATTGAGGCGCGAGGTGCAGCGCATCTACGGACGCATCGATGAATTAGCTTCCAAACGTAGTGAAATCGAGACTTTCAAGCCAAACGCGACTATTCACCTCGGAGCCAAAAACGAGCTGCATGCTCATTCATTGCTTAAGGCGATGGAGGGGCTGGATTCTCATCTGGTAGTAGCCAGTAGTCTGAACGTGTATCGAGCCAATGGGCGGGTTTATAAGACCGAAACTGTTGCTCTTGACGAAACTCCTATTGGGGAAAATGCTCCGCTCCGCACTGAACCCTTGGTTCAGAGCGATCCGCTTAACGACAAATTGCACGTTGAGCGTGGTCTTCTTAAAGGGAAGGTTCCGAGTACAATTCTTCGACTGCCACCGATGTACGGACCGGGCGATCCACTGTGTCGCTTGTATCCACTGATTTTTCGCATGATCGACGAACGCCCGTTTATCGTAATACCGGAATCCCAAGCGAACTGGCGCTGGACCCACGGGTATGCTCCAGATATGGCTCACGGAATCGCTTTGGCCGCTATGAGCGGATCGAACCATTTTCGTATTTTTAATTTGGGAGAGTTGAAGACTCCTACGATCATAGAACGTATTAGTCATATGGCTACGATTTTTGGCTGGGAAGGCAAATTGACGTCGCTGCCCGATGCTTCTTTGCCTAACTATATGATTTCGCCTGGCGATTTTGAGCAAGGACTTGAGTTCGATACGTCCAAAGCTCGCTCGGAGCTTAGTTATGAGGAAAAGGGCGACTACTACGATAGCCTATACGAGGCTATCGAATGGTATCGTTCGAATCCGTCTGCTGAATACAGAGGCAAGAAATTTAATTATAGCGAAGAAGATGCGCTAGACGGTCTTGTTGGCGCGGCTGAGCGTTGCAATTAGTCCGTACTCTGGCTGAGCTTAAGGGGCGCAGTTAGAAACGTGACAGAAATATTCGCACCCGAGCCTAATGGGTTTAGGCATTCATGGAAAACGTCGCCGCGTGCCAAGGAGTGGCATCGTTTTTCGAAACGCCTCCGGTGCCATTGGCGGCCATATGAGTAGCGAGCTTGTAGACGGTTTCCGCGCTTTCGGCTTCACCCATTGCGGTTGCAAGTGATGGCGCGTCGAAACGTTGGCCTCGGTTTTGTTCGAGCGTAGAGAGGATTGAGCGACAAAGGGCGATTGCTACTCCCGCTGCCTTTTTACCCGCTTCGACACCTGGTTGGTGGTAAGCGTTGATTCCAACCAAAGAGGCGTAGAGCCCAACAGCTCGTTCGTAGAGACCAATGAGGCGGCTCACTGATTCCGGAGTTACTGCGTCCGTTGTGATTGTAATCGAGGTTCGGCCTTTTTCGCTCAACGCTTCGCGCGTTCCCAAGTAGAAACCTTGGAGGAAGTCGCCTGAAGTGATGGCGTCTTCGACCTGCATCGATTCGCCGGAGCGGTCTTTTAGGATTTCGATGAACGTAACGAAAAAATTAGGCACGCCTTCGCGTAGCTGTTGGACGTAGGCATGCTGGTCGGTTGATCCTTTATTACCGTAGACGGCGATGCCCTGATTGACCACGTTTCCCTCCAAGTCGAATTCCTTGCCCAGGCTTTCCATGATCAATTGCTGCAAATAGCGGGAAAAGAGCAAGAGACGGTCTTTGTAGGGAAGAACTACCATGTCCTTGCTACCTTTGCCATCGGTAGCGTGATACCAAGCGAGAGCGAGTAGGGCGGCTGGGTTTTCTTTTATCGAATGCTTCCGAGTCAGAGTGTCGATCGCTTTGGCTCCATCTAGTAGAGCATCTATATCGATCCCTTGTAGAGCTGCGGGCACGAGGCCTACGGTGCCTAGTACAGAAGTACGTCCGCCAACCCAATCCCACATAGGAAAGCCCATTAGCCAATTTCCGGACTTGGCGACTTGGTCGAGCTTGCTGCCTTCGCCGGTAATGGCGACGGCATGGCGACCGAAGTTCAAACCTTTGGCTTCGTAAGCTTTCTTTGCCTCGAGCATTCCGTTTCGGGTTTCGGCGGTGCCACCGGATTTCGAAACGACTAGGGAAAGGGTTCGATTGAGATTCTCGCCTATAACATCGAGAACGAGATCCATGCCGTCAGGATCTGTGTTATCGAAGAAATGGATACGCGCTTTGTCCCTACTGGGCTGTCCAAGGGCGTGAGCAATGAATTGAGGCCCCAAGGCCGAGCCACCGATTCCGATGACTAGTACGTCGGTAAACGTGCCGCCTTCGCCCTGAATACGACCTTCGTGAACATCCGCGGCGAACGCTTTGACGCTTTCGACTGTTGAACGAATCTCGTCGGCGAGTTCCGAGGTTGGCGCTAAATCCGCATCGCGTAGCCAGTAGTGACCAACCATTCGGTTCTCGTCTGGATTGGCTATCGAGCCTTTTTCGAGCGCGTCCATTTCCTCAAAGGCGATGGCGAATTTCGATTCGAATGATTCGATATCTCCATCCTTCAAGCCGAGACGGCTCAAATCGAGATCGAGGTTCACTTCAGGGAAGCTGAAGTTGTAGCGAGTAAATTGGTCCCAGGACATTTTGTTAAGGGTGAAGGTTGAAAGGTTAAGGGTGAAGGTTAAAGTTGAGCTAGGAATCTAGAAAGGGTAGAGGGATTCAGTGCTACTTTATCCTTCATCCTTCTGCCTTCACCCTTAAGTCAAAGGTATTTGTCGGTGACGGCGCCTTCGGATGCGGAGGCTACGAGCTTGGCGTATTTGCCAAGAACGCCGCGTTTTTCTCCAGCTCCCTTCGGTTCGAATGCGTCCATGCGGCGTTGGAATTCGTCATCAGGAATGTTGAGTGAAATTGAATTCTTGATCGCATCGATTTCAATTTCATCACCCGTATTCACGATCCCAATCGGTCCGCCATTAGCGGCCTCAGGCGTGATGTGCCCAACGTCGAAACCGTGACTACCTCCCGAGAAACGACCATCGGTTATGAGCGCGACGTCATTGATGAGGCCACGACCAGCGACGGCTGAAGTAGGCGAGAGCATTTCGCGCATTCCAGGTCCGCCAACGGGACCTTCGTTGCGAATGACAACGACGTCGCCTTTGACGACATCCCCACCTAGAATGCCTTCCAGGGCATCTTCTTCGCTTTCGTATACCTTGGCGGTTCCTTTGAAGTGAAGTCCTTCTTTGCCGGTGATCTTGCCGATCGCTCCAGTTGGAGCCAGGTTTCCGCGTAGTACGCGTAGGTGACTGGTTTCCTTGATTGGGTCATCCCAGTCATGAATAATGTCTTGATCGTCCGGGTACGGTTGAACGTCCGCGAGATTCTCGGCGATCGTCTTGCCGGTAACGGTCATGCAATCGCCATGGAGCAATCCGCGATCGAGCAACATCTTCATCATTGGCTGAATGCCGCCGATACGAATCAAGTGCGACATGTTGTATTTGCCGAACGGCTTTACGTCGCTGAGCAGAGGAATCGTTTCGCCGATCCGAGCGAAGTCATCGATCGTGATGTCGACGTTGGCACTGTGAGCCATTGCCAAAAGATGGAGAACGATGTTCGTCGATCCTCCCAAAGCGATACAGGCAGTGATCGCATTTTCGAAAGATTTCCGCGTGAGGATGTCGCTTGGCTTGATATCTTTTTGCAGGAGATTGCAAACGGCCTTGCCCGCGTTTTCGCAGTCGTCGCGTTTTTCTTGGCTGATCGCAAGTTGGGCGCTGCTTCCGGGCAAGCTCATCCCGAGAACTTCGATCGCGCTCGCCATAGAATTGGCTGTGTACATGCCGCCGCAGGAACCGGGACCAGGAATCGCGCATTTTTCGATTTCCTTCAGCTCTTTGTCATCGATGTCGCCGCGAGCGTGTCGGCCTACGGCCTCGTAAACACTGACGATATCGATTGGCTTTTCGCGGTGAAAGCCGGGGAGAATGCTACCACCATAAACGAATACCGCAGGACGGTTGAGGCGAGCGATGGCCATCATGCATCCAGGCATGTTTTTGTCACAACCACCGATCGCGACGACGGCATCCATACCTTCCCCGGCGACGACGGTTTCGATACTGTCGGCAATAACTTCGCGGGAAACCAAGCTATAGCGCATGCCTTGAGTACCCATGCTAATTCCATCTGAGATGGTGATCGTGCTGAAATTGACAGCCTTACCGCCAGCTTCGTTGGCCCCACGCGTCGCGTGGGTCGCGAGCTCGTCGATGTGCATGTTGCAAGGCGTGAGATCGCTGCCAGTGGAAGCGATCGCGATTTGCGGTTTTTTAAAATCGTCATCGTCGAATCCGACGGCTCGCAGCATTGAACGAGCGCCTGCGCGGTCGTTGCCGTCGACGACGACTGATGAGTGAGGACGTTTACTATCTTGGTTTTTCGAGGTCACGTATAGTTGCTTGTTGATAACTTTGCGTTGCGTTCTGGCGGAGAGCTTTTACCTCCGTTGCCAGAATCACGGGGGTTTTCCTGAAAAAGAGACCCTTTACATCAGAGGTTTTAGTTGCGATCAAGTTATTCCATCGCTCGAATCATACAATTTCCGGCTTCTAATTTTTCATGGCATTCAGTTTAGACAGAGTATTGAAAGCGCTCCTTTTCGGGGCGTCGGGTCCTTTGAACATTAAGGACATTCAAAAGGTGTTCACCAAGTTTCACGAGCAAAGCGAGACCTTGCCGGAGGAAGAGCCGTTAGCGGCGGCGGAAGACGATTCCGAGCGGGTTGAAGCACCGTTTCTCGAGGCTGAAGGCATGCCGACGTCGGATGTGCCATCGTTGGTGACCGCGAGCCAAATTCGTGAAGCAGTCGATCGAATCTCCGCAGAACTGGAAGAACGAGACGAAGTGTACCGTTTGATGGAGCGGCATAATGGTTTTGTTTTAGTGACTGCTCCAGCCATTGGAGAGTGGATTCGTCTTCTGCGCGACGAGCCAAGACCGATGAAGCTAAGCCAGTCGGCTCTAGAGACTCTTGCAGTTATTGCATACCGTCAGCCGGCAATACGCTCGGAAGTGGAAAAAATCCGCGGCGTGTCGATCGATAGCGCTTTGAGTCGCCTACTGGAACGTGAGTTTGTGCAAGTGGTAGGCCGAGCAGATTTGCCCGGAAGACCGATTCAGTACGGAACGAGTGAAACCTTTTTGGAATTCGTTGGGGTAAAGTCGATTGAGGAATTACCGGCATCGGATGTACTTTCGCCGCGTCAGATCGACGAATGGCTACATGAGGTTTCCAATCAGCGCGAAGTGACCGAAAAAGAAATGGGCTTGCCTGAGGGCGAACGCGCCGAAGGCGAAGAAGAGGCAGATGCAGAGTCATCTGAAGACGAAACCGAAAGCGCTGACAAAGCGGCGTCAGAGGAGGGGATTGTCGACGGGGTTAAAGAAGACGTTGAAGATAAGTCCGAAGAGCGCGTAAATCCAGTAGGCTAACAGCTATGAGTTTAGAAGATCTTCGGAACCGAATCGACACGCTTGACGAGCAAATCTTGAAATTGCTCAACGAGCGTATTCGCTGCGCTGCGGAAATTGGAGCGATAAAACGCGGAAGCGGCGGTCAGATTTACGTAGCCAGTCGCGAACAACAGGTGTTTCGCAAGCTTGAGGCGTTGAATGAAGGACCGCTGGATAGTCCCGCAATTCGGGCGATTTATCGCGAGGTGATGTCTGCGGCTATTGCCTTAGAAAAGCCTATGCTGATAGCCTACCTCGGGCCGGAAGCCACTTTTACGCACCAAGCTGCGATGCGCAAATTCGGCCAAAGTATCGATTATTTGGCGACGCCAACGATTCCCGATGTATTTCACACCGTTGCAAATGGCGAAGCCGACTACGGCGTAATCCCAATCGAGAATTCGACGGGTGGTTCCGTGTTGGATTCGATGGATATGTTCTTCGATTCCGATCTGAAGATTTCCACTCAAATTTTCCTAACCATTACTCAAAACCTGATCTCGCAGTCGCCTCTAGACAAAATAAAGAAGGTGTACTCTAAAGATCAAGGCATCCTGCAGTGCCGCAACTGGCTGCATGCTCATCTGCCGAAAGCATCTTTGCATAATTGCGATAGCACAACTAAAGCGGTGCAAATCGCTTCGGAGAATCCGGAATGCGCAGCGATTGCCAGCTCTATCGCCGCCGATTTGTACAAGGTGCCTATAGTGGCGGAGAACATTCAAGATCGCTCGGATAACACGACGCGCTTCTTGGTGATTGGAAAAGAGTCGAGCGGCTATATTCCTAATATTCAGTTTAAGAGCAGTTTTCTCGTTTCGATAAGAGACGAAGTAGGGGCGCTCGAAAATGCTTTGGCTGTATTCGCAAAACGCGGACTGAACCTTAGTAAGATCGAATCGCGTCCTAGCGGAAAAGCTGCTTGGCAGTATTGCTTTTTCGTGGACGTAATTGGCCACTACGAGGAAGAGCCCGTTGCCGAAGCGATTGCCGAGCTTAAGCAAAGCTGCCCATTCGTAAAGTGGCTGGGTAGTTATCCGGCCGTGTAGATTGGTCGCATTTCAAGAATTCCTTTGAAAACTAGACGTTTTCGGCAAGGAGCGTTTCGATTTGGTTTCGAATGACTTCGTGACCAACTAGACCAGTGTAGCGCTGTTGGACTTTTCCTTCTTTGCCAAGAACGACGATTGTCGGTATGTAGCGCACGTGCCCAAACGCTTCGTCTAGGCTATCGTTGTTGCGGGCAATTGAGTAATTGATTCCGTAGGATTCAACAAATGAATCGATGCTTTTCGAATTTTCGTCTAGCGAAATGCCGATGATAACCAGGTCGCCATTGGGGAATTCTTTACGCAGCGCAATCAGCGATGGAATTTCTTCTCTACAGGGAGCGCACCAACTGGCCCAGTAGACCAGAACGCACACTTTGCCTACCGCATTGATGCTACTGAGTTCTTCTCCTTCGAGCGTGGCTACTTGCCAAGTCGGAGCCTCAGTCTCGCCAATGATGGATGCGCTATTGCCGGATCGCCCGGTCTCTTCTTCGTTTCCGAGTATCCAGTTGGAAGCGATGCACATGGGGCACTGGTTAGAACCCATGCTTATTCCAATATAGGCTGCTATCGCAGTAATCAGAATGAGTGTAGACCAATGACGTTTAATGAAATCCATGATAGATTGATGAAAGCGCTCCGCAGATTCTAACGATTATCGGACTCGTATGATTTCAGGTCTGAGAGTATCGTTTCCATGAATTCACGAGGAGTCATTGTTAATCATGATCAGTACCGAAGAAACCGCCTGGTATTCAAGCTTGTTTATGGGTACTGGAATCGGTCCGAGAGTTTGCCGTAAAGCGGGGCAAAATTCTCTTTGCGAGACCAGCCTATTTCGCCATTTGGCATTTCGACTTTGAGCCAACCAGGAAATTGCTTGCTGACGAGGCAGATAGAGCCTTCGGGGAGCGAAGATTCAATCTGCTCGACATCCAAGTCGGTCGGAACGCTTTTTAGCTTATCTTCGACAATAGCGACAACCGCATCGGGATTTGCTAGAAGCCCATACTCACGACGAGCCCAGTCGGCTCCAAAGACCGAAGCGACGGATAGTAGGCCGAGGATAGCGAAAGCGAACTGCAGGCGCTTGAGGCGATAAACATAGGCCAAGGCGACCCAAACACAGAACGCCATGCCTGCAGCGAACATCGCTATGTAGGATACTCGTTCCCATTGGGCTGGAGTCAATAGAGCGATGTAGGCCATGAGACCGTCGCCTTTTACTAGGCGACTGAGAATAGGGTAGTAGGCGCCACTTTTGCTTAGGGCTACTTTCAGATCCCAGTTCAATTCAGGCGATTTCGTATTGAGCAGATATGCGGACGTCCAAAACGCGACTGCTTCGCCCCAACTCTTGTTGGGCCGAGGCGAGTCCTAGATTGTGCCGGAGAGTCCAGTTGTATGGATCGTTCTCCAAATCGGCTTTCCAAGAGGTTTCGGCCTTTTCGAATTCGGCTCCGTTGTAGTAGCCGAGGCCATCGTCGCTGAATCCATCGGAGAAGGAAAAAAGAACGAAACCAAATGCGATTACTGCAAACCAAGCCTTAGTTGAGAAAAGACGACTGATCGAAACTCCAGGCTTGCTCAGCGATCTGAGCGTATCCCTTAGCTCGGATTGCCAGTCTTTGAAAGACGGCGGTCGTTTGCCGAATAGAATGCGGTCGGAAACTTGCCAAAGGGATTTCCATCGATCGGCTTGCGCGGGATCGGCTTTGCCAGCGACTGCGTTTTGAATATCTTCCGATGACGGTTCTTCGGCTTCGATTCCCCAGAATCGTTTCGCGGCATCTCTCCAATAAAGTTGAGCGGCGCGAGCTTGCGCTTCCGAATCGTCTATAAGCAGCGATGCGGCTTTGAGGTCTTTAAAAGCTTGGCGTCGCGCTTTGTTTGGATCGAAGATAATCGAGCGTATCAATGCTATCAATACCCAAAGCAGGGCAGGAGCAACGAATGACAGGGCTAGGAAACGAAGTTTAATCCCTCCTTGAGGAATTCTCGAAGCTGCGCTCGCTACACTTGGAGCGCTCAGCATTTCAATCGGCTTGGAGAGAAGATTGACCCCAATTGGATCGAGTTCGAAATCGAGTTGAGGCAAGGAAGCGTTTCGTTGTTCTTCGGGGTTACCAAGAATGGACAGGGGGGCGTTTGGCTGCGAAATTTCAACGAGTGGATTTACTACGATGGTTCTCTCGGGGACATTGACGGTTTCGTAGCGATCGGTTTTCGGATTGAAATAGCTGAATTCTACCGGCCCGAACTTGAAGTCTCCATCCTTGGTAGGAATTAGAACGATATCTTCCGTTAAACTACCTTCGAACGGCGATTCCTCTGAAATCTCTTTATTCACGTCCGGCTGAATCGAGCGGAAGCTCGCGGAAACATTTCGTGGATTGATGCCGATACCTTGAGGCCAATTTCCAGTTCCGCTAAGTTTTAGCGTCCAGGTGACAGGCTCTCCCACTTGGACGATTTCCGGTACGATCTTCGACTCGAATTCGAATTGTCCCACGGCTCCATTGAATGCGGGAGGCGCTCCCGTTGGAAGGGGTTTGATAGCCAGCTGAAGCGTGTCTGAGGAGATATTGTAGTTATCGACAACTGGGTCGTCAAATATGAACGATCGTCTGCGGCCAACGACCATGGATACAGTCTGATTGACCTTGGGCAACTTGATCGACCCATTACGCGTGGCCATTGCAGGCGTTTCGAATAGAATTGCCGCGTAGTTGTGATTGCGGAATTTAAACGTGGTCGAACGGTGGCTTTCGAAGCCTTGAGTGACTACCCCGACAGGATTCCATTGTGGCGGGGAGATGTCGTTTAGGGTGTTCTGATAGTCTTGGCGAACGCCCAGCACATAGCGAAGGTTGAATATTTGGCCTTCGTAAATGGATTCCTCCGTGGCGCTGAGTTCGCTTTTGAATATATCCTCAGGCTTCATACCTGTATTTCCAACGGTTGCTTCGGTAACATCGAAATTCACTTCAGCAACGGAAAGGTCACCCTTGTTTGTCTTGACCGAGAATGCGGGTATTTTCACTGCGGCTTTCGATGTAGGCGAAACCTGAAACTGAAGTATCAACTTTTGAATGACACGGGAGTTGAAAATGTTCATCGAGCTGCTTTGGCCGATCTTTGAAAAGTCGGCTTCTGCGATTTGCGGTAAACTTACGGCACCGTCCGGCGAGCATCCTTCGAAGTGGAGATCGAGTCGGTTGGCCTTGCCTTGCTGCAAGGTGCCTGATGCAGGAGACCAATAAACTTGCTGAGCCCAGGAGGTTGGTACGGTCAAAATAAAACCGAATCCGATGAGGGCGATTAATCTAAATATCGAAGCTCGTTTCATTACCAATCTTTTTGAAGAGGTTGCGGCTTAGGAGCGTTTTCGTCGCGTTCCGCTTGCTGGAGCAGCATGTGAAGGGCTCCTGGTTTATCTTGCTGCTTGAGTTGCTCTAATTGTTGGAGAGTCATCGCTTGCTTGGCGGATCTTATGGGTTGTTCGTTTTGGGTGCCGCCAACCTGGTTTTGCTTTTCTTTGGGCTCAGGTCGTTGCTGGTCGAGCTCGGGTGGTTCTTCAGAGTTCTCCATATCACCTAGAGTTTGATTCGTTTGAGGCTGTTGATTTTCAGAGTCTTCGCCCTGTTCGCCAGAATTTTGCTCTTCTTGGTCGCCGCTTGGATCTTGCTCGTTTTGGGAATCCCCTTCGTTCTCTTCCTGTTGTTCTTGGTTTTGATCTTGGGAATCTTGATCTTCGCTTTGCTCGGAATCTTGGTCTCCTGATTCTCCTTCGGAATCTTGATTCTCGGATTCTTCTTGGTTCTCAGGATCTTCTTGATCCTCGCCTTCGGAATCCTGATCGTCCTGTTGTTCTTGTTCGTTCTCGGGCGGTTTCTCTAAAAGCTTTTCCAATTCGCTTCGCAAAGTATCCCAATCAGTTAATATCGAATCTAGTGATTCACCCGCACCTACAAAATGGATACCATCCCAAATCGTCGAGTCGGGGAGCCGCTGTCCTTGTTCCATCGCACCTTGACCGAGCTGTAGGGTCATTTCGGCCAACTGGTGAAAGTCATTGGCTTCGTGAGTTTCTTTTTCGGCAATGCCCCCGATTATTTCGCCTAGCTTGGGACCAACTTCTTCGGGTTGATCTTCCGGTGCTGTGAACTGGGTTTGGGCAGCGAGGTTGATGGAGAGATGGAGAGAGAGGGAGATGGAGAGAAAGAGAGATATGTTTCGGGGGGCGGTCATTTTACGTGGGCCTTTCTCGCTTGAATGGTTCTCGGTTTTGGGGTGAAGGGAAATTCTCTATACAGGGATATGAGAATTAGCAGTAGTCCAGGCGCGAGGAATATTTGATAACGTTCAATATGGATGGACTGCGATGTCGAACCAGTTTTACCCGTTTTTCCGCGCTTAACGGTTTTTTCAATTAGGGAAGCGAGCTCAACCCAAACATTAGCTTGTTTGTAGACGCCTCCGGTCTTGTCGGCCAAAGACTGGAGCGTGTCAGATTCGAGCTTCGTTAGAACGACGGCTCCGCTAGAGTTTTTGTGATAGCCACCTTCTCCATCAGGAATCAGGCCACCTTCACGAGTTCCGAATCCGAGGCAAATTGCTTGAACGTTTTGCTCGTTCAGTTCTTCCAATTGGGAGTTCCAATTATCGTTTAGACTTTCGCCATCGCTGATGACGATGAGAAATCGATCGGCTTCTCCATCGGATTGGCGGAATGAATCGAGCGAAGTTTCTAGCATCGCTTGGTAGTTGGTACCGCCTTGAGGGATGAAGTTCGGGTTTAAGTCTTTGAGGAATCCACGGAGAATTTGGTAATCCGGGCTCATCGGGCTCTGTAAGAAAGCCGTTCCCGCAAAGACGACCAGGCCAACGCTCTCTCCTTGAAGATTGTCGAGAAGGCTTTCGACCACTAGCTTAGCTCGCTCTAGACGGTTGGGTTTGATGTCTTGAGCGAGCATGCTCTTGGAGAGATCCATCGCGATGATGACTTCTCGAGAGCGCTTGAACACTTCTTTGTGAACTTCTCCCCAGCGAGGCCGGCCAAGGGCAATTATGACGAAAATGAGACCGATCAGGAAAAGCCATTTGGAAGGCTGTGAAAGATGCGACCCAATTTCCGAAACTCCGGCAAACGTGGCTTGGACGCGTTTTGCCTTGGTTCGCTTGCTTAGTGAGCGAATTCGTTTTCTGAATACGATTGTCGCTAAAATTCCTATCAAAGGGATCGCAAGCGCGAACAGGTAAAGCTCTTGCCCGAAAGTCATGAGAGGGCCTCCTTCCGGTTAAGCGCTCCGATTCCGAGTGAAAGAAAGAGCATGGCGCCAGCAGCAATGGAAGAGTAGGGGAATAGTTCCGTGGTGATGCTGTATTGGTGGGATTCGAATTCGATTTTGCTATTATTGTCGATGGAATCGAATGCATTTTTAATCGTATCCGAATTGTCGGCTCGATGAAATTCTCCACCCGTTACACGAGCAATTTCCTTCAATGTCGGCTCATCGGTGCCGGAGGGAACTTGAACGGATCCGATGCGTTCCCCTTTCGCATTCATACGTGGGGCGATTACCATTCCGTCGCGGCCAGCCCCAATCGTGTAGATCGGGATGCCATTGTCGGCTGACAATTCCGCGGCTGCGAGCGGTTCGATTGTTCCCGCGGTTTGAGCGCCGTCGGTCAGGAGAATCGCGAAAGCGCCTTCACGTTCGCCGCTGCGTTCTTTGGCGCCTTCTTGTAAGCGAGAAATAGCGACGCCGATTGCGTCGCCGATTGCGGTCCCGTCTTCAATAAGTCCGATACCTAATCGATTGGTTTGGCTAGAAAGCCATTTGTGATCGAAGGTTAGCGGGGCGACGGTGTAGGCTTGACCTGCGAACGCTACGAGTCCGATGCGGTCATTTTCGCGTTTTTCGATAAACGCGCTCAGGACGGGTTTAACCGCTTGGAGTCGATTGATCCGCTTGAAGCCGTCTTTATAATCCTCATACAGCATCGAACTGGAAAGGTCCAATACCAGAATTATGTCGTAACCTTTGCTTTTCGTTTGGCGCTCGAAATCGAGCGCTTGGGGACGAGCGAGAGAAACGATAATCAACGCGGCTCCAACAAAGGCGAAAAACGATGAGAATTTGGAACCGCCGCTAAAGGAGCTTCGCTGCCAGTTTCCTGCGAACGGAAGAATGATGGCTGATGCGGCCCGCCGACCACGTAATATTGCGATCACCGGTAACGCGATAAGCGCTGCCAACCACCAGGGATCGAGTAGTACGAATTCGTCCATAGTCGTTTAGGCGCGTCCGAAACGGCGAGCTCGTTTTTGGAAAAGGTTAACGACAGAGCCAAGGGCGTCGTCTCCGGCCTGGAGAGTTAGTCGGTCTGAGTCTACAGGAAAGAGTTCGTTGAAACGCGTATCTCGGTTTTGATTCCATTTCTCGTGAGCGGCTTGTTGGGCATGGGAACCGCCATCAAGATTGAAGAGTTTTCCGGAAACCGGGTCGTAAACGGTTTGCTCGCCTCGCTTAGGGAGTTCGCGCTCCCACGGGTCTTCGATGCGGAAGCCGACAGGTTGATAGCGTTTTTTGAATACATTCCAAGAATTCGGTTTTTCGCGATTCGGGAAATCGCCGAGCCAGACGAAAATACTGTGACGTGGAGCAGCTCGCACGAGATACTTCCAAGGCACTTTGGTTTCTTGCGGTCCAAGGATGTCCGGTGCTGGGCGGCCGAGTAGAGACGCTGCAGAGTGGAGAACCCGACCTCGTCCGGAAGAGCTTTTAGTAAATTCGTAGCCTTCGGGAGAAGAATACATTAGAGAAACGCGATCGCCGTTTACCGCGCTGAGCAACATGAGCAAGCTGGCTAGTTCGAGAAGCGCTTCCCGTTTTGATTTTGCCCCGGAGCCAAACTGAAGCGACGGGCTATCTTCAAAAAGAAGCAGGAGAGTAACTTCGCGTTCTTCTACGAATTTCTTGCGATAAGGTTCACCGAGGCGAGCGGTAACATTCCAATCAATGTCGCGTACATCGTCGCCGTATGCGTATTTAACGACTTGGTCGAACTCCATGCCCTTGCCGCGAAAAGACGATTTATATTCCCCGCTAAGGACACTCTCGACAGCATGGCGTACCCGCCACTCGAGTTTGCGAAGCATCGCAATCGAAGACGAGAGGTTTTCGAATGTATCCGAAACTCGGTTATTCGATGCACTCATTTTGAAATCGATAAACGCTTACGCATCGCTTCCAGCGGGAAGGGGCGTGCGGTCGAGAATGATTTTCAAGGCATCGTCGGGAGTGATCTCTTCAGCTTCGGCTTCATAGGTCAATCCGACGCGGTGACGCATTGCGTCCAGAAATATTTCTTGGACTAGGGATGGCGTGACGTGATCTTGTCCGCGTAGCCACGCTAGAGCTCGGC
Organism: Opitutaceae bacterium; assembly: GCA_028822375.1. Taxonomy (GTDB): domain Bacteria; phylum Verrucomicrobiota; class Verrucomicrobiia; order Opitutales; family Opitutaceae; genus Pelagisphaera. The sequence goes on along the minus strand of JAPKDW010000031.1, from coordinate 9,415 downwards.
CTGCTTGGTAGAGACTGAGCGATGCGCGAGGGGAAGCGCCGTAGGAAAGGTAATGTTGTTCCGATGATTCGTCGGCGGCCATCTGGCGTGTAGCTCGAACGAGATTGAGAATGTATCCCTGGATTTTATCGGATACATGGATCTGGTCGACTTCTTCTCGGATTTCGAGAAGTTCGGCTCCCGTGGACACGGGTTCGAGAGTCGGTTGCTTGGTTACTTGACCCCAGCGGCGCATCATTTCGAATTCTTCTGCTTCGCTTGGATAATCGACAAGGAGCTTGAAGAGAAAACGGTCGCGTTGAGCTTCGGGAAGTGGATAGGTGCCTTCTTGCTCGACCGGATTTTGGGTGGCCATAACGAAGAATGGAATGGGCAGGCTCTGAGATTCACCGCCGATGGTGACCTGCTTTTCCTGCATCGCTTCTAGCAGAGCGCTCTGAACCTTGGCAGGGGCGCGATTAATTTCGTCGGCCAGAAGCATGTTGGTGAACACGGGGCCATGGTGGGGAACGAATTGACCATCCTTTGGCTGGAAGATCATCGTTCCCACGACGTCGCTTGGCAGGAGGTCGGGAGTGAACTGGATGCGTTCGAATTGGAGTCCGATGGCGGTGCCGAGACTTCTAATTAAAAGGGTTTTGGCGAGGCCCGGCATACCCTCGAGGAGTACATGCCCATTGGCGAGTAAAGCTACGAGCATTCGCTCGATGACAATATCCTGTCCGATGACAGCTTTGCCGACTTCGTTTTTGATGCGTTCAGCCCAGTTGCTCATGCGCGATTATTTTATGAAAGAAGGTGAAAGGTAGGTAGTTGAAATGAAAGGCTCAAGTCAGCCGCGATTGACAGCGAAATCAAGACAATGTTTCGGAGAAAATTGAGTTCCCAATATTCAATGAATTGAGAGTCGAAGAGTTCAGACGAAATCGAAGGATGGCTTTTCTAAAGACAAGGTGTCCAAGCTTTAAAATTACAATGTTCTAATTTTAAAGGTCTGGGTGGCACTACTCGCAAAAGCGGGTTTTGCAGTTAGACGGTTTCTCGGACTTGGTTCGAGAGAGTTGCGAGTTTTTTCCGGATTCCTGCGAGCATTTGGTCGGGATCGAGTCCTACGCTAGCTCTGAGGATGGCAGCATCGGTTCCATGTTCGATAAAGCGATCGGGCCAGCCAATACGGTGTACTGCGGTGGAAAGTCCTTCCTCCGAGAGGGATTCCAAGACCGCGCTGCCAAAGCCACCAGAGAGGACGCCATCTTCAAGGGTGACGATAAGTCGGGCTGATTTTGCCTGGGAGAAAAGTAATTCTCTGTCTAATGGCTTGATGAATCGGGCATTGACCACTCCGACTGATAGGCCGTCTTCCACTTGGAGTCGCTCGCTTAGATCGAGGGCATCTTGAATCATTGGTCCGAGGGCCCAAAGGATGACATCGGATCCTTCCGAAAGCGGACGCGCTTTGCCGATTTCGAGACATTGCGGTTCGTCTTTAATTTCGGCGCCTATTCCGGACCCTCTCGGGTAGCGGATGAATGCGGGCGCTTTATGCTCCAGGGCGGTATACATCATGTCGACGAGTTCGTCTTCGTCCATGGGTTGCATCGCAATTGCGTTCGGCACGCAGCGCGTGTAGACAATATCGAAGAGACCGTGGTGAGTGGCTCCGTCATTAGGAGAAAGCCCGGCTCGGTCCATGCAGAATACGACCGGAAGATTCTGCAGGCATACATCGTGTATGATCTGATCGAATGCGCGTTGGAGGAAAGTAGAGTAAATGCCGACGACGGGGTGAATTCCTTGGGTCGCGAGTCCGGCGGCGAAGAGTACGGCGTGTTCTTCAGCGATGCCAACGTCGTAGAATTGCTCCGGGACTTCGTTTGATAGATGGATCAATCCCGTACCCGAAGGCATGGCGCCAGTGATACCGACGATCTTTTTGTCAGCTTTGGCGAAGCGGACCATTGCTTTGCCGAATACATCTTGGTAATTCGGTGGAGGAGCCGCTTGACTGCCACTAGGTTTCGATTTGCCCGATTGAACGACGAAGGGGCTTGTGCCGTGAAAACTCTCCGGGCGGGCGAGGGCGGGTTTGTAGCCTTTTCCCTTTTTGGTTACGATGTGCAGTATGACTGGTTCGTCGGCTTCCTTGGCGAATTCTAGATTGCGTCTAAGAAGCGGTAGGTCGTGCCCATCGATCGGACCAAAGTAGCGAACCCCATATTTTTCAAAAAGAGATGAGGGCACCATGATGCTCTTCCAGCCCTTTTCGGCGCTTTTGCCGATTTTGAGAAGCTGTTCGCCGCCGGGTACTTTTTGGAGCAGGGCGCCGAAGTCGTGGTGGAGCCGATTATAGATTGGGTTGGTTATAAGATCGTTTAGATACTTCGAAATGGCGCCAACATTCTTGGCTATCGACCACTCATTGTCATTAAGAATGATTACGAGACGTTTTGTGGCAGCGGAAACGTTATTGAGAGCCTCCATGGTGATGCCGCATGTGAAGGCAGCATCGCCGCAGAGAGCGACCACGTGTTCGTCGGTCCCGAGTTGATCGCGGGCAGCAGCCATGCCTAAAGCAGCGGAAAGGGCGGTGCCTGCGTGACCGGCGCCAAAGGAATCATGAGGGCTTTCGGTGCGTGACAGAAAGCCGCTTAATCCGTCGGTCTTGCGTACATTGTCAAAAGCGGGACCGGCTCGGCCAGTTAAGAGTTTATGAACGTAGCCTTGGTGCGATACGTCGAATACGAACTTGTCTTTCGGAGTATCGAAAACCAAGTGCATCGCCATGGTGAGTTCGACGACTCCTAAATTGGGACCGAGGTGTCCGCCGTTGTTGGAAGTGACGGCGATCAGGCGTTTTCGAATCTCTGCCGCAAGATCTTGAAGCTCGTCTTCGCTGAGGGAGCGCAGATCCGAGGGCTTCTCAATCTTACTGAGAATCGGATAGGCATCGGAACCGTTTCCGGCGTTATGTTGGCTCGTATTCAAGGTTTGAAATAGAAAGCGGGTAAGAGAATTGAATCCTAAGGGCTTGTCGACTTATTTGATTCACACAAATTTAAGCATCCGGGTCGAAGTCCTCGAATTGAGGATCAGAGGCGTCTTTGTTGCGGAGAATTTCGATTTTCATTTCCGCTTCGCCGATTTTCTTATCGCATTGAACGAGGAGTTTCGAGCCTTGTTCGTAGCGTTTGACTAACTCATCGAGCTTTAGATCGCCGCTTTCCATTTGTTCTACGATCGCTTCGAGCTTATCTAGTCCCTCCTCGAAAGAGAGGTCGTTGTCGTTTTCCTTTTTGCTCACTGAGAATTAATAGGGAATCAGTGGGAGCTTTGACAAGATAAGGTTTTGCTAAGCAAAGAAAATGGGTGTGAGCTGCATCAGCTAATAGGGGATTCTTCTCGAATTGCGAAGGAAGTGGATTTCAATGCGCCTCGCGGGTTTTTATGCTTACCGGTTGATGTTGCGCCTGCTTTCGCGGTGGAAGAATGAACTGGGAGCGGGTTTTACGAAATCTATCTAGGAGCGATTTGTAGCAGTGTAAATGTAAGTTTTCGATTCGGGGACTGCTAAATCCAATGCTCGACAGATTCGTCTCCTTCGCGATTGTGTTTGGGCAATGACCACTTTGGAACTCATTTTCGTTGTCGCCTTAGTTTTGAAAAGCGGTGCGGAGCTTTTATTGGAAAAGCTCAACCGCGGCCAAGTTCTCAAGTTTTCCGACAAAGCTCCTGAAGGGCTTGGCGGGATTATGGACGACGATACTTATGCCAAATCGAATCTATACACCTTGGCCAAAAGTCGTTTCGGGTCGATCGAATTGATATTCGATGCGGTCATCTTGGCGGTCGTGATCCTGAGCGGTCTATTGCCAGCTCTCTTTAGTTGGTGGTCCGGCTGGCTCGGCGATAGCAATTGGGCATCGGCGCTCTTTCTCGTATTTCTCACTACTTTGATCGGCCTTCCCAATATTCCTTTCGAGTACTGGAGTCAGTTTAAGATCGAAGAGACGTTCGGGTTCAATCGGAGTACGATCAAGCTTTGGGTGATGGATAAGATCAAAGGCTCCCTAATCGGTTTCGTCATTGGGTTTCCGTTGCTTTGGTTGCTGATTAGCCTGGTTGGTTGGCTTGGGACTTGGTGGTGGCTCTACGCGTTCGCGATCATGATGGTCTTCCAATTGTTAATGATGGTTCTGTATCCAATGTTGATCATGCCCTTGTTCAACAAGCTGTCGCCGCTCGAAGATGGAACCCTCAAGGACCGGCTTATGGAGTTGTCCGACCGATCGGGATTCAAGGCCAAGACGATTCACGTAATCGATGGAAGCAAACGTTCAGGACATTCCAACGCCTACTTTACCGGATTCGGAAAATTTCGCCGTATTGTGCTTTATGATACATTGATCGAACAGCTTAGCGAAGAGGAGCTCGAGGCAGTGCTGGCCCATGAAATCGGCCATTACAAGAAAGGGCATATTCCTAAGATGATCACTATGTCGGCAGTCATGATGTTGATTGGATTTTGGATGATAAATTACCTGCTTCACAGTTCCGCGTTTTTCGAAGGATTCGGCTTTGCGGCTTTGGGCGAGGGAGCCACTGGTAATCTGGGGATTGCGATGTTGCTCTTTAGCATGATTGGCGGATTGGCGATGTTTTGGATAAGTCCGCTATTCAATAGTCGGTCTCGTAAGCATGAATACGAAGCGGACGCTTTTGCGCGCGATGCGGTGAAAGGCTGGGAACCCTTGAGTCGAGCGTTGCGTCGTTTGAGCGAAAAGAATCTATCCAATTTGAATCCACATCCTCTCTACAGCAATTTTCACTATTCGCATCCGACTCTCCTTGAGCGCGAGAAGGCGATGCAGGAAGGATAGGTTTGATGCACGACGACGGAGTTAAAAAGAATAGGCTTTCAGGCACGATGAAAGGAGTCCTCTGGGTGCTATTGTTCTTCTTCGTGGCCTCGGTTTTGTGGCTTCTGACTCCTCGGATCGATCCTCGCATTAGCGATTTATCAGAGGCCTACACCTACGGATTCGAAGGTTATCCGATGCCTTATGGCGATAAGCTACATTCGATTTACCGAGCCGAGGATGTAAGCGTTGAAGTCGCTGAACGCTTCGGAGATTACCTGACGCATATTGACTATTTCACTCCCGATTACGGAGGCATTGTTCAGCTAAAGAAAACGGACGAAGGCTTTGAGGCTTACCTGACTTATCAAATGGAGTATTGGGATTCCCAAGAATTTATGGAGGAAGTGGGAAATCTGGAGAAAGACCTTGAAAAATTCGTTCTGATGAATCCGGTGACCGTGATCGTGGTCGACGAAAACGAAGACGGGGTTCATCAAAGAACTCTACCTTAGTCCAATGAAGCTATGATTGATTCAAGTCGGCCTATAGGGCGTATTCGTTTCGGGGGTAGCATTGCGGTTATCGTTTTAACGCTCAGTGGCCTTTTACTTTCGGTTGCCGAATGCGAAACGATTCGTGTCGCTTCATATAATGTTCGCAATTACCTGACGATGGATCGGTTGGTCGAAGGCAAGTGGCGTCCGGAGTATCCGAAGCCCGAATCTGAAAAACGATACCTGCGTGAGGCTATCTTAGAGGTTCGACCGGATATTCTAGCGCTTCAGGAAATGGGGTCGAAGAAGCATCTTGAGGAATTGCGTCGGGATCTGGCGAACGAGGGACTTGTTTACACGGGTTCTGCTTGGTTGGAAGCGCATGACACGGAGCGTCACGTGGCGGCGCTTTGGAATGGCGAGATTCGAATCGAAGTTCGATCTCATCGGGACTTGCCAATAAAGTATCGCGGAGAACGGGATCACGTGAAACGAGGAATGCTGGAATTGCGGGTCGCTGATGAACAAGGGGGTTGGAGTTTGTTCAATGCCCATTTGAAAAGCAAGTATACCACCGTGAAAAGCGATCCGTTGTCGAATGAACGGCGAACCCTGGAAGGGCGGGCGGTGAGAGATCGAATAATCAAGCTATTTCCTGATTTGGAGAATCGACGGTACTTAATAGTAGGAGACTTGAATGATTCACCTGTTTCGGGCGCGCTTCGAGCTTTGCGAAAGAAGGGCAAACGCGTGCTTTCTGTCCCGATCGAATTTTCCGATGAATCGGGGGCTCGATGGACCCACTACTACAAAAAGGAGGATTCGTATTCGAGAATCGATTTCATGCTGCGATCGCCCGGTTGGCACGAGCTGGAGCGTATTCTCGGCGTGATACGCCATAGTCGCGATTACTACAAAGGGAGCGACCATCGCCTCATCTGGGTCGATCTACCAATCGATTGAGCTTTGGGTTGCTGGTAGAGGCGGCGATGTCGTTTTCTTACAATCTGCGAGGTTGCAATCGACAAATTCTTTGAGGAAGCTGCGGGAATGAGAGCCTTGATTACTGTATTCTCCCTCGTTGTCTCGATCGCGCTTATGTCGAAATCCTCGGCTGCGGATCAGCCGAATATCGTCTTCATCTTCACCGATGATCATGCTCCCCACGCGATTGGAGCCTACGATGGCTGGCTGAAATCGGTCAATCCGACGCCGAATATCGATAAGCTGGCTGGCGAAGGAATGCTCTTCGTGAACAGCTTTTGCACCAATTCGATCTGCGGTCCAAGCCGAGCGGTTATCCAGACCGGTAAGCACAGCCACAAGAATGGCTTCATGAACAACGGCAACAGTTTTGACTGGAACCAGCAGACCTTTCCGAAGCTCCTCCAGAAAGCAGGCTACCAGACCGCCATCTACGGCAAGTCGCACTTAAAAGGGGAACCCCAAGGTTTCGACGACTGGGCGGTGCTGCCTGGTCAAGGACTCTATTACAATCCGGACATGATCACTCCCAAGGGCAAGGTCATGATCGAAGGTTACTGCACGGACATCGTCACGGATATGGCGGTCGATTTCCTCAAGGAAAGCCGCGATGGCGACAAACCTTTCATGCTCATGGTTCAGCACAAGGCGCCGCACCGAAACTGGATGCCCGCCTTGCGTCACCTCCACCTTTACGACGACATCGAAATGCCCGAGCCGGCGACGCTGTTCGACAAATGGGAAGACAACGCTGCTCCTGCTCGCTACCAAGAGCTGGAAATCGATCGTCACATGGACATCAACTTCGATCTCTTTCTCGATCTCACAGCTGACTTCAAAGACCCAAGCCCCAAGAAGTCCAAGGACAGGTCCGCTTGGAATAACTTGCAGCGAATGACTCCTGCTCAGAGCAAGACCTGGCGGGACGCCTACGGTCCTAAGGACAAGGCATTCCACGAAGCGAACCTCAGCGGCGACGACCTCATCCGCTGGAAATACCAGCGCTATGCCAAGAACTATTTGCGTGCCGTTAAGGGCGTGGACGAAAGCGTTGAACGGGTAATGAAAACGCTCGATGAATTGGGCTTGGAAGATAATACGATTGTTATCTACTCTTCCGACCAGGGTTTCTACATTGGCGACCACGGTTGGTTCGATAAGCGCTGGATGTACGAGGAGTCGCTCAAAATGCCTTTCATCGTCAAGTGGCCAGGCGTTGTGAAACCTGGATCTAAGAGCCTGAAGATGATCCAAAATCTGGATTACGCGGAGACGTTTCTCGAGATCGCGGGCGCTGCCATTCCCGATGACATGCAAGGCCTCTCGGTAGTGCCTTTGCTGAAAGGCGAAAACCCGGACGATTGGCGCAAGAGCATCTACTATCATTACTACGAGTACCCGAGCGTGCACATGGTACCGCGTCACAATGGCGTGCGGACCAATCGCTACAAACTGATGAATTTCTACCAGTTCGACGAATGGGAACTCTACGACCTGAAGACCGACCCGGACGAGCTGACCAATCTGTATGGAAACCCTGAGTACAAGCAGCTGACCCGTCGTATGAAGAAGGAGCTCGAGAATTTGCGCAAGCAGTACGAGGACGACAGCGACATGTCCGTCAAATCACAGGAATGGCAGGACGAAGTACGCAGCCGCTAAGTAAGTGATCGAAGAAACAATGTCGACGTGGTCTACGAGTACGACGCCCTCGGGCTCACGTCGAATCCGGCCTGCGTTGCCCTTTCTAGGAATCCATCCCGATCGGACGAATCCGCCTCGGCTTGCCCAGTGGAGCTACCACGACGACGCTGATTCCCCAACAACCCAACCCCGAGCGCTTTCTAGCTTTAAACATTGTTTCCCTTTCTCAGAGAATCCGAGGGTTACTACTACTACGTCCGCTGCTTACTTGGCCCGAAGTAAGGAGGGGCTTACTCATGCCATTACAGTTAGTGGTTCAGTTTCTCCGGGAATTGGTAGTCTCGCAGTTACGGTAGATGTTGTTTGGGATGAGAACGGTGGATTTGATATTATGGCAACTGGTTCCGGCGGTGTGGGTTTTGTTACTCCTGGCGGTAATATAGCTGGTGGATACACGGGAACCAATGCTAATAGTGTTACTGATTTGACGGGGCCGAGTTTGACTATAACGAAGGGGGGCTACCTTGGCTTGGGAGCAGAAAGTCAGACTACTTTCGGAAAAGGGTATCAAGGGCAGGCTGTTCTCATAGGTGTTGGTACGCCCGGCGCTGAAGTTACAGGAACGATTGATTTTACGATTTCAGGTAGAGAGTCAGTTCAAGCGGTTGGGCAGGCGATTCAAGGTGGAGTCAATCAGGCTGAACAATCAACTGGTAGCTTCTTGTCGGGAGCGAACATTGCTATACGTCGACTACTCAATTCCCGTGGTTACCGATATTAGTATATCCCTCATGGAACGATTTCAAATTAGCAGTTTTTGGTTTTGGTATTTAGTTGTTTGTCTCTTGTTTGTGAGTTCTTTCCAGTTGTTAGAGTTGTATGGATACCTAAGCTTAGGGCATGTGGTTTTGTGCTATGCTCTTTTTATACCGATTTCATTGAAAACAATTCCGATGACGTTGTCTAAGTCCTACGCGAAATCTTTCGGTGGTGATCCATTGTGGCCCTTCAAGTTTTTTTCTGAACTTTACTGGCCTAGATCGGAAGGCTTTCGTTTTTGCCATAGGTTAGTGCTGGTTCTTTTGTGGAGTGCCTTTGTTGCGACCGCGATCATTGTTTTTGTGCAGTTTGGATTGAGCTTGTTGGGTGGAGGTTGAAGGGTTGTTAGATCAACTGATCGAGGAAACCAATATCTGAATACTCCCCCTAACGTTCTCCGCTTGAACTGCACATGCTCCCTTCGGTCGGCACTTCGCTCTCCCGCCAGCCGTTCCGTCTGTCATGCTCACCCGCTTCGCGGGTTCGTGTATAAATAGGGACAGGCTAATTATATGAAATGACTCTTGACTGCGTGTTCAACGGCAAATTCACTGTTTCCTGATGAGGCAGACGCGTATCAAGATGGCTGGGGAGAGCTCGGTTTACCATTGCATG
>JAPKDW010000030.1 GCA_028822375.1 Opitutaceae bacterium | reverse complement strand
GCCGATCTCCGAGCGGCCATATAACTAAGACCTAAACGACTTAATCGTTCAGTTCCTCGTTGCGGTTGGTTGATTGAGATGGCCGCTCGGAGATCGGCCGATACCTTATAAAGTCGCTGAACTCCCATCTTACTTCCGTGCCAATTTCCCGTTTTCCAAGACGTAGACCGAACCCATTCGTTCAGCTAAAGCGGCATTATGGGTCACCGTCACGAGGGTTACTTCATGCTGATCGTTTAGTTCTGCAAAAAGATCGGCTACTTGCTCGCCCATCGCCGGGTCCAGACTTCCAGTCGGCTCATCGGCAAGAATCAACGACGGTTGATTCGCCAAGGCTCGCGCAACGGCTACACGCAAACGTTCGCCTCCAGATAACTGATACGGCATATGATCGATTCGCTGTCCCAATCCTAATCCGTCGAGCAAACTCGAAGCTCGCTCACGAGTGGATTCCTCCGATTCTTCCCAATCGCCTGCTAAGCGCGGCATCAGAACGTTTTCCAGAACCGTACATTGAGGAAGAAGAAAATGCTGCTGAAACACAAACCCAAGCGAACGATTACGAAACCGCGTTCGCTCCTCGAGCGACATAGTCCCCACCGCTTGACCATCGATCGACACCGATCCGCTTGTCGGAGTATCTAGAGTCCCGAGAATATTCAACAAAGTAGTTTTACCGCACCCTGACGGACCTACGATCGCGACGGATTCGCCCTTTGCCACTTCCAAATCCAGGTCATTCAATACTGAAATCGCACCAGCTGGACCTGAATATTCTTTCGTTAACTTATCAACTTTGAGCATATTTCTAACGGGTTCGATTCAAGTCTATCCAATCACATTCCATCGCTGAGCTTTCATTTCAAATCGCGGCAAACTACCTGCTTCGGAAACGGTCACAGGAATACGCAAAGCAAAAGCATCCCTAAGCCGCTTCTCGAATTCTTCGATTAGGGCTTCATCGCTTTCTCCGGATTCGTTTTCCACTACAATTGAAACTTGAACCATAGGTTTCGTCCGATCGATCGTTACTTGGTATTCGCCTATCCCATCAAGCGAACGCGCCACCGTATCGATCGCGCTTGGATAAAGATTCACTCCGCGCACGACAACCATATCGTCCGCTCTTCCAAGGATCCCTCCTTGCAAAGCAAAAGCTGAAGGATCTTCGTCACCTACCGCAACTGGGCGAACCAAGTCGCCCGTACGATAGCGGAGCAATGGACAGCCGGCCCGACCCAGCGTCGTCAGGATCAACTCTCCCACTTCTCCATACGCAACCGGATCGCCAGTCTCTTGATCTACCACTTCAGCAAGATAAGTGTCATGAACGATTCTCAGCAAATTGGGATCATCGATATCCGAATACGTAACCGGTCCAACTTCAGTCATGCCATGGTGATCGAAAACCCGCGCTCCACCCCAGCCTGTTTCAATTCTCTCCCTTACCTCCGGAATACTGCCGCCTGGCTCACCGCCTACGATAATGCCTCTAACCGAACTTGTCGACAGGTCCAAGCCTTCCTCAGAAGCAACGTTGCTCAAATGCAAAGCATAAGTAGGCGTGCAACACATCCACCTAGGCTTATATCGAGAAATCATTTTCAAACGTTGCAGACTTGATTGCCCCCCCGCAGGCAGGCAGCGAATCCCCAGTTGAGCGGCCGCTTCGAATGCCACCCAAAAGCCGAGAAACGGCCCAAACGAAAATGGAAAAACAGCGGTATCTCCCGCCTTGGCGCCACATTCCAGCCACACCGTTTTCCAATTGTCCACCACCCATTGCCAATCCTCCGGCGTATCCAACCAAGCCATCGGATTACCCGACGTACCACTGGTCTGATGCAAGCGCGTGTATCGATAAATCGGGTACGTTAGATTCGTTCCATAAGGAGGGTTATCCAAATGATCAGCTGCCAGTTCGCCCTTCGTCGTATAGGGCATCAAGCGTGTGAACGCTTCAATACTCTCGAATCCCTCGGCTCCTCCGCATGCTTCTAGTTTCTTAGAGTAGAATGCGTTCGTTGATGCAATCTCAACAATGAGATCGTTCAAGGCCTTAAGGTGTTTTTCTTCTAAATTCATCTCAACCACCCGCTACGCTGGAGATCACGGAGGAAAGGAGAAACAAAACTCTCAAATCTCCGTCCCTCCGTGGTTCAAAATTCTATACATACAAATCTTGGGCTTTTGAGTTCGCTCAATATCGATCGTTCACGTATTCGCGTCCGTCACCGCTGCTGGTGGAGTTTTCGTATGCGCAGGAGCAGGAGCTGGTTTGTAGATCGTGACGAGACAACCGCCAAGAGCCGCAAGTACAATACCGAAGAAAAACTGCCACGGAATGGCGCCTACGCCACCCTTGGGCGGATGCAAGCTCATCGACACGATCGCATTCACAACGGGAGCGCCGGCGAATACAATAGACATTACAACTGCTGGAGTACCTTTCGCTCCAAAAGCTAATAAGATACAGAACGCTCCAAGAGCTCCTAGCAATCCCGCGATAAACGAAAGCGTGATACCCTTGCCGGTAAAGGAAAATGACGATCCTTGAAACTTGAGCATGATGATGGGGACAATCACCGCGATCACGAGATAGGCCACGCCCACGAACAGGAAGGCTTTATAGCGACCCATAACTGGGTCTTTCATCGCCATTTGGCCAGTGTGCAAAAAGATACCGTACAACCCAAAAAAGAGGGCTGTCATTAAGGAGTAGGCTAACCAATTCATAATATTATATTGAGGATTAAAATTCTATTTTATTGCCCACGAATTCACACGAATAATGACTGAAGTTTCTTATACATTCGTGCTGATTCGTGACATTCGTTGGGAAACTTTTATTTCTGACTCGATTTCGAATTCTCCAGTTTTTCACGAAGCGCATCTGGAATATTAATCGATTCGATTTTTCCAGCTTCGCGATCCAGACGTACGCAGGCCGTCGTCATGCGACCCGAAGCTACGACCGTAGCATCGTCGCCTACGCCTAAAAGAAACGTGTAAATATAGCGAACCGACCGTCTGCGAATCTCTTCGATGGTCAGGCGTATCGTTACATTATCCTCAAAACGAACCGGGCGAAAAAAATCGCATGAAGAATGAACGCGTGGCCAGCCGACCGTTTCTCCATTAACGGTTTGATGAATTCCATGATCGATTGAACGGAAAAACGCATGCTCGGCGGATTCCATAAAACGGTAGAAATTCGAAAAATGCACAATGCCTGCCATATCGGTTTCGGAGAACTCGACGCGACGCTGAAATTCGAAGCAATAAGGTTGCGGCTCGGGCAGGCTCATACGTTTTTAGATTGTAACAATGATTCCATGACATCGATGAAGGAATCTTTCATTGCCTCCATACTAAAACGCTTCTCCACGCCAAGTCGACCTCGTTCTCCCATTTCCTTCAAGCGTTCCGGCGACCGCAGCAGCTCGTTCCAAGCGCCGGCCAGATCGACGGCCGTCTCTATCGGCACGCAAATGCCTCCTCCAGTTGCTTCGACCAATTCAGGGAAAGCCGAATGATCGGGTTGAACAATCGGTACCGAAGCCGCCATCGCTTCGATCGCGTACAAGCCAAAGGCTTCCTCGTATTGAACCGGCACCGAAAAAAGCGACAATTCATTGAGGAATTTCAATTTTTCATCGCGGGAAATATTTGGGTGCCAATCGACAGAATCCGTTAATCCTGCCGTCGATAATTTCGCCTTGAGTTTATCGATGAAAGCGACGTCTCCAAGCGTTACCGCTCCCGCGATTTTTAGACGAGTCGAAGCGTCCCCCAAATTCGTCCTGAGATGAATAAACGCATCCACCAAAAGACCAAGTCCCTTAACCTCGCACATGCGGGCTAGAAAACCGATTGCAGGCGAATCCAGTTTTCGAGGGGCACTATAGCCGTCCAAATTTATCCCATTCGGATGAACCGCAATCGAACCTGATCCCAAGCCCATTCTCTCTTCCATCATTCGCCCATAAGAATTACTCGGAGCTAACATCGCATCCGCATCGCGACACCGATCGCTCATCAATTGCCAGCAGTCGTCTCGATATTCATCCGGTAAACTGTCCAAGAACGAATCCTCTCCTTGAAAGCAAAGAAGTATTGGAATGTCCCACTGCTTCTTCACTTCTCGAGCAAATCCTGCCTGCAAAGCCGTCGACAAACATAGAACATCGGGAACGCCCGTGTCATTAATCCAAGAATACAATTTCTTCAACTCCTTCTCGAAAACGTCGCCATCCAGCTTTAACATCTCTAAACACATAGCTCCGTGCGTACGAGCCGAGGTCATGTGACTTCGCTTGGCCGCCGAGCGCAGCAGATTCGGTCGATTCAATGCTCGATCCATCCAGGCCGGCGAATGTCGAAACATCGAAAATTTCTGCTGAAGGAAAATATTGATGCCGCCGAAGAAAATCGGGGTTTCGTTTTCCATCCCTTGAGAGGCTTCATCCAGCATCAATGGCAGATACATCGGCAACAATTCCGCTTCATGTCCTGCTTGGATCAACGCATTCGCCAGCGCATTATCGCGCATACACGCTCCGCAATAGTAGCTCCCTGTCCCTGGCGTTAAAAAGGTGATTTTCATCAAATGCTCGTTCTAGAAATCGAAGCTACTAAACTCTCACCTACTCGAATCAGAAACAAGCGTTTTTCGCCTAACCCGCGGCTGCGCTTTAAAGAGGTAGGGCGGCATCGCCGAGGCCGCAGCGGAGCCAAAACAAAAACCGAGGTTTTGCTGCAGCCTCGGCGATGCTGCCCTACCTTTCTACGCCGAAGAATAATCATACTCGACGGATATCATTTCCTAACACTTTAAAACACACCCCTACCCCATATTAGCCCGACCGTATTTCAGGCGTTCTGGCAATTTCGCGATTTCACCAATCGCCTTCATGAGCGGTTCGAAATCCTTGTCCACCAAATCGCCAATTAGGCAATCCGTGAGCCTGCCTCGCAAATTTTCGTTTTTACGTATGAGTTTCCCAAAACTGAAGTCGTTGTCGTAAAACGCATACACAAGGCTGCGCATCGTTTCAATCGCCGAGCACATCTCTTCTCCGTAAGCGCTGAACGCTGACGCCGAAACATTCCCTTTCTCCAAAGACGCATCAATCGCATCGGCCGCCATTTCTCCACTTTTCAAAGCTAAAAAGACGCCGGACGAAAATACAGGGTCAAGAAAAGCGAACGCATCGCCAATCAACACAATCCCATCGGCCGCGCAATGTTCGGAGCGATAGGAATATTCACCCGTAACCCAGTACTCGCCAAATTGTTCGCCGCAAGAAAGATGATCCTTAATCCAAACGTTATTTTCGATCTCCCGCTTAAAAATAGCCGCAGGATCACGAGTATCCTTATAAAGATAATCGCGCTCGGCTACGATCCCAGAGCTCACGATATCATCCTTCATCGGGATATTCCAAAACCAGCCGCGATCGTCCAAATAGGCAACCGTTGTCGCCCCTTCGTCTAAACCGGGATCTCGTTTCGCGCCTTTAAACAAAGTCCAAATGGCAATCTTGTTCAGTATTGGATCTCGTTTACGCCAACGCCGTTTCGACTGGAAAAGCGCATCGCGACCTGAAGCATCCACAGTCACCGAGGCACGTAACTCATATGCCTGGCCTCCCTTAGTTTTAGCAGTCACTCCAACCACGCGCTCCCCTTCATAAATAAAATCCACCACTTGAGTTTCCTCGCGAACCTCGGCTCCTTTGGCGCGAGCATTATCAAGCATCAACTCATCGAACTCTGCCCGATTAACCTGCCAGGTTGTCGCGGCGGGGTGATCCAAATGCTGAAAGAAATAAAACGGAGCAGACATTTTTCCGTCCCTGGTCACGAACTGCACGCTATGCTTCTTCGTGTATGCTCGCTCGTTGAGCGCATCCACAAGGCCAAGACGCTCGAAAGTGAAATAGCAAAACGGCATCAGCGACTCGCCAACATGATAACGAGGAAACTTTTCTTTTTCGAGAATGAGAACCTTACGTCCCTTTTCCGCCAACAAAGCGCCTGCAGTTGAACCGGCAGGTCCGCCGCCTATGATTATCGCATCGTATTCACTCATTTTCCAAAATCCATTTTTTATTACCAATATTTCTCGCTAATCAAACCTTCGGCAATATTTCAATAATCAACGCTAAGACCTTATCCTCCGCATTGAACAACTTGTTATACCGTCCATAAAGCTCAGCGTCCTCACTACAACCAAACTGTCCTTGGCAAATCTCTGGAGCTTTAATCGCAAAGAATCCATTCGGGTGACTTCGATAGGGATGCTCCAAGCGGCTTAGAATACTACCCAAAGGTTCAATTCCTTGAATGATCGCCTCCCGTTCCTCTGGTTTGAAATGATCCAAAATAAGATCGATCGCTCCGTACTCGACAGGCACCCGCGTGTCCTTGGCATACAAGATCACTTCACGAGCGTATTCACCTTGATCGTGACTCACGTTCAAAACGGTCAATCCCAGTTCAGAGCCATGAAAGTTCGCCAAAGTTGAAGTCATATCTCGATCGTGAACCAATAAACCGCGATAAGGCAGCGGTACTTCATCGCCCTTTATCCACCGAAATGCGTTAGGGGTTATTCCGCGTTCGCCTAAAATTCGTTCCAGGAATTCAGAAATTCGATACACTTGCTAAGTAGGCTCCACAAAAATTGACTAAACGATGCGCGATGTCACGTGCTCCGGCAGGAAGAACTTGAAGAGCAAGTTGTCTACGCAAAGCAATCCGCGACGATGCAGGCGAATGTTCTCGCTGTCGTATTCAAGGAATCCTTCTTCGGCGAGCTCCTTCAACTGCTCAGCGTAACGTTCGATCAGGTTGACGGAGAACTTAATTTTGAAATAGCTCACAGCCACATGCCCAAGCTTCATCTGAAGCAGGAATTCACGAATCATACGTTCTTCTTGCGAAGTCTTCAATGCGCGATGAACTGGTAACTCGCCCTTTTCAATCGCTTCCGTATACTGAGCGATCTCATTCACGTTTTGATAATGAACGCCCGCAATGTGCGAGATGGACGCCACGCCAAGACCCAAGAGGTCCGCGCCAGTCCATAGTTCATCGCGATAAAGAAACTTCGTTTTATCGGGATTCAACACCGCCGTGTAGCCACTCGTCACCGTATAACCTGCGCTCTCCAAAGCGTCGAAAGCCTCCTTGACCCAACGGCGCTTCACTTGCCAATCCGCAACCGGGGCAACCAATGCGCCGCTCGTCTGCATCTCCTTGTAGATCGTCGTATTGTACGGAATTTCCATCTGGTAGATAGTCACGCAATCCGGACGTAACTTGAGCGTCTCCTCGATATTACGCTGCCAGTTAATCTCCGTTTCATCAAGCATGCCCGCGATCAAATCGATATTCAATTGATCGAAATCTTGGTTTTTCGCCGCTTCGTAGGCCATGTAGACTTCATCAGCCTTATGAGCCCGACCATTGAGTTCCAGGATACGTGCATCGAAATTCTCAACGCCCAAACTCAGACGCGTTACTCCAATATCCTTGATCGCCTTCACTTTGCGAGGATTCAGAGTACCTGGCTCTCCTTCGAACGCCACTTCTTCAGCTTCGTCCCAAGGCAGAATAGCCTTCATTTGGTCAGTCAATTCGGTCAATTGTTTCCCTGACAAATACGAAGGCGTACCCCCGCCGAAATAGACGAACTTCGGCTTGCGTCCCGCAATACGCGGCTGCTTCGCAAAGTACTTCAACTCGGTAATCGTCGAATCTAAATACTCTTTAATCTCCGACGCATTTTTATCCGTGTAGACTCGGAAGTAACAGAAATGACAGCGTTTGCGACAAAAGGGAATATGATGATACACACCCAGGGCCGCCCCATCGTCGTGCGGTTGCTGAAAGGCATCGTCGACATCCTTCTTATTATCCGGCGACCAAAATGAAAATGGAGGGTAATTCGAGATGAAGTAATTGCCTACCTCGGTTGGATTCGTTTTGGGCTCGGCCTCAGTTGTAGAACTCATAGTATTAAAGTTGATTATTTTCTCCCACGAATCAGCACGAATAGCTAACACTTACACATTCAATTATCAAAATTTGCCTTTTCGCTGAATTTTAGACTGTCCAATTTCATTCGTGTAAATTCGTGCTATTGCTTCGCTATCTCCGTTTCACTTCGTCGTGGCAGCTTCTTGAGGTCCCGATTCCAGGGCAAAAAGCGTGCCTCCCTGGCTTCCAATGATTAATTTCCCGTTTGCGTAAACTGGCGAGGCTATCAACGAGCCTCCTAGCTCGAACTTCCACAACTCCTCTCCATCGGATTGATTTAAAGCGTAAAGCCATCCATCAGTCGATCCAAACACGACCCCGTCGCTAAAGGCCACCGGCGAGCTATCCACTCTTCCACTTGTGCGGTAGGTCCAAATCGCCTCTCCAGTGTCCCGATTGATCGCATGCAAATGCTTATCTCGCGAACCGATAAAAACGAGGTCCTCATTTACTGCTGGAGAACTGAAAAACGGAAACGACTTGTCCGAATAGGTCCATAATTCGCCAAGATCACCTGGATCGAAGGCAAGTACTTGATTCGCATAATTCCCGCTGTAACCAATTCCTCCATACACTGCTACCGAGGCAGGAATATACGCTTCCGTCTCGTACTGCTCGATCGATTTGCCATCGGCAAGGTTCACGATATGCAAAAACGAGTCGCAGCCTCCGAAAATAATTCGCTCGTTATCGAGCATCGCCGGCGAACCATTAATAAGGTTATCCGTCTGATAAGACCAGACCTCGGATCCATCGCCCGTTCGCAAGCAACGCAGCATACCGTCGTTCCCTGCAAGCAGTAACAACGGTTCACCATTCACCGGACTCTCGACCAAATTCGCTCCAGCGGTAATCTTGTCATTGAACTGCAACTTCCAAAGCAATTCACCTGACTTCCGATTCAAAGCATAAAACTGCCCGTCATTAGCGCCCATAAAAACCGCATCTTCAGTTATCGCGGGCTCCGACTCGATAACATCCTCCGCTTCGAAACTCCAACGCTCGACTCCCGTATCCAAATCTACCGCATAGAACAGACCTTCATCCGTACCAACGTAAACCGTATTATCGTAAATTCCCGCATCGCCTGAAATAGCCGACCCCGCTTCGAACGTCCACGCAATCGAAGGCGATACAATCACCGCATCCTCAATCGATCCGCTAAGAAACTGACTACCCCGCGAGACTGGCCAACTCGTTGTTAAATACGTTGGTTTGGCAGAATCGCTATTAGTTGCTCCCTCATCCGTTCCCGAAGGCTGACAAGCAACCAGCAAAACGAAAAATGGCAACAAGATCCATGGTAGGGCGAGAGTGTCCCGCTCCGACGCATGGGCCGTTTCTTTCGCGGCGCAGCGGAATGCTACAGTCCTACCTGCGAAAGTCTGTTGCCATTTTCTCATTCCCATTTTCAAGCGCTCTCCGCAATTCGCTCCAATGCGCTTTGATAAAGCTCTTCGAATTCTTCTTGACCAACCGTACGAGGATTAAAGCGCCCGGTCCATTGCTGCGTAGCAGCTTCGGCCAATTTGCTCACATCGCTTTCCGCCGCCCCCAAGGCCGACAAATTCGATAGGCCCGCAGCGTCGATCAAAGACTCGAACCAATCGGCCATATCGACGTTTTCTTGTTCATTACCAGGAATCCATTTTTCATAGGATTGGTAGATTTCATTCGCAGCAGCATTGTTCCTATTAAATCGAATTACATGTGGCAGCATTATTGCAACCGCGTGTCCATGCGTCACATCATAATACGCAGTTAACGGGTTCGCGCTTGCATGAGCAGCCCCAAGCATACTACTTTCAATTGCCAAACCAGCCAACGCAGCTCCCATCTGCATATTGCTTCGATCCAAAAGCTGCGCATCGCCAGCAATCACCGATTCAATCGAACTAGCCATCAAACGAAATGCCTCCATCGAGTGTATCTTCGAAATCGGATTGCGTGGTCGGCAAACCGCCGTTTCGACAGCGTGAGCCATTGCATCCAATCCGGTCAGAATAGCAACCCGGTGTGGCTGCGAAGCAGTCAATTCCGGATCCAACAAAGCTACGCTCGCTAAGGCCTTCGCATCTCCACAGGCCATTTTAACATGAGTCGCATCGTCACTCACCAAAGCGTAGGATTGGCATTCGCTTCCAGTACCTGAAGTCGTGGGAATCGCGATAAACGGAAGCATCGGCTTATCAGCTTTTCCATAGCCATGATAGTCCTTCATCTCGCCGCCGTTGGTCAGCAGAAAATTACAGCCCTTCGCTGTATCCATACTGCTACCACCGCCCATACCGATAAACGAGTCGATTCCCGCTTCAGCAGCAAACCTCATACAAGCGAAAATGCACGCGTTGGTCGGGTTCTCTTGAACGTCATCGAAAACCGAAACTTCGATGCCGGCTTCTTTCAAAACCGAGAGTGCCCGATCCAAATGCCCTGCCGAGCGAATTCCCTTATCCGTCACCAGCAACGGGCGAACGCTACCGACATCCCGAACAAACTCCGGAAGTTTGGCCAACATGCCCGAACCAAAAGCGATACGGGGACTCGGTCTTGTAATGAATTCATCCATCAAGCAATCTTACGGGTCTTGCTCTGGATAGCCCGGCGACGATAGAGAAATTCAAAGAGATTTCCTTCGTGCGGCTGCTCCCACTGTACCCAGTTCGTTGGCACGGAACCGAGATTCAGACGATCGATATCCGGACTCGCCATCAAATCGCTCATCCATTCCTCGTTTTCAGTCACCGCGGAAACGACCAATGTCGAACCAATCGCAGCCAGCATCTCTGACTGTGGACGTTCAACGACGCTTACAAATGGGAACATATATTCGGTGTTCGCCAGTGGATGATCAGGATCCGAACAAGCGATCAAGGTCGGACACAAAAAGGTCTGACCATGCTTCTCAACCAAGCGGGGGCCAGTCCGATACTTCGCCGTCAGGTCGACAGCGCCAGATGTCTTAAGCGCATCATCAATCGCCTCATTCATCGCTTTGGCGAAATCGGTATTGGCGAATCCGCAAATCAAGGCATCTTCATCAGCCCGAGCTCTAGGCTCGATCGCGGCGAGTTTCTTCGCCATCGCATTCGAAATCTCATCGAAATGCGACGGCACCATCACAGAAGAAGCGTTAACGCAACTACGTCCGCCATTCGCGGATACGGATTCAACCATGATATCCAAATGGTTTTCCCAATCATCCGCCATATCGTCGCCAATTAGAACCTTGCTGCGTCCCGATCCATGAACCTGGATATTGTCGTAGCCAGAGTATTTCTTAACAGTCGCGTCACTCCCGAATACGATACCACGTCCGCAGGAAAGCAAAAGAGCATCGCCCCCATCATGCGTCGTTGGATAAAAGCCAAAAGCCTCCTTAGGGAATCCCGCCCCAATCATCGCTTGGATGATACGATACGGCGTCAATGGATCCTCGCGACCTGGCTTGAGAAAGACGGGCGTCTTCATAACCAACGCCGGCAACCAAAGCGAATTTACTCCCGGCGAATTGCTAGGCAAGGTCACGCCCAGGCTATCGGCGATCGGATAGAAATTCATATCGATGTCGCCCAAGCGAGCGCATCCTTTATCGAAAAGTTCCGGCGGTAAACCGCGCGTGAGCCCTGCGATGACTGCACGAATATTCGTCAGAGCTGCCGCAACTTTGAACATATTCGAGCGGCAAAGCGAATGCGGCAACCCAGTCAGTTCAGACAAGGCTGTCACGTAATCCGCAACCGATTGCTTCTCGCCATCCATACCGAACGGCAATTCGGCATCAAGGTACAAGTCGGCAGCCTTCTCTGCATAATCGAGCAACGTATCAGCAGGAATCGCTCGCAATGCTTCGCGACCCTTTTCAATCGATAGCTTATCGCGACGGATAATTCCTGCATTGGCCACACTCACCTCCAATCGAGCGCCCGACTTCAGGACATTACCCAAATCATTCGTATCCAAACTTCTATACGCTTCGCCAAAACGCAAGACCGGTATATGTGAAATTTTTTCTTCCATCTCTAATAATTCTTCCTGTGGGAGCGGCTTTATGCCGCGATGTTCTCAATATTATCGCGGGGTAAACCCGTTCCTACAATTTTTATCCTCCTAATACACTCCTTCGATTACCTTCTTGGTAGTCGATTCGAACGGCCGGACATCTCCGACGCCATCCCATGGAAAACGCTCGCACGGTTGACGGCGAATCGCCTCGTCACGTTCGAGAAAACGCGGCATGAAAAATTCCTTGGTCATGGTTGTCAGTTCAACACGGCCATACTCGTCATACCCCACGCCTTGCGTTGAATCCTTCGGATTCACGATTCGCAAAATCGCGCGCGGTTGCGGAGCGTAGTACGTTAGACTGTAGTTGTCCTCTACTGACAGGGGACGACTAATCGCCAAACCCATAAGAGTATTGCCATAAGTTGGAGCGAAATTAACTTTTCCTTCCAAGACTTCCTCCGTCAAAAAACGCACGTATTGAGGCGTCATCGTAGTGCCGCCGACAAATACGCCTTTGATACCCGCCCCAGGAATCGAGATGCGCTCTGCCAAGCTTTCCAAAATAGTCGGTGTCGTAAACATGCAGCCGATCTTCCTGCCTTTCATGATCGTGATCGCTTGTTCGACAACATGCTCCTTATACTTGCGGGCCATATCGTATTCGCCATCGCGAATAAGGCGCTTCACCCAACGCGGATCCAAATCGATAAAGTAACAAGCTCCACCACGCCTATTCGCCAAATGCTCAATCGCAAGTCGCAGACGTCGAGGACCCGTTGGCCCAACCATCAACCAATTTTCTCCCTTAGGAAAGAAGTCGTCAGAGTAATAATCACTGAATTCTGAGTAATCGACTTTATAGTCTTCCCAGCCGATACGTTGCTTCGGCATTCCGGTCGTACCACCGGTTTCGAATATATTGTAAGGACGATCACCAAAGGCAGCCGGAATAAAACGAGCAGGATCGGTATCACGTAAAACTTCATCGTCGAAGTTCTCAAAACGCATCAAGTCCTCGAAAGCCTTAACTTTCTCCGCTGGATTCCAACCCGCTTCCTTTGCCCAATCGAGCCAATACGGACTACCTGTTTCCGAAGAGAAATGCCACTGAACCATCTCCCGGGTATAACGATCTAGTTCTTCCTTTGCGGCATCCACCGCGCTTGTGATATCCATTGTCTGAGTCATTGAAAATTGTGTTCTAAAACCCACGAATCGATCGAATTGTCACTAATGACAAAGCATTTTTCAGATTCGCGGACAGTTATTAAGTTTTTTTGGTAAAGAATTTATCGAGGGTTGATTGCGACGGAGCCGACGTAAAGAGCGACACTACGATAAGTGAAATCGCGCAGGAAAAGAAAATCGGTACAACCGGCATCGTGCCGCCAATGCTATACTCCTTATCAGCCCCAAAGCCCGACGCTTGAAATAATCCAATCCACATTAACGCGCCTCCAATGATACCCGCGTAGGCGCCTGCCTTGGTCGCCCGCTTCCAGTAAATCGCAGCGAATACCAAAGGAAAAAGTCCAGCGAATCCGCTAAAGCACCAGATGCCTAGCGAAAAGACCTGTCGAGGTTCAGCTAGAGTGAAGAGGTATGTCACCAAAACGATGACGCAAATAAACCCCCGAGCCAGCATCACCAACTGCTTTTCGGAGAAGCGTTTTGCTCCAAAACCATGAACCACGATATCCTTGGTGAACATCGTACCCACCGCTACGAATTGCGAATCGAGCGAAGACATAACCGCAGCGAGAATGCCAGCGGTTACCAATCCGCCGATTATCGGAGTGGTCAATTTCCCGACCATCATACCCAATACCGCATTCGGACTAGCTCCTTCTGGAATCACCGGTGTAATGCCATCAGGCATAACCGCTCCAGTAGCCCACAAACCAATAAGAATACACGGTATCCAAGTAAGCATGATCGCGATTGGGTGAGCAATCAAAGTGAGCTTAAACGATTTAGCCGACTTAGCAGTTAAGCAGTTCTGGAATAGATGCGGAAACATCCCCACCGATAATGGGATCAAACAATAGGAGAAGAATTGAAGCTCCGTGATATTTCCTGACCTTATCGTCTTTGCCGTATCAGCCATCTTGGACGCCACTTCCATGCCTCCCAATTTGGATGAAATCGTCACAAAGGCGATGAATCCCATAATTATGAATACGACCGTCTGAAACGTATTCGCCCACGCAGCGCTTCGAACGCCACCTGCGAAGATGTAATAGAGAACAACCCCTGAAATAACCAAAGCAGTCAGCCAGGGCGGAACCGCTCCACCGGTACTGGTAAACAGTTCGGGAAACGCTCCCCGCGTCACGCCTTGCATAACAGAGCCAGCTCCCATTAATCCAACCAAAAGGTAGGGAATAATCAAACCGACCAGAATCGGAAATAGGAGGTACCCCATTTTACTGCTCTCGAAACGCGAACGGAAGAATTCGATCTGCGTATGAAAACCATTGCGTTTGCCAAGGGCCCACAGCGGAAGGCCGATCATAAAAAAGCACGCCGAATGAATCAAAGCAGACGAAGAAGCAATTTTTCCGTAGGTCGCTATTCCAACGCGAAACGACTCGCCCGTACTGCCTACCATAGCGAATGCCGTCATGGTCGTGCCGAAAATCGACATGAAAAGAACCACCGGTCCGATTGATCGGCTCGCTACGAAAAAGTCATTTGAATTCCCGCGAAAAAGCCGGCCGCTTAAATAGCCGAGTCCAAGCAATAGGAAGAGATATATGATAACGATAATTGTCTGAGTCATGATTCGACACCCTCCTCTTCATCGTCTTCCGAAAAATGAGGCCAGGCGAACCGGACCATAAAATACCACCCAATAGCGGCCAAAAAGGTAAACGCCATATGATAAGCCAGACTTGCTGGGAGGATCCCCATGACGAGAGTACCGTTATCCTTCAACCAGAAATCCTGGTGAAGCACTAACAGTACGAACATAAACGCGATCGCTAATGACTTCATTTACCACCCTTCTTCATAGCATACAGATGAGTTTGAGTCGCGACGTACAAAACATCTTTAGCGACAACCGGGCTACTGTAAATCGGCGTGTAGAATTCCATCGTGCCGAGCTCTTCCTTTTCCTTAGTAGCGGCAAGCACGACCACTTGGCCATCTTCGTTCGGCAGGTAAACTTTTCCGTCTGCAACCAAAGTCGATCCCCAGATACGACTATCGGTAGCGTGTACCCAATGAACTTTGCCGGTCTCTGCATCCAAACAATGGATATCGCCATCGTACTCAGCAATAAAGATCATGCCATTGTAAACGCTTGGCGTCGAAACCGTGCGTCCAATGTCCTGGTATGTCCAATCTGGCTTGCCCGTGACCGCATTAAGAGCGCTAAGCATGCCAACACCATCGCCGTGTTCCGGGTCTTGACCGATTAGCGCATAAGCTCGATCGCCATGAACGACTACCGTGCTAATGACTTCGCTTGGTCCTGGATAAGTCGCGTACTTGATGGGCTTGTCACCCTTCGCGCGATACTCTGGCGGGTTGCAATCGTAACGCCAAAGCTCCTTGAGGATTTCGTATCCATCAGGACCAACAACTGGTGTTGGTTCGTATGCGTAGCAAAAACCGTCTCCGCCGCCCCAAATGATTTGATCCTTGCCGCCAACATTGCCGAAAGCGGGAGAACTCCAACTCGCATGCAGTACGCGCTCGGATACTTTAGACGCTTCTTCGCCGAGCAACGCTCCGGTCGATTTGTCTAGCGCCACGAGAGCCGGTGAAAAAGGAGCAGGAATATTATTGTGCGACCAATCGACACCATTGGAAGTGGATACGAAAAGCATGTCGCCAACTACAAGTGGTGAACAACTGGATACGTTGTGCGGGAAGATGCCCAGCTCCTCACGCATATCGAACACCCAAAGAATGTCCGCGTGCTGGTCACCGAGTTCGACGGGCTTTCCGTCAGCCGACATATAGGTCGCTTCATCCTGAAAATCTCCATCGTTGCCATTCGCAAGTCCGTTCGCATCGAGACACATCGCTTCGCCACGATTGGTAACGATATAAACCTTATCGCCATCCACTGCGGGGGAAGAGCAAAGCCCAACGTATTCCCAGTCGCTTACCTTACCCGCTCCGAGCTTAGGGATAAGCAACTGCCATTCGAAATCGCCGTTCTTTTCGTTGAACGCCATGAGTACTCCGCGATCGCCTTGCTGCTTTGGGTCGCGAGGCGACTCGTTATTCGTACCGACGTATACACGTCCACCTGCAACTGTGACGTTTCCGTAGGCCTGAGAGCCGCCCTTGGCTACCCAAAGCACGTTCTCCGTAGTGGATATGTCGATATCATCACTGTCTTTAAGACGTTTTCCCGGTTCGACCGCGACCGGTAAGTTTTTGGCTTCGGCCACCATGTTTCGGTTTGGAGAACCACCCCACATGGGCCAATCGGAACCATGGCTTTCGTGATGATTCGCCTGAAGGGTCGCGCTCAGCGCGATTGCGGCAATTGCTGTGCTGATTAGATTTCGATGACTCATGGTTCCTTAGTTATTTGGAGTGATTTTAAGATTGTCTAGATACACGCGTTTTAGAGCTTGCGGCGATAAGGCGTAAATTGCCGGCGCTCCCTTTTTATTCAATTTGTCTACTGGCACTTCGATTGTCCAAGCGTCCGGCTCCGCTTCGCCGCGGACCCAGGCTTTCGCCATTACCACGCCAGACCCGTCGCCGTTGTCCTTCACTTTGGTTTTCAAAGTGTACCAAGTGTTCGCTTTCACGTTGAAAGGAACGCTTTGCTTGAGACGGTCGTGGTTACTCGAAACTTCCAAAATTCGCCAATTCCCGACGAGCGCGATGAGGTAGCGCTGATTTACCAGGCCAATTGAAGAAAGGATGCGGCGATTTCCGTCCGTCAGCACATCGGCCGTGAAGGTGTAATCGCTCATATCGTGATGGCCCACGAAATTAGTCGTGCGTTGCTTGATCACAATATCCAGAACGTTGGTGATAACCTTTTCGCCTTCGCGTTCGACAACGCTCCACTTGACGCGAGCTCCGAGCCAGGTCGATGGAGGGAACGAAACGGCTTCGCCGAGATGATTTTTATTGGTCAGCTCAAAACTTTCGAAGTCTTCGCTGTAGCTTGGCCCCGCGACGATGCGAGCGCGGATAGCGGTCGTTAGGCCGTTGGCCGAAGCTTTAATCATTCCCGCGGCGTGCTTAGCATCCTTGGCGACCGTTAGAGAATTGCCTTTCAGGCTCGCCCCCAGGCTTCCCGTGTCCCAAGACGCGCCGGAAATCTGCTTCACGCGTTGACCTACTGCGTTCAATCCCCAGACGGTGAAATCAACCGACTGGCCCTGCATGAGAGCAATCTCGGCGGGCACCACTTGTAGAGCGGCGATCTTCTTGTCCTTAACCTTCGCGACAGAGGTCTTAACTCCAAGGAACTTGCCTTTCTCGGTGCCGAAACAATGCAAGGCTCCCCTGGTTTGGATATAAACTTTACCTTCGTAAGCCGATGGAGCCGCTAGACATACTGCGCCCATTTCGGCTTCGCTGATGATCTCACCGTGATCGTCGTGCAGCTTGACCACGAAAACATTCCCTTCGGCCATCGGCACGTAAAGCTTTCCGTCTGCATAAAGCGGTGACGCGTGCAGCTGGTCCGGTCCGAGCTTGAGACTCCAGAGCGTCTTGCCAGTATCCGCATCCACGCAAAGCAGGTTACCTGTCGCAATTGTAGTATAGATACGTCCGTCATGCAGAGTCGGAGAACTGCTGAATGACACGTGATCATCGTTGCGCCACACTTCGTCGGCCTTTCCTAGGATAACGGGTTTATCGCCTGTCGGATATTCGGAAGGCATTCGATAACACACCAAACGTCCCTTAGTAGTAGAATCGACGTTCTCCTTGCCGTGAATTGCAATAACCTTGTCGTCACCGTAAAGCAGTACCGAAGCGTTGACGCCGCCCGAAGATATTGTCGTCCGCCATACCGGTTCACCCGTGCGGGCATTCGAACAAACAATGCTACCCGAACCTGTTCCGGCGATGAAGACGCGTCGTCCATCGATATCGGTAAAGGTGGGGGTGGAATTCGAGCTATCGACCGGCTTGATGTCCGGAGCAGACCACCAGGCCAACTCGCCCGTCTGCTTTTCGAAACCGTAGAAACGGTCGCCCGGAGGGCCGCTCGGTCCCCAATTTGCGGTAATTCCGCGAAAAATCACGAAATCGCCATCGACCACTGGACCGCCCGTGCGGCCATTCGGAAACGTAAGACGCCAGAATTCCTCCAGCATCGAGTGCTCCCAAAGCTTTTTCCCGTCGCGGTCAAACGCCAGAACGAGACCGGAAGTGACCATTACATAGACATTGCCCGTATCGGGATCCACGCACGGAGAGCCGATTCCGTAGCGATTGTAGACATTGTCGCTTAGGAAGTCTCGCGAACGGTATTCCCAGATCTTCTTGCCCGATTTCGCGTCGAGGCAAAGCAGCGTCTCTTCAACTAGCTTGCCCTCATTCTCTTCATAGTAACCGAAAACGTAAGCACGTCCGTCTGCTATAACCGGAGCTCCGCCGCCTTTGACAGGATAGCTCCAGAGGTGATCTTCGCCCTTAAGCTCAAGCGAGTCCGGCAAGTTTTTCTCAAGCGAAGCGCCTGACTGCAATGGTCCGCGCCAAGAAAGCCAGCCATCGACAGACTTAGCCGAAAGAATCGGCGCGAGCGTCAGACTAGCCGTTGCTAGTATTGCGAGCAGCAAGTGCTTACTGCGGCGCGGGTTAGAGTTCCTGGATTTAGGCGAGGCGCCGATTGTGTTTTGATGCATAACGATCAAGTATCAGAAGACATAACGATTGGATTTCTTCCAAGGTTTCCCTCTTTGGAAAATTTATAGAGACAGCGATTAATGCCGAATGAACAACTTTTGCAGTAAATTAGAGGGGAAACAGGTGTTTAAGCGATTGGAACGCATTGACTAACAAAGGAGAATTCGAGTGGAACTAATACGAATACGTATTATAATGTCAATCTGTTTATCACGCGTTTAATAGTTATGTTGAGTGAAATACCGCAAAAACTTCGGAATAGATCAGTTCTCAGTAGACAAGCAGATCTGATTTTGCTACGCATACGTATTAATAGCCCGCAATGAACCCATCATCACAAACACCCGAAAGCCAGGCCAACGCCCCGCAAAAACGCTTCCCGCTCTTGCTGCGTTCCGCTTGGTTTGGCCTGAACCAGAGTTTCCGCATTCGCTTGAAGCCATTCGGGCTGACGCCTGACCAATTCACCGTGCTGCGCTGGTTACATGAAAAGAAAGGCGAGTGCATCCGCCCATCCGATTTAGCGAAATTAATGTCGAGTGATAACAACACCATTACCTCTATCATTAACCGCATGGAAACAAACGGCTGGGTCAAGCGCTCACCCCACATCCACGATCAACGCGCCAAGCAACTCATCATCCAGGAAGCCGGGGAAGCATTATATTTCAAAGGTCAGGCGGTCGCCCACACACTTGAAGATGAAATCATGAATAGCCTAAGCGAAGCGGAACGCTTGATGCATTTGGAGCTCATGCACAAAGTCTCACAAGCCTGCCTCGATTCCCGCGACGCCAGCCGGACAGCTTAGGAGCTGTAGGGGAGGGAGAGGTGAATAGGCTATAGGAGAGGGTTTTACCCCCCGAATGCCCCCAGGCATCCACGCCCAGAGCAACAACGTCACTTCGATTTCACTGTTTTCCTTCAGGAAGTCGAGCGCATGCTCCAGTAAATGCGGCCGCCAATTACGGTACACACGTTCCCACGGATAATCCAAAAAATCATAAAAAGCCCGATTACCAAGGCATCTCCGTCTGGAGACTAAAGCTACAAGTTCATGTGCTTTCCCACTTGCCTCGTCATTCCTTTACTAAGAAAGTTTCCACCCCCAATCTGTAGGAGCGGGTTTATCCCGCGATTTTTCCTGCGCTGATTTATCTAACTTCTACCCCACCAAGGAATCTCCACAACACACTCAATCTACAAAATGAAACGCTTCACCAACGCTCTCGCTACGCTCGCCCTATTTCTCACCCCATTCGTATCCGCAAAACCTGACAAACCCAACTTCGTCGTCTTTCTCGTCGACGACATGGGCTGGGGAGATGTCGCCGCCTACGACAGCGTCTACCACGAAACCCCAAACATCGATCAGCTGGCATCCGAAGGCATGAAGTTCAACCAAGCCTACGCTGCTTGCGCCGTATGCTCGCCAAGTCGAGCTGCCATCCTAACAGGCCAATACCCGGCTCGCTTAAAACTCACCGACTGGATTCCCGGCCACAAAAACCCGAAAGGAAAGCTCAAGGTCCCCGACTGGACCATGCGCATCGAACACGAAAGAGTCACTCTCGCCGAAGCCTTAGGCGAAGCCGGCTATCAAACCCAATTCATCGGCAAATGGCACCTTCTTCCCGTTCCTGATCCCGACGATTGGGTCAATCACTACCCCAACAAACACGGCTTCGATAGCAACATCGGCGGTCGCGAATGGGGCCAGCCCAAGGGACCCGGAAAGTACTTTCACCCTTTCGGCATGCCAAACCTCGAAGGCAAAGCAGGCGACTACCTCACCGACGCCCTCACTGACGCCGCGGTCGACTTCATAGAAAACGCCGACAAAGAAGATCCCTTTTTACTCTACTTCGCCTACTACACCGTACACGGACCCATCATCGCCAAAGACGACCTAACGGCAAAGTACACCGCCAAAAAGCAATTCAACGAAAACGACAAAACCGACTATCCAGCTGCAGACAAATACGCCGCGATGGTGCAGTCGCTAGACGAAAGCGTCGGCCGCGTCACCGCCGCGCTCGAAGCCCAAGGCCTCGACAAAAATACCGTCATCGTATTCACCTCCGACAACGGTGGCGTAAACGCCCGTGGCAATAACGGCCCTTTCCGCGACGGTAAAGCCACTCCCTACGAAGGCGGCATCCGCGAACCGCTCATCATCAAATGGCCAGGAGCCATCAACGCTGGATCCGAAAACGAAACCCCTGTTATCGGAACCGACATCTACCCGACTTTGCTCGACATTGCCGGACTTCCGCTCAAGCCGAAAGAACATCGCGACGGCCTAAGCCTCGTCCCCTTGCTCACCCAAAAAGGCGAGCTCGATCGCGACGCCCTTTATTGGCACTACCCCCACTACCACAAAGCCAATCCTTACAGCGCAATGCGCGACGGCGACCTAAAACTCATCGAATACTTCGAGGACGGAAGTCTCGAACTCTACGACCTCGCCAACGATCCAACCGAATCAAACGACCTAGCCAAAGAGCGCCCCGAACTAGCCAAACGTCTCCAAAAAAAGCTGACACGATGGCGCACAAGCATAGACGCTCAGATGATGTCACCAAATCTCGACTACGATCCCGAAGCCCCTTGGCGGCGTCCTCAGGGATAAGCGAAACCGAGCGCTTGCCACCCCTTTCAGAAACGCCGAGAACTCGGCGCAAAACGTATTCCAAAATTACGGAATGCTCCCATCACTTCGAAGCTTCCCTTAAGGTACGCAGACACGACCGCTGCGCCAAGGATCAAACTCGTAAGGCTAGTCAAAGCATGGCGGCAATTCGAAACCGAATACATTCCTCATTTCGCGGTAGTCAACGGCGCCAAAGATTGCTGGACTTAGCCGGTGACAATCGAGAATCATGCCAATGCCTCCAGCCCCATTTGCATTATGAAACCATTCAATTTCAAATCCAGAGTCTGCCGCGTCGAAGACGCGATGAACCCGCATGGAGTTCCAGTACTCGATTACGTTTCCAAGCCTCTAAGAGAGGCAGGAATAAAGCGCCTAATTGTCAGGATAAACGAATACGAAATGAAACGCGGACTGCAAGGAAGCGTCGAATTCAGAAGTCATCTTGTCGTTGGATTCTCGCTTTTGAAAGAGGCGGGCGGTGCGCTTGATAACCCAGTTTCCGTCACCATCGAACCTGACTCCGAACCCAATGCTATCGATGTTTGCGATGAATTCCTCATCGCTTTGGAGCAAGATCCCGATGCAATGACACGATGGGAAGAGCTAACCCCAAGAAAGCAGAGAAGCATCGCCCACCATGTTTCATCCGCAAAGCGCGAAGAGACGAGCGCTCGATTTAGCTATGAAATCCAGAACGCTAACCTTGCACGGGGACTAAACCGATTTTTCCGCGACTGGTAAATTAAAGACCGTGCCTTGACGGTCAAAGTTGGACTGCCTAGGTTCCGCGACGTGAGAGAACACGACAATTCGACTACACCCTCTGAACAGCCGCAAGACGTCGCATCCGAACAACTCTCTTTAGCCAAGCCTATTTCGAAAGCTCGCTGGTGGGCGCATCTAGTATTGCTCGCCAGCTATCCTCTGGCGATCGGGTTGATGAGTTTTTACGCAGCGGATTCAACAGAGGTATCCGAGGCCGCTTTGTCCGCCGACCCGTTGGATCTGCTAGTTCAGATCGCAGGGCAGTTGGGCTTCTTCTTTGTATTGTTCGGTTTAGCTTGGCTCGCATCGCGGGCGACTGGAAAGCAACTGCTTCTCGGATGGAAAGGCGGTATCGGACCAATTTGGCGAGGACTAGCCTATTCGGTCGGCTTGCGTCTTGCGATTGGAATCCTAGCAGTCTGCGCCGTTATCGCAGGAATGACGCTAGGCGGGCTCGACGAAGAAACTATCCAAGAACTTCGTCCCAAAGTGGAGCACACCATCGACATCGAAGCAATCGAGAATAGCCCGCTCTACTTGTTTATCAATGTCACCTTGGTCAGCTTTGTATTTGCTGGGCTAAGAGAAGAACTTTGGCGAGCCGGTGTTTTGGCGGGCTTAGCCGCGTTGTTCCCACGGCTCTTTGAATCCGTGATGGGCAAACTCGCCGCCGTGGCAATGGTCGCCATCATATTCGGCCTCGGACATTTCTCTCAAGGCTGGGGCGGGGTCGCCCTGACGACTGGGCTTGGCGTCGGACTGGGGGCTATCATGGTCTTCCACAGATCGATTTGGGATGCCGTCTTCGCCCACGGATTCTTCAACGCGTCCTCGTTTATCCTGATGCATCTGCTGGTGAAGTTCTTCCCAGAGTACAGTCCGTTTTAGATAACAAAAAGACCCGCCTAACGACGGGTCTTCTTTTCTATAAACTGGAACGGAACTACTGGCTCCATGGTGGAACCACGCCGCTTGAACGTGCATAAGCGATCAGTTGGCCTAAGTGCTCATACGCGTGCCCACCGAGAACCAACACGGCGCCCATACGGTTAGAGTCACTGCCGAATAGCTTAATTGGCTCGGCCAAGGCAGCGTCATCGAGAGTGCCGACCGCTTCCTTGACGAACTGAATTGAATCCTTGAGGACCACGATCGCTTCTTCTCTGGTTTTGACCGTCTTGCCTAATTCACGCGGATTAAGCCCTTCCGGCATCGCCTTTCCCAGGAATCGGGATCCAATCCCGTAATTTGCGGTAGCCACGTGCAAAACCGCTTCGTGCACCGATCGAATTCCCTCCGCCGGTCGCCACTCGAATCCTTTTTCAGAAAATTCCTCTACCAAACTCACCAGCTTATCGGTTTCGGCACTGTAAGATCCAAGAAATGTCGCCTGAAAAACCGACTGCTCCCCTTTTTTGTGATGGTCCGCGATTGCCGACCCGATCAGCCCCCAAGCGAGGAAAACTGCTATCAATACTTTTATTGTTTTCATAATGATTGTGTTTGAGAATAATTAGATAACGCGTCAGAGTGATAAAACGCTGCACCTCTAACCTTGTCAATCCAGGCCCTATAAATCTAAGACTAACCACCCCATGCATCCGCTCTACTATGCTCTTCCCCTACTCGCCATAGTACATTGTCTTGGCGATGAATCCGCCCTCGTTTCGGAACAATCCTGGTCTCGTCACATCATCGACGACAGTTCGAAAGGCGCCGATGGCGTAAAGCTAGGAGACCTGAACAATGACGGACTCCCCGACATAGTTACAGGCTGGGAAGAAGGTTTTAGCACGCGTATCTACCTCCATCCTGGAAAAACGAACGTAACTCAAAAATGGCCGTCCGCTAACATCGGCGTGACCCCTTCCGCCGAAGATGCCGTGTTCGTCGACCTCAACGGCGATGATTACCTCGACGTCGTCGTAAGCTGCGAAGGAAAGGATCAAGCAATGTATCTCATTTTCGCCCCCGAAAACGGAGAAGTCCTCGATTCGAAACAATGGACTCAAACCCTCCTCCCTGGCTCCAAGAACATGACCAAATGGATGTTCGCCGAACCAGCCGAACTGTCTTTCGACTCAGAAACCGTCCGTTTGATTTTCGCCGCTAGCAAAAATCCAAACGGAACGATCGGCTACTGGGAATTACCTGACAACCCGGAGAAACACAAAGGCAACTGGAGGTGGCGAGCTCTCTCGGAAACCGGCTGGGTCATGTCTATCTTCGTTGAAGACATGGACGGCGACGACGACCTCGACTTATTCTACGTCGATCGAAAAGGCGATTTCCGCGGCGCTTACTGGATCGAAAATCCCGGCACGCTCAACGCTCCTTGGCCTAAACATCTAATAGGAGGTGCCGACATTGAACAGCTCTTCGGCAAAATAGCGGACCTCGACCAAGATGGACTCAAAGACGTGCTGCTTGTCGCCAAGGATCGACAAGTTGTTTGGTGGCGACGCCTCGACGCGACCGGCCAATCCTGGGAAAAACGCGTCCTAGAATATCCCGAAAATACTGGCCGCGCAAAAGCCGTTGCAGTGGGCGATCTCGACCTCGACGGATTACCCGATCTGGTGATTACCTGCGAAGGAGCTAATCCACCACACCAAGGTGTTTTTTGGATCAAACAATCGACAGATCGAGACTTCGAAAATTGGCAGTCATTCGGAATGTCCGGTCCAGGTGGCATAAAATTCGATCGAATCGAATTGCTCGACCTCGACCTCGACGGCGACCTCGACGTTCTTACTTGCGAGGAACACCACATAAACGTGGAGCGCAACGAGAAAACGGGTCTCGGTGTTTTCTGGTACGAGAATCCCATACAGTAGCAATTTGCCTCTCGAAAACGAGGCGCCTCCGTCCCCATCAGAGATAAAAGTGAAACCCTGCCGCACTTGCTAGCGTTGGTAGAACACACGCAATCGCCACAAAGTGACGATTGCTCACAAAATCCAGACACGAAAGAACCACTATGAAAAGTCGAACTATCGCGCTTTTATCCAGCTTGCTCGTAGCCGGCAGCTCCACCCTTTTAGCCCAAGACGCCGAACGAGAACGTCCTCAACGAGGACAAGGTGGCAACCGCGAACGGCCAGACCAGTTCGCCATGGCTGACAAAGACAAAAGCGGTGGCGTAACCCTAGAAGAGCTCGTCAATAGCCGGGTAGAACAAATGTCACGTCGCGGAGGAGGCGGACAACGCCCTGGAGGCGAAGGCAACCCTCAAGGCGGTGGCGGACAAGGTGGCCAACGCGGCGGTGGCGGAGATCCAGAAGCAATGAAAGAGCAAATGACAGAACGCATGGCAGCTGCATTCAAGAAGGCCGACGCGGATGAAAGCGGCGAACTTTCAAAAGAAGAATTCGGTAAAATGGCCCAGGGCCCAGGTGGGAACCGAGGTCGTGGCGGCGCCGGAGGACAAGGCAGGCAGCGCGGACCACGTGGAGG
>JAPKDW010000240.1 GCA_028822375.1 Opitutaceae bacterium | reverse complement strand
TCGCACCGTGCCGCTTTGTCAGGTTGAATCTTCTATCGCGGCACGGCGCAAGCGCCGGCCCTACGAATCAGACTAAAACATTGGCTCGCGCATTTCGCCGTTCATTTCTTCCCATAGCGCGATCAACTCAGCGAGTTTCTCCGGGTTCGATTGAGCCAGGTTCGTTTCCTCAGAGAGGTCTTTCGAGAGATCGTAAAGTTCCCACTTCGCATTGCCGACATCCTTTCGCCCGCCCATTCGAACCAGCTTCAAATCGCCGTGACGCAAACCGGCCTTGCCGCCCTGGCGCCAGAACAAAGTCTCGTGCGGCCTGCCGGAATTTTCGCCAGTGAGAAACGGAATCAGATTAACTCCTTCGATATTTTTGGGAGCCTTCGCTTTTGCATTCGCTGCTGCGGTGGCATAGATGTCGAGCGAGCTGACCGGATTGTCATAGACTTTGCCCGCAGGTATTGCGCCCTTCCACTGAACCATAAACGGTACTCGCAAAGCGCCTTCGTACATCATGCCTTTTTGCCCGCGCAAGGGTGCATTGCTAGAGGTCAGCTCCCGAGTCGGACCGCCATTGTCACTGAGAAAAAAGACCAGCGTGTTCTCTTCCAATCCGGATTTTCGCAATTGCTTCAAAACCGCTCCGACGCTGTCGTCCATATTGGCCAACATGGCCGCGAAGATCCGTCGTTGGATATCCTCGATATGGGAGAACTTGCGCATGTAGGCATCCGCTCCCTGTAGCGGACTGTGGACCGCATTGTAGGGAAGGTAGAGGAAGAAAGGCTTGTCGTCGTGACGGTCGATGAAGTCGACGGCCTCGCGCGTCAGCGCATCGGTCAGGTATTCCGTTTCGACTACCGGCTGACCGCCGCGTATGATCGGATTGTCGGCATCGTAATCCGGCTCGTTATTGCCCCACGTGTGATAGATCAGGCCCTTTTTCCCGACCCAGCGACCTTCCCCACCGCCGGGAATCGTTTTACGGCGCAGCATCGTGGTCACGCCCTCCCATGGTGGCGGAACGAA
Organism: Opitutaceae bacterium; assembly: GCA_028822375.1. GTDB lineage: Bacteria > Verrucomicrobiota > Verrucomicrobiia > Opitutales > Opitutaceae > Pelagisphaera. The sequence continues at coordinate 5,391 of JAPKDW010000240.1, read as the reverse complement.
ATAATGTCCCTCGTGCATGAAACCGAAAAACTCTTCGAAACCGTGTCTAAAAGGATGATACGCCGCTGTACCTCCCTGATGCCACTTCCCTATCAGGCCGGTCACGTAACCCGCGTCTTGCAAGGTCTCGGCGATCGTCACCTCGTCCGCCGGAAGCCCAATGGTCGGGTCTTCATTGCGATGCCCGATCGGATTGTTCTCGTATCCGAATCGCGTGGGAATTCGTCCTGAGAGAAAACCCGCTCGTGAAGGACTGCAATTGGGTCCGGTCACATAGCCATTGGTAAACCGAACGCCATTCGCCGCAATCGAGTCGATGTGCGGCGTAGGGATTTCCGCGTTGCCCTGGCAACTCAGTTCCCCATAGCCCAGGTCATCCGCGAGGAGGACGATAATGTTCGGAGTATCGACAGCTTTGCCAATGCTGACAAACGCCAGCACGGAAACCACGACAAGAAGAGAAGGTATTGGGGACTTCATAAAGATTGGACGAATTGAATGGATGAGCGACGACTTGTCAAAGACGCAAAGGCATCCCGAAAAGGATAATGAAAACTCAAGCAGTGCATTTCGCTTCGATATCGCAGACGACTGACCATTCTGCCGTTTTTTTTGAGGGAAATCGCTCTGCCCCCAATCTGTAGGAGCGGGTTTATCCCGCGATCCGTCTTTCTGTCTTATGTAAATCTACACTATCGCGGTCCACGCTTAGCGGTCCCGCTCCTACACCGACCCCTTTAACAGACTCTAAATCCTATACTAATAGTATTTAGGAATTAACTACGTAATTTGCGTTCGAAATGTTAGCCTTGCCTATTCAATTCTTAAACACCTAATTGAAAACGTGAGTTCGGAAAAAGAGAAGAGAAGCGATTTCTTTAGCGAAATGCGTGGTTGTACGCTTTCGATGAAAAACGGTTGGATGCGTCAAGCCGTTAAAACGGAATTCAGGGGAGGCGAAGATGCTCCCTATTTGCCAAACGAAAAAGATCCGATCGTCATAATTTTCCATGGAGGTGGTGAGACCAATCTATGCAATCTCCACCACCGCAAATTAGCGGAGGAAATGGCCTCGCATCTTTGGGCGCGAGAGGGATGGGTGACGGCGATCGAACCGGTTGCTGCCGTAACGGACGCCATCTCAATGGGCCATTCTTACGAAAAGGACCCGCGAATAGGCGCCATGGGGCTTTCGCTGTTTTCGAGGGAGATCTTCGCTAGTTCCATTGTTCAGCAAGCTGAGATCAATCGAGTCGATGCGGTGATTATAATAACCGGTTGCGACAAGACGGTAGCGGGAGGAATGCTGGCTGCTTCATGGTTGAAGGAGCTTCCCGTTGTTTTGATTCATGGCGGAACCATACGAACGGGATGTAGTTTGGCTGGAAAGAGTATTCAGATCGAAACCGCGACAGAGGCTGCAGGAATGCTGGCTGCAGGGAAAATCGACAAAGACGCGTATGAGGATATCGTTCTCAATGCCCTTCCTTCTCCAGGAGGATGTGGCGTGATGGCGACTTCGAATACGCTCGCTGTTCTCGCGTCTACCTTGGGCATGTCGGTATTTTCAAGCGCGAGTACGCCCGCCATGGACCCGAACCATAAAGACGTTTTTGGCCCGAAAATCGAAGAAGCGAGAGCAGCAGCCGATGCTCTGATTCGCATGTGGAACGAGGATCAGACAATCGGCGATATTGTTGATGAACGTTCTTTTAGCAATGCGGCGACTATGCTTCATGCCATTGGAGGCAGTACCAATGCGGTCATACACCTGCCCGCGATTGCTGAAGGATTTGGAGTGCCATTTGGCTTAGACGATATTCAGGCGAAATCGGATACGCCCGTATTGCTAAATCTGTTGCCTGCGGGAAAATTCGTAATGGTGGACCTTTATGAGAAAGCCGGTGGCTTGCCTCCGTTGGCTCGCTACATGATTGATCAAGGATTTTTGGATACGGAGGCGAAGACTATTACTGGAAAGACCATCGGGGCAGACCTGGCGGACGTTCAATTGCCGGATTTCCAAAATCCGGATACAGATGTCATTCGCTCGATTGAGTCTCCATTGAAGCCGAAGTCTTCTCTTGTAATCGTTAAAGGAGATTTCTCGACTAATGATACTGCTAGCATCGCCACCAGAGGCTGTGTGTTTAAGATGAACGCGAACCAAAGAGTTTTGGAAGGACCAGCTCGAGTTTTCGATATTGAGAACGATGCGGTTAAGGAAGTACTCAGTGGCGGCATCAACGATGGTGACATAATTGTGCTTCGCTATCAGGGGGTATCCGTAGGTTGCCCTGAGCTATTGCGACTTACGGCAGCATTGACGGGAATGGGCAGCGATTCACGGATTGCGGTTGTGACCGATGGACGCCTTTCAGGTGTATCCAGAGGCACCTTAGTCGTCCATGTGGAACCCGAAGCCTGGAAAGGAGGATCGATTGCGTTAATCCAAGAAGGTGATACGGTGTGCTTGGACGGGAATACCGAGGAACTCTTCGCGCGCGTCGATGCTGAAGAGATGGCTAGGCGAAAGGGAGCGTGGAAGCGCCCGGAGTTGACGTTGCCCCGCGGGCCGATGCGCATTGCCTCCCAAATCGTACGTCCTTTAGAAGAGGGCGCTCTTTGGTGGCCGCGAGATTGAGGGATGGGGAGATGGAGGGACTGGGAGGTTGGATCTCTTATGGTAGGGCAAGCTTGTCCCCAAGCTGCCGCGAACGCCTAGGTTTGTTTTTGGTTGAGATCTCTTTGCCCGATCGACCTATCCTTTAAAAACACGCGTATCCGATAAGTGGATATAAGTCACTCTTTAATCAGACCACGCCATACGCCATCATCGCATCGGCAACCTTGGCGAAGCCGGCAACGTTTGCGCCGGCCAAATAATCCACTTTCCCGTTTTCGCCTTGGCCGTATTGAACGCATTTATCATGAATGTCCTTCATGGTACTGCTCAACAATTTCTGCAGCTCGTCTTCCGACCATGAAATACGGGCGCTGTTTTGGCTCATTTCCAAGCCCGATACCGCAACGCCACCGGCATTGGCGGCCTTACTCGGCGCATATAAAACGCCTGCTGCCTGAAAGGCTTTGATGGCGTCGATTTCCGTTGGCATATTGGCGCCTTCGGAAACTGCGATCAAACCATTGGAAAGCAATTTCGTAGCATCATCGGTCGAAATTTCGTTTTGCGTAGCGCACGGCAGCACAACATCGACCGAGGCTGCCCAAGGACGTTTTCCTTCATGGAACTCCATGCTTGGGAATTCCTCTGCAGCGACTGAAATCCGTCCGCGCTTCACGGTTTTCAAGTCGATGACATAGGCTAATTTTTCCGTATCGATACCCTCCGAATCATAGACAAAACCTGACGAGTCCGAAAGGGTGACCACCTTGCCGCCAAGTTGAATGACCTTTTCCGCTGCATACGTGGCGACGTTGCCGGACCCGGAAATAGCGACGGTTTTGCCGTCCACCGAATTGCCCGCATGCTGCATCATGTTTTCGAGCATGTAGACGGTGCCGTATCCCGTTGCTTCGGTTCGAATGAGACTGCCGCCAAACTCCAAGCCTTTGCCCGTCAGGACACCTACGAATCGATTGGTAATGCGTTTATACTGACCGAACATATAGCCGATCTCACGGGCCCCAACACCAATATCACCCGCGGGGATATCCGTATCCTCGCCGATATGACGATATAGTTCCGTTATGAAGGACTGGCAAAAGCGCATCACTTCACTATCGGATTTTCCTTTGGGATTGAAATCCGCACCGCCCTTGCCCCCTCCCATCGGCAATCCAGTTAGAGAATTCTTGAAGGTTTGTTCGAATGCCAAAAACTTCAACACGCTTTGCGTCACGCTAGGATGGAAACGGATACCACCCTTATAAGGTCCAATTGCATTGTTGTTTTGAACGCGGTATCCTCGGTTAACGCGAATATTACCGTTATCGTCTGCCCAACAAACCCGAAACGAGATGACCCTGTCGGGTTCGGCTAGCCGTTCCATTATTTGTTGTTCATGGTAATGAGGCTTGTCGGCGATATAGGGAAAAATACTCTGGGCGACTTCATAGACAGCTTGATGAAATTCGGTCTCGCCGGGATTTCGCTTTTTGACGCCGTTAATGTAACGTTCGAGATATTCTTGGGTTTTCTCAGTTGTCGCAATTCTTGACATAGGGGCTTTTTTGAAAATTACAGTTCAAATTATTGAGGTGTTAGAATACTGTAATACAAGAGACTTGCAACCGCTAAAGCCCACCTACAATTCCAACGAGAAAGCGATGCACCCGCTGTACTCCAACAGGTTCGCAAAACATCGAAATAGACTAAAGCGGTCTGGCCGTGCGTTTTTACTTTATGAAATAGGTTTCCGCTTCAATTGTGCGTTCTTAAGCTAAATCTCACTTCAGACAAACATTGAGACGCTTGTCATTCTGACTCCGATAACCATGCCCGCGAAACCGAAGAAACCCCTTCAAGGCAAAGCACTCGTAAAAGAGGTCTGCCGACGCATACGCTTGGCAAAGACATTTTGGAAGCAGCACCGCAACGCCCCCTGTCGCGGAGAGAGAGAGAAAGCCCTAGCACTCTACGAAACGCTCACACCAGAGCAGAAAGAACAGATTCCACAAGACCTCAGAGTCTGGCTACGCTACCGAAGCGAAAAATACTTCGGCCCCCAAAACACTCCCCCATCCACAAAAAGAAAAGGCTAACCCGCGAAACATCACAATGCGATTTAGTAGTTGCAGAGCAGAATGGCCAAAAGGGTCGGTGCTTGATCTTTGCGACGATCCGCTTGAAGAGCTCTTTCGCCCCTTCTCTCTCGCCTGATTGCATTTGGAAAACACAGCGTATCGCTCCCCATATCCAGCCGCTCGGCGAGCCAGCCATTGCGACAGAGCCGCATCAGCCTCATGTACCCCGCAACCGCTACCTTCCAAGCCGAGGACCGTAGTTTATCAAGATTCAAGCACTGACCCTATTATCTCCATATTAAGTTTTTAAATGAGGCCCAGCAGTTCATGAAAGAAGATGTAAGCAAGCGTCCGCTAATTACCGGCGACACGTTTTTACTTTAGAACAGTATCCAAAAAACAGCCACGCTCGATCTTATCAACATTATCGCCTATATTGCGGACGACAATCAGGAAGTCGCTCTAGAGGGGGAGAACGGGGTCCCGCTACACTCGGATCGAATCGCAGAGGCCTGGGCATTCCCTGAAGCCTAGCAGCAGAAAAAAGCAGATTAAGCTTTAAGTACTGGCCCTGCTACGTCCCTTTTACATGGAAGTAGCCTTAGTTAGGATTCCTCTTGACGATCTAATAGTATATATCATGGTAGCTATCATGAAAACTGCTCGTCTGTTTAAAACTGGAAG
>JAPKDW010000239.1 GCA_028822375.1 Opitutaceae bacterium | reverse complement strand
GCCCACAAGGGGCTACGCCCGTCAAGAGCTTCGGGGCATTAAACCCAATGGGAGTCAAAAAATCCCTAGAAGATCACTCCCCTAGTGCGCCCAAACCTTATTGCCAACTTCTGAGATCGGCACGCAGCCTTGCCACATTCCCGGAATGAAATCATAGTTAAGCACCGTTTTCATTACGGTCTCAGATGTAAAGTAACCGGAAATCGTCAGCTCACGCGCTTTCAGGAAAAACGGAGACTCGCTCTCTGCGAGTCCTTTCAGAATCCCATCCTGCTGATCTCCATTCAATTTGACGAAAGGTGACTTATGGGCCTTTCGACTTGCTCGATTAACTCCGCCAAGACCCTTTTCAAACGTAAGCTTCTCGTCGTCAGTCAGGAATTCGCCATACATCAAATCAATCCATTCAGGAACCCCGACATCCAAGGCGCCCGGCGTATCCGTTTTGGGCAGTATTCGATCGGCAATTGCCTCGGCGATCCCATACTGAACACGGCTCAAATTATTCGCCTTACTTTTCGAACGACCACCCTTCGACTGAGCATTTAATACACCCGTCATCGTAGAAGCGGAAACTGCCGCTCCTAGAAATAATCCAGCCCGTTTGAGCGCTTCACGTCGATTCATAACGACCAAATCTCCAATATTAGAATTCGTATCCATGATTTCGTTTCCTTTCTAGGAGAGGTTTCCTTTCTTAAGTTCGCTCACAGCGTGATCTGCCGCTCGGGCAGTCAAAGCCATGTAAGTGAGTGATGGGTTTTGGCAGGCTCCCGATGTCATACATGCTCCATCGGTTACGAAGACATTTGGCGAGGCATGAACCTGATTCCACTTGTTCAATATCGAAGTCTTAGGATCGCGTCCCATGCGGGCCGTACCCATTTCGTGAATGCAATTGCCTGGGTTGCTCTTTTCAGGCGTATCGAATGGAGTGATTTCCCTTCCGCCAGCAGCTTCGATCATATCGATTGCCGATTGCTTCATATCCTTTCGCATCGCGTATTCGTTTTCCTTCCAACCTGCGTCGAAAGTGACAGTAGGCTGACCCCACTTGTCGCGAACATCTTCGTTCAGATACATGCGGTTTGCGTGATACGGCAAACACTCGCCCCACGAACCGATGCCAAAGCGCCAGGGACCGGGCTCGATCAGATCGGCCTTAAGGCTCGGGCCAAACCGTGCAAGCTCAGCAATTCCGCGCGACCAATTATCGCGACTAGCTCGACCTTGATACCCAAAACCGCGCACGTAGTCCTTTTGCGTGGATGCCTTGTCTAGGTTACGGAATCGAGGAATGTAAATCCCATTGGGCCGACGTCCTTTGTAATACTTATCGTCATACCCATCGAATCGCGCTGAAGCGCCCACCTTGAAATGGTGATCCATTAGGTTATGTCCGAGCTCCCCGCTTTCATTTCCGAAACCGTTCGGGAAGCGATCGGATTTCGAATTGAGCAGAATGAACGTCGAAGCAATTGCCGACGCGCAGCAGAAGATCACCTTCGCATAGTATTCGATGACCTCATTGGTTTCCGAATCGATTATGCGAACGCCGATTGCCTTACCCTTTTCCTTATCGTAAATCAGTTCGTTAACGATCGAGAACGGACGTAACGTTAGATTGCCCGATGCGTAGGCCGCTGGCAAAGTTGATGCGTTACTACTAAAATAGCCACCATATGGGCAGCCGCGGATACAGCGGTTTCGGAATTGGCAATTGCCCCGCCCTTTGTGCGGAACAGTCAAGTTTGCCGCGCGACCAATGATCATAGCGCGATTATTGAAGGCAGACTTGATGCGGTCGCGTACATGCTCCTCGACGCAGGTCATCTCCATTGGCGGAAGGAACTTTCCATCGGGCAACTGAGACAAGCCATCTCTAGATCCGCTAATTCCCGCGAATTCCTCCACATAGTCGTACCAAGGCGACAGGTCCTTGTAGCGAATTGGCCAATCAACAGACATGCCATCCTTAGCATTGGCCGATAAATCGAGATCACCCATCCTGTAGGACTGGCGCCCCCACAAAAGCGAACGGCCTCCGACATGATAACCACGCATCCAATCGAAAGGCTGATCTTCAGAATAAGGGTTGTCTACATCATCCACAAACCAATGGGCCGATGCGGGATGGGTCGTGTATCCAGTTCGGTTTTGCTTTTTCTGGCGCGAAATATTCTTCTGAGTGTTTTTTTCTCGCCCCGCGAATTCCCAAGGTTCCGTGTGCGCCGTAGGGTATTCGCCATGCTTAACGTCTCGTCCGCGTTCCAGCACTAACGTCTTCAACCCTTTTTCACTCAATTCCTTAGCAGCCCAACCGCCACTGATTCCAGAACCTATTACGATCGCGTCGTAAGTATTCTGCTGCGTTCCTTTTCCTTGAATATTCATGAGGTGGTAAGATTTCGAAAACCCATGCCAAATTCAGTGCAGGGGTAGCTTGTGAAAAATTCAGACAGTCGAATAAACCGACCTCAAGCAAACCTTAAATCGATCCATCTCCCCATCTCCCCATCTCCCCATCCGTAGCTCCCCAAAAGACTCCACGCTTGCCCTAGGCTCGATCAACAGCATCAATAAAACGCGAGTATGAGCGAATCGAGAGAACGTAACTGGAAATTCCATCGCTTAGGTGGATTCAATCAAGTCAGCCTGGAATCCGGTGAAGACCTCAAAGCTCTCGACACGCTCGACCTCAAACTATGGGCCGCCCTTTCCTGCCCAACGCGCGGTCTCGACTTTGACGAGAAAACAATGGATCTCATCGATGCCGATGATGATGGACGCGTTCGTGCGCCGGAGCTGATAAGCGCCACAAAATGGGCCCTCTCGCTAATTCAAAATGCAGATACGATCCTAGAAGGCTCCGATACGCTCGCCCTTGACGAATTCGATACCCGTTCGGAGGAAGGCCTGGCTTTGCTGAACTCCGCTAAGCAAATACTCGATTACCTGGGGAAGCCCGATGCAAAGAGCATTTCCCTAGACGATACTTCCGACAGTGTCCGAATTTTCAAAAACACGCTTTTTAACGGCGATGGAGTCGTTCCTATCGATTCCGCGAATACCGACGAAACGCGAGCCACCATCGAAGCGATCATGGCTTGTTTCGAATCGATACGCGATCGCGGAGGTAAACCCGGTATCAATCAAGCCAAGGTCGACCGATTCTTCGAGGAAGCCCAAGCTTACAGCGATTGGATCGCCCAATCCGAAGCCAACTCCAATGAGATTTTTCCTCTCGGCATCGCTACTGCCCAAGCCTACGAGATCTATCAAGAGGTCGAAGCCAAAATTGACGACTTCTTCACCCGCCGCGATTTAGCATCATACGATCCTCGCACCCTTGATGCGATCGAAGCGCAAGAAGTTCAATATCTGAATACAGTCGCAAACGATTTGATAGTCGATCAAGACGAATTCGCCAAATTCCCAATCGCCCAAGCCTCGACTGAACGGTCGCTTCCGCTGAAGTCTGGAGTCAATCCAGCTTGGATGAAAACCATGGATACGTTCGTCGAAGTCGTCGTCGGATCGATTCTCGGCAAACGTGACACCCTAAGCGCCAACGATTGGAAGACCATCCGAGACCGCCTAGCCGCCCACGGCCAGTGGCGTGAATGCAGAGCTGGCGAAACGGTAGAATCAATCGGACTAGATCGCCTGCGGACTTTGCTAGCGGGACCCGAAAAGCAAAATATCGAAGCCTTAATCGAGCGCGATCTCCAGCTCGCCAATCACGCCAATTCGATCGAGCGGGTAGACAAGCTGCTCCGTCTAAACAAAAACCTCTTTCAACTCCTCAACAATTTCGTATCCCTTCGCGATTTCTACGACCCCGAGCGCCTCGCCATTTTCCAACAAGGCACGCTCTATCTGGATGGACGCAGCTGCGAGCTGTGCGTTCTCGTGCGAGATCCAAAGAAACATGCGACACTCGCCCCAATGAGCCGATGTTACTTAGCGTACTGCGAGTGCACTCGTCCGGGCGAAACCAAAACCATGACCATCGCCGCTGCATTCATGAACGGCGCTTCGGATTTTCTCACGGTCGGTCGCAATGGCATTTTTATCGATCGTTTTGGCCGCGATTGGGACGCCACCATAGTGAAATCAATCGAAAATCCAATTAGTCTGCGCCAAGCATTTTGGTCACCCTACAAACGCATTTCGAAAATCGTCGAAGACCAATTTCAGAACTTCGCCGCAGCCCGCGAAAAATCGCTTCTGGACGGAACCAAGGAAACCGTCGGATCGATCGGCAGCAGCATGGAAAATGGTTCAACATCCGCTGGAAGCGCATTCGACATCGCCCGCTTCGCTGGTGTATTCGCAGCAATCGGCCTCGCTATCGGGACACTCGGAGCAGCCTTCGCTGCAGTTATGAATGGGCTGTTAGGACTCCCTCTCTGGCAAATGCCTCTAGTGCTCATAGGATCCCTGCTATTAGTATCCGGACCTCCAATACTACTTGCTTACATGAAACTAAGGCAACGGAACCTCGCGCCGCTTCTCGATGCCAATGGCTGGGCGATCAATGCCCGCGCCAGAATCAACGTTCCATTCGGAGCCTCCTTAACACGCATAGCCCAACTCCCGAAAGGTTCGAAAACACGTAGAACCGACCCCTATCGCGACAAGAGCAAACGTGGCCTCTGGGTTTTCGTGATCCTCTTAGCCGCCTACCTATTCGCCGGCAAAGTCTACGAAAACGGCACCCTCCACAATTGGACGAGCGGAGCCCTCGGCTCTCAGCCTAACATCGAGACAACCGAAGAGACCAAGGCAACGCCCTGAAAACCAAAACTGTAGGAGCGGGTTTATCCCGCGATTCCTCATCCCCCTCCGATATCGATCATGAATATCGCGGGATAAACCCGCTCCTACACCGAATTGCCCTGCAGATGTCACACCCACCGCAAATCCCCTTCGCTAAAACAACCCGTCCAAATAAAACCCCTTCACGTAATTCTCCATCCTCGGTATTATTCGTGAAAATTCGTGTGATTCGTGGGCAAAAACAACTCTATTTTGCAAACTCACTTGTAGTGATATTATTATTTCTAGCAATACCGATCTCCAATGATTGGACATCAATAACTAATGGGAGGGGTCGTGTCTCATGTTTATGAAACTCCAAAACCAACAGACGTTTATGAAAACAACACTAAGCTCACTCACACTCGCTGGAGCGCTGGCCGTTACTAGTTTCGGACAGCAAATGGACTGGGAAGCATACGATCCTCCTTCGACGCTCGTTGTCCCGGAGAATCCAATAATCCGAGCGAAGTTTCCCTTCATCGACGTCCATAGTCACCAATACCGCATGGGGCCTTCGGACCTAGACGATCGAATCGTCGAGATGGATGCAATGAACATGGGCATCATGGTCAACCTCAGTGGACGAGGTGGCTCACAGCTAAAGGCGATGGCGAGCAACGTCCAAAAGCATCACCCTAGCCGCTTTGCCCTATTCACGAATATCGATTTCAACAACGTTGACGAACCGACCTGGGCCGCACGAACTATCACGCGACTCGAAGAAGACCTTGTAAATGGAGCCAAAGGACTCAAGGTCTACAAAAGCCTCGGTCTTTCTAATAAGGATACACAAGGAAACCGAATTGCCGTCGATGACTCGCGACTCGATCCCGTGTGGGCCAAATGCGGTGAGCTGGGCATCCCGGTAATTATCCACTCCGGCGACCCAAAACCTTTTTGGTCCCCTCACGATAATCAAAACGAACGTTGGCTTGAGCTAAAGACGCATCGCCGAAGAAAACGTGGAGCCAACAATCCCGCGCCTTGGGAACAGATCATCGCAGAGCAGCACAACGTATTCAAAAAACACCCTCACACGAATTTCATCGCCGCTCACATGAGCTGGCTCGCTAACGATCTCGGCAAACTCGGCGAAGTCCTCGACGAGATTCCAAACATGCACGTCGGCATCGCCGCGATCATCGCCGAACTCGGACGCCAGCCTCGCATGGCAAATCGCTTCTTCGAAAAATACCAAGACCGAGTCCTTTTCGGCAAAGACTCCTATAAGCCCGAAGAATTCCCAACCTACTTCCGAGTGCTTGAAAGCGACGACGAATACTTCCCCTACTACAAACGCTACCACGCATTCTGGCGCATGTACGGCCTAAACCTACCCGACGAAATTCTCAAAAAACTCTACTACAAAAACGCCCTGAGAATCATCCCCGGCCTGGATCATTCAATCTTTCCCAAGTGAATCCACGAGTACAGAGTCTGCGATTATAACCAATCACCCATTCCGCAAAGCTCAGGGACATTTATTCCAAGGACGTTTCAAATCGCTAATAGTAGAGCCGGGCAAGCATTGGGGAAGAGCTCCGGAGACGCTGCTGGTGATGCGATGTCTACCGATTGGAAACTTGCGATTGCT
>JAPKDW010000238.1 GCA_028822375.1 Opitutaceae bacterium | reverse complement strand
TCCTGCATTTGGATACACGGGATTTGAGCTGCGTGACTTCAATGATGACGGTTTGATGGACCTATTGACAATCAATGGAGACAATGGCGATTCGGACCCTTATAATACCTTGAAGCGGGATCACGGTATTCGAATTTACCTCAATGGAGGAAATCTCGATTTTGAAGAACGTTATTTCTATCCGATGTACGGAGTTTTCGGAACGAAGGTGGAGGACTTCGATCTCGACGGGGACCTTGATGTAGCGGCGATCGCTTATCACCCAGACTTCGCACGGGACAAATGGGAGAACTTTGTTGTGCTCGATCAAACTGGGCCGTTGAGCTTCGCGCCGAAAACGCACCCAGCCACCTATAATGGGCGTTGGATGACGATCGATGCCGGCGACCTGGATGGCGACGGCGATAAGGACATTGTCCTCGGAGCGGCTTATCTCCCGGTTGGGATAGTCGATCGCCACGCTGAGAAATTTCGCAAGATGGCCAGTGAAGGTCCGCCATTGCTGTTTTTGGAGAATAGAAAAATACCTTAGGGACTGCCCACGAAAGACACGAAGAAACTAACCACAGATTTCACAGAGAGCACAGATGGTTTGGTTGTGCGTTTTAACGAAAGTTCTGTAAGAGAGTGTCCAATAAGTCTCTTTTAAAATTGTAGGGCGGGTCGCTGACCCGCCAATTGATACAAATGTCGCCTCAGCGAGACGACCTACATTAGGTTTCTCTCCGGGACAGAACGAATTTGGCATCAAGTATTCATTGCGTTGCGACTTATTAGACACTTTCTAAGATTTAAATCTGTGTTCTCTGTGAAGCCTGTGGTTGAATTCACCCTCGTTTTGGTTGTTGTTGCTCCATGAGCTTCGTTGAAAAATAACTCTATTGAAATGAAATTCTTCCTTACCCCTATCTACTTTCTCGTTTTGTCTTTTCTTACCTCTGCGTTCGTATGGGCGTCAGACCAACCTAATGTCCTTTTAATTGTTTCGGACGATCAGGGATACAATGATTTGGGCTTTTTAGGGAATGGGATCAAAACGCCGACTCTGGACCGATTGGCGAAAGAAGGAACGTATTTGACGGAATTCTATGTCGCCTGGAGCGCTTGCACGCCGTCGAGGGCCGGCTTATTGACGGGACGATACCCACAGCGTAATGGGATTTACGATATGATCCGTAACGAAGCGCCTGACTATGGTCACAAGTATACAGCTGCTGATTACGAAGTTACGTGGGAGCGAATTGGCGGAATGGATTTGCGGGAAAAGATCATTCCGCAATTCCTGAAGCCTGCAGGTTATAAAAGCGCCATTTATGGAAAATGGGATTTAGGGACATTGAAGCGCTACCTACCGACTTCACGCGGTTTTGACGATTTTTATGGGTTTGTGAATACAGGCATCGATTACTATACGCACGAGCGATACGGCGTACCTAGTATGTATCGAAACTTGAAGAAAACCGAAGAGGACAAGGGGACTTATTGCACCTATCTTTTCCAGCGTGAGGCTTTGGGTTTCTTGGAAGAGAATGCAGGTAAAGAGCCCTTTTTCTTGTACGTTCCCTTTAATGCGCCACACGCATCATCTGCGCTTGACCCCGAAATTCGAAGTTCGGTTCAAGCGCCTGATGAATTCAAGGACCTGTATCCAGAAATTGAAAAGGAATACCGGGAAGTCGATCGCTATCGTTATGCTTCGCCAGCTAGAGTGATGACGAAGGAAGGGAGGCAGCGTAACTATCGCGCGGCTGTATCGTGCATGGATGCATCGATCGGCAAGATGCTCGAAGTTTTGGAAGAGCGAGAAATTCTCGATAATACAATCGTCATATTTTTGTCGGATAACGGCGGCGGCGGCGGATCTGACAATAGTCCTCTTAAAGGCGGCAAAAGTCGTATGTGGGAAGGTGGGATTCGCGTTCCCTGTTTGGTTCGCTGGCCGGATGGGAATATACCGGCTGGATCGGTCAACGAGGAATTTCTAAGCAGTTTGGAGATTTTGCCGAGTTTAGCTCAGGCGGCAGGCGTTAAGCTACCAACGGACATTACGATGGACGGATTCGATTGGTGGCCGGTTCTGCGTGGAGAACGCGAGTCGCCTCGCAAGGAAATGTTTTGGCAACGAAAAGACACGGTAGCTATTCGCGTAGGCGATTGGAAGTGGGTAGATATGGGCTCGCAGGGTAAGGGGCTCTACGATTTGAAAAATGATGTTGGTGAGAAACATGATCTTTCCCAGGAAAGACCTGAAGTTCTGAAGCAATTGATGGATCGCTACGAAAACTGGCTCGCATCAATGGAAGCGGCTGAACCGCGCGGTCCGTTTAGAGATTTTTGAACGCTTGGTGGACTTGGGTCGCCGAGTGACGGTATTCCTTGCAGTAATTAGTAATCACTTATTTCCGATTAGTTATAATTTCGATCTTATGAAAAAATACGTATTCATCTCTCTGTTATTTTTATTTATTTCCGCTTGTTCTACGGAGCCAGCTAAAAAGGCCGACATTAAGCTCGGGCTTCAGTCGTGGACTTGCCGGAGTATGACTTTCGAAGAGACCGTGGTTTTCGCTGCGAAGCATGGTATCAAGTATATCGAGTTCTTCCGCGGGCATATCGATCCAGCGGCATCGCGTGACGTGCATGCTAAGCAGAAGGCTTTCCTGGCGGAGCATGGCGTGACTGCTTATTCGATCGGAGTAAGCCGTACCTCCATGGACAAGGAAGAGAATCGTAAGCTCTTCGAACTGGCCAAATTCTTCGATATGAAAATGGTAGTCGTCGAGCCGAAGAATTTCGACGAGTGGGATAATCTCGAAGAGTTGGTGAAGGAATACGATATCAAGCTCGCTATTCACAATCACGGCACTGGAACGGCCTATGGCGATCCAGCGACAGTTCGTGGCGTATTGGCAGAACGTGATTCTCGTATTGGCGTATGTATGGACATCGGCTGGCTGACGGCTGCTGGTCATGATGCATTGGAGACTTTTAATGGTTACGACGGACGTGTCGCAGACATGCACTTGAAGGACAAACGTGTCGAAGATAAGGATGGAAAACGCGTGTCGATCGATACCTTGGTTGGCCAAGGCGAATCCGGGTTCATTCCACTAATGCATGAGATGAAGCGCGTGGCTTGGTCCGGCGTGATGGCCATCGAAACCGATAGCAAAGATTTTCAGAGCGACCCAACCGAGCTTGTCGAAGGCGCTAAAGCGTTTTTCGCCAAACACGTTGGAGAATAGCGATTAGAGGAGCTTAGAGGGCCTTTAATAAAGCGCTTTTTGCCGAGCAGATCGGAGCTGTAGGGCGGGTGCTTGCACCGTGCCGCGATGAGTATCGACCTGAACATACGCGGCGTGTCGCAAGCAAAGCCCTAGGTCGGAAATGCATGAATGCGGAATTCGCTATTAACAGGAAACGCATCCGTCTCCACTGCGTTGCACCGAGACAAGTAGTCGGCAGTAGTCGGTTTGTTTTAGCAGATAGACTGTAGGGCGGGTCGCTGACCCGCCATCAAAATGGAGCAAGATTGTCGGCTCAGCGAGGCGACCTACAAGATGGGGACGGTTGGGTTAGGAATCCGTTTTGGCAAAACGATTGCGGGTCATCTCTATCAAGGTTGTTTTCTTACCATTCATTGCTGAAATTGTCCTAGTCCGTTTGGTCGTAATATACCATACTCGACCCCTCTAATATTTTGCCCTCTATGCGCTTAAAATGTTGTCTCTCGTTGCGCCATTCGTTTGCGCGCTTTTTCCTTGTTGCATCCTGCCTTGTCTCGTTGGGGGCTCAGGTCGGACGCTCTCAATCGTCGTTCGAGCTTAAGGATGGCGATCGAGTGGCTTTTCTTGGCGATACGTTCGTTGAGCGAGCGATGCGCTATGGTCATATCGAAACGGCTTTGACAGCGCGTTGGCCGGATAGAGAGATCGTATTTCGAAATATCGGTTGGTCGGGCGATAATGTCGGCGGCCGGGCACGGGCGTTTTTCGATCCGGTTGACGCTGGATTCGAAAACTTGAAGAATCACGTTCAACTAGCTGATCCTTCGGTTGTTTTTCTTAGTTACGGAGCAATGGCGGCGTTCGCGGGAGAGAGTGGATTAGATGACTTTATCCAGAGCTATTCGAAATTGATAGAAACGGTCGATACCGGAAATCGACGCTTGGTGATCGTGTCGCCAACTCCAAGAGAAGCCATGGGGCATCCGATGCCGGATCCAAAGGCCCAGAACCAAAATCTAAAGCTTTACACGGATGCGCTTCGTTCTTTGGCGTCGAAGCGCGATATTCCGTTTGTCGATTTGTTCAATACGCTCGTGCCGCGCTCTGTGGCTCGGGGGACTAAGGCAATCACTGACAATGGAATTCATTTGAATGATTATGGATACGCTCAGGCTGCGGAGCGAATTGTTCAGGCTTTGGCTGAGCACTCTACGGTTAAGAGATTGTCGCTTGATAAAGAAGGTCGGGTTGAAGAGGCAAAAGGACTTAGCGCTTCGGTTTCCAAAAATTCAAAAGGGGGCCTCGGTTTCGAACTGAAAGACGAGCGCTTGAGCCTTTCGCCGCTTGGAGGCGATCACAGCCAAAACTTGGAACTTGCCGTAGCAAATTTACCGCGTGGCGAGTACCGCTTGGAATACGAAGGGAAGGTTATCGCAACTGGTAGCGCTCAAAAATGGAAGCGAGGCATTCAGTTGGCGTGGGAGCCTTCTAACGATCAGGCGGAACAGTTGCGGGCTGCAATTAATCGAAAGAACGAACACTTCTTTCATCAATGGAGGCCGCAAAACGAAACTTACATCCGAGGGTTTCGCAAGCACGAGCAAGGACAGAACGCCGCCGACCTCCCTAAATTCGACCCTTTTATTAAAGCCGAAGAAATGAAGATAGCTAAGCTGAAAAAACCGGAAGCCTATAAATTGACGCTCACACGGGTAAAGGGAGGTGAAGGATGAAGCACTCTAAATTAGTTCTATTCGGTTTCTTGACCGTATCAATAGTATCCAGTTCATGGGCTCAACGTGCCCTTACGGATATTCCTAATCCGGATCCAGCCTACCAGCAGCGTTTGCTGAAGCCAGCAGAAGGGTTCGAGATCTCGTTATTCGCTTCGGATCCGATGATCGCCAAGCCAATTGCGATGAGCTTCGATGCGAAAGGGCGTCTATGGGTTGCCACTTCTGAAACGTACCCGCAAATCATGCCGGGCCAGGCGCCATCGGATAAAGTCTATCGACTCGAAGATACCGACGGAGACGGCAAGGCAGATAAACGAACCGTATTTGCGGATGGACTACTCACCCCAACCGCTATTCTAGTGATGCCTGAAGGCGTTTATGTGGGCAACTCTACCGAATTGCTTTTCTTCGAAGACAAAGACGACGATGGGGTAGCGGATAATAAGCGCGTGGTGTTGTCGGGCTTCGGCACGGAAGACACCCACCATATCGTGCATACGCTACGAGCGGGGCCTGCTGGGCGCATCTATTTCAATCAGTCGATCTACATCCACTCCTACCTCGAGACGCCGCATGGGATTCGCGAATTGAAAGCGGGCGGCGTTTGGCGACTGCGTCCGGAGACGATGGAGCTGGACGTTTATTCGCGTGGTTTGGTCAATACATGGGGGTTTCAATTCGACCACTGGGGGCAGACCTTTCAGACGGATGGAGCGGGCTCGGAAGGCATCTCGCATAGCTTTCCAGGAGCGGCATTCATGACAACCCATGGATATGATCGGATATTGCCGGGATTGAATCCTGGCCAACCGAAAATGAGCGGTTTGGAAATAATATCGGGACGGCATTTTCCGGAGGATTGGCAGGGCCGATTGATTACCTGCGATTTTCGCGGAAATCGAATTAGCGCTTTTAAACCGGTAGATTCCAATAGCGGTTTCATCGCTCCGCAGCAGGAGGATCTCGTAACCAGTACCCATGGCTCATTTCGACCGATCGATCTACAGATGGGGCCGGATGGGGCCTTGTATGTGGCGGACTGGTATAATCCGATCATTCAGCATGGAGAGGTCGATTTTCGAGATGAGCGACGCGACCATACGCATGGTCGAATTTGGAGAATTACGGCGAAGGAACGCGCGCTTGTCGAAAAACCTAACATTGAAGACGCTTCGGTATCCGAATTGCTGAAACACCTCAAAGCCCCTGAGGCCTGGACGCGAACGCAGGCGAAGCTTTTCTTAAAGGATAGGGGCGCCGATGCGGTTGTTCGTTCGCTAAAAAACTGGGTTCGATCTCTGGATGCGAGTGATCCGCAGATTGATGCTTACCGGCTTGAGGCTCTTTGGGTGTACTTGTCATTGAGTAAACCGGATATTGGATTGATCGATCAGTTGCTTAGTTCGAATGATTTTCATGCGAGAGCTGCGGCTGTGCGGGCCTTGGAGGAACATCCGGAACGCAT
>JAPKDW010000237.1 GCA_028822375.1 Opitutaceae bacterium | reverse complement strand
CAAAAAGATAAAGTACCCCCAGGTACTTTATCTTTTTGGGATAATGGGCTGGCAATGGAACGCGACTATTCGTTGATTGGTCGTGTTCTGTAGGAGTTATGGCAGTATTTTTTAAGAGAGCGCTAGTGAGTGCCTTTGGCGTGTTTTTGGGAAGCTCGATACTTTCGGGGATCAGCTACGAGGATTCCGGATCCTTGATTCTGGCGGTTTTGTTGCTGAGCGTATTTTCGTCGGTGCTAAAGCCGATGATGGTGCTCTTCGCTTTGCCGTTTGTTGTCATGTCATTGGGTTTGGGGTTGTTGGTCATCAATGCGTTGCTTTTCTCGTTCGCGAGTTATCTCGTGGATGGTTTTCACGTGGACAGTTTTGGTTATGCGTTTCTTGGGGCGCTGATTATCACCATGCTGAATTTGTTCTTCAATAGTTGGATCAACGGTGGACGGAGTAAGGCGCGTGTGAACGTGCGTCGGGGGGGGCGGTCGAAGTCTGACTCTGGCGTCCCTAAAGCGGCCAGGCAAGGTCCTGGTCAAACGCGTGGGATCGTCGAAAACGAAGACGTGATCGATATTTGAGCTAGGCAGGAGCTCGATAAAGGTAGGGCGGCATCGCCGAGGCCGCAGCAAGAGCAAGAGTTCTTCTGGGGGAACCACGCCGAGCCCCTCGAGTAGCTACTGTTCTCCAATAGGAGCCAGGAGAGCTGCTCGCGTAGTTACTCCGAAATGGGCTGATTGTCCTAGACATACGGATTCAATGACCGTATCGGATTGGCTTAATTTTTTCCGAACGATGTCAGATACAACCTACGATCTCATAGTAATTGGTGGAGGCCCCGGCGGCTACGCAGCGGCAATCCGCGCGGGGCAACTTGGCAAGAAAGTCGCCTGCGTTGAAATGGAACGCGCGGGCGGGACGTGTTTGAATTGGGGATGTATCCCCAGCAAGGCTTTGCTTAAGGCCGCTGAGCTGATGGCTAATTTGAAGAAAGCGGAGACTTTCGGCATCACTGTGGGTTCGGTGGAATACGACTTTGCCAAGGTGATCGAGCGTTCGCGTGGCGTGGCTGATCAAATGGCCAATGGAATCGAGTTTCTCTTCAAGAAAAACAAGGTCGATTACATCGTTGCCAAGGCGACGGTTGCCGCAGCGGGCCAGGTCGAATTGATTGAAGGCGAGCGCAAGGGCGACGTCTTGAAGTCCGAGAACGTTTTGATCGCCACGGGTTGCCGGGCGAAGCAGTTGCCGTTTTTGCCAGTAGAAGGCAAGCGGGTGATGACTTCACGTGAAGCGCTGGTCATGAAGGAGCAGCCGAAGTCGGTCGCGATTATCGGTTCTGGCGCTATCGGGGTGGAGTTCGCGTATTTTCTCAATGCGTTCGGAACGAAAGTGACGATTCTAGAGGTGATGCCTCAGCTCGTTCCGGTAGAGGACGAAGAAGTGGCCAAGGTTTTGGAGCGATCGTTCAAGAAGCAGAAGATTAAGTGCGAGCTTGGAATCGAAATCAAAAGCGCTGGCGTAATGGAAGAATGCGTTTCGATCGAATACGTCAAAAAGGGAAAGACCATTAATCTGGAGGTCGATGCGGTTATCCAGGCAGTTGGCGTCGCAGCGAATTTGGAAGGAGCGGTTGTCGAATCGCTCGAACTGAAGACCGATCGAGGATTTCTCGTCGTGGACGATCGCTATGAGACCAACGTTAAGGGAGTCTATGCGGCCGGTGATATTATCGGACCGCCGACTTTGGCTCACGTTGCGACTTTTGAAGCAATTCAGGCAGTGAATGGGATGTTCGGGGTGAGTGAGCCTCGTCGCGTGAAGAATTTCCCTGGTTGTACTTATTGTCAGCCGCAGGTTGCCAGCACCGGAATGACGGAGAAGCAAGCAGTCGAATCGGGTATCGAGTTTAAAATCGGAAAATTTCCGTTTGCCGCTTCTGGAAAAGCGGTTGCGTCGAATGCTTCGGAGGGATTCGTTAAGCTAATTAGCGATGCCTCGACTGGAGAAATCCTCGGAGCGCATATTATCGGAAACGATGCGACGGAGTTGATTACTGAATACTGCCTGGCCATGGAAATGGAGGGCACGATTGACGAGATTCATAATACGATTCATGCTCATCCAACGTTGAGCGAAGCTTTGGCCGAAGCGGCTGCGGCGACGCATAACGAGGCGATTCATATTTAAGGGAATTCTTGAGTTGAGCGGTGGTTCGATGTAGGGCCGTCGCTTGCGACATGCCGCGTAGGTGAGGTTTTATTTTGGTAGCGGCACGGCGCAAGCGCCGGCCCTACAATAACTTGCGATGTAGGGCCTTCGCTCGCGAAGTGCCGCGTTTGTTTTAGTTTATGACCGCTCTTGGTATATCTTGATGAATTATGGCCGCTCGGAGATCGGCCGCTACCTTTAGGGTGCCTCGGGTTAGGCTCCGGGGATCCAAATTAACGCTACTCCCGTTCCCACTTGATGCCCCAGGGGTCGCGGGTGTCCGCTTGGAATTCTTTGAGTTGGGCGATCATTGAATCGCGAATCTTAGCGTATTCGGGATTCTCTGACAAATTGACCACTTCATGCGGGTCGGCTTGGAGGTCGTAGAGTTCGATTCGAGGGCGATGGAGTAAGGCTTCGGGGGTTCGTTTTCCGTAGAGCTTCAGTCCGTTCTTTTGCATCGATACCCATGTGGGTGATTGTAGAAGGTCTTTTGCGAGCGGGAATTCGAGTCCATGAGCGATATTGAAGATCAGTTTGTACTGGCGGTTTTTGATGACTCGCATTGGGTAATACATGGTGGCTTCGTGATTCGTGTGCGAAGCGAAAATGTGATCCCAGTTCTTGAGTTTTCCGCTCACGCCTTTTTTGAAGGATCGTCCGTGAAGGGCTGATTCACTCAGGTCAACGCCTGCGTAGTCCAAGAGCGTGGGCGCAAGGTCTACCCAAGAAATCATCGCGTCTTGGGTGCGGCCTTTCTTTTTTTGTCCGGGTTCGCGAACGATGAGGGGAAGGCGCATTCCTGGTTCGTAGAGAGTGGTTTTCGCTCCGGCGAAGGCGACTCCATTGTCGGAAATATAGAGAATGAGCGTATTATCGTACTTACCCGATTTTTTGAGAATATCGATCAGGTGACCGATGCCCTCGTCGAGTCGGGAGACGGATTGGTAATACTGCGCGATCTCGGCTCTGCAGGCGGGCGTGTCGGGTAGAAAGGGCGGTACGATGACCTTAGCGGGGTCGTAGACAACCGGGTTGATCCCGGGATAGCCATCGTCGCGATTGCCGAAGTCGTTTGGCTCCGGGTAGGTGTCGAATGTGGGAAGGCCGTCTGCGGTGAATGCGTTAGAGCGATGGGGGTCGTCAGTTGCGTAGAAGAGGAAGAAGGGGCGTTGGTCGTCGCTTTCGATAACTGGACGAGACTCCTCGGACATTTCATAGGGGCTGCGGCCAATTGTCTTGGGGTCGTTGGCAGCTCCGGCAGAGAGGACTGTATCGAATTTATAGACAGCCTCTGGAGCGACGTGGAATTTTCCGATTCGGGCAGTTCGGTATCCATTTTTTGAAAGCGTTACGGGCAAACTTTCGACTTCGTCAAAACTCTGGTAGTGGTGGAACGTATGCTGAAGGCCGTACATTCCGTTGCTGTGGTTGTGGAGTCCGCTGAGGATGACCGATCGGCTAGGGCTGCAACTCGCGGTCGTGCAATTAGCGTCAGTGAATAGCGTGCCGTCGGCAGCTAGCGAGTCGAGTGCAGGGGTTTTGATGATGGGATTGCCATAACAGCCGAGAGCATCAGTCCCATGGTCATCGGAAACTATAAGTACGATATTTGGTGATTTGGCGGCTGCGACCGCTGATAGAAAAGCGAAGGTCGAAAGGAGAAGTAGCGGGAGTTTCATTGGTCGGGAGTGAAGCGTTAGCTGAAAGTGAATACGCTGGGTTTTTTGGTTAATCGATTGGCTTGTGACTTCGATGGTCGAAGGATTGAGACGAAGCCCAACTCCTGCAAGAGTTTGTTTTTCGTTAATGCATCGCCTTTTCAGAAATCTGCGGAGTATCGTCTTTGGTGTAGACAGATCAGTTCTAACTGACCTAGGGTTAGACCTTATGCATCCAAAAACCTATGACCCCTGAATCGATAGCCGCCGAATTTGAAGTGCCCGGTCAAGTGGTGATCGTATTGACGATCGATACAGGCAACGTGAATGATACGTTTCGCGTAATTAAACGAACGACGTATTCCGAGGTGCAGTTTGTGTTGCAGCGGATTAGTTCGGCGGTTTTTCCAAGGCCGGATCTGGTGATGGCGAACATGAAGGCAATCACCGATTACGCTCATACCAAGCTGGAGAGACAAGCGCCAAAGGCCAATCGAATTTGGCAGCTTCCGCGCGTTATTCCGACATTGACTGGAGAGGATTATTTTCGCGACGAAAAGGGAGAGTTTTGGCGCGCGTTATCCATGATTGCGTCCGCCACTTCGCATGAGAAAGTGCTCAACCCAGAACACGCTCAAGAAGCAGGTTACGTACTCGGGCATTTTCAACGCATTATTGCCGATTTTCCAGCGGATCAATTGGCGGATACTTTGCCGGGCTTTCATATCACTCCTGGGTATCTGAAGGATTTTGACGCGATTATCCAAACGGATAAGGCTCAGAAGAAATTGACGGAGTCTTCGGAAGCTCGTCGGATCGAGGCGTTTATCCAGGAGCGCCGAGAATTCGCGTCGATACTCGAGGATGCTCATGAGCGAGGAGAATTGAAGCTACGCCCGATACATGGTGATCCGAAGATTACCAATATTATGATGGATGACATCACTGGTAAGGGAACGGCAATCATTGATCTGGATACAGTGAAACCTGGTTTGATTCACTACGATTTTGGAGACTGTGTACGCTCGGTTTGCAATCCTGCTGGTGAGGAAGCAAAAGATCTGAATGATGTATTGGTGAACGTGGATTTTTTCGAAGCGTTGGTTCGAGGATACTTAAAGCAAGCTCGTAACTTCCTTACGGATTGGGATTGTAAATACCTTTACGATTCGGCTCGATTGATCAGTTTCGAATTGGGCTTACGTTTCTTTACCGATTATTTGGCGGGTGATGTGTATTTTAAGATCAATTACGAGCCGCAAAACCTGAATAGAGCACGCGTGCAAATGAAGCTTTGCGAAAGCATCGAAACCCGTGAATCGATGATGCGCAGAGTTTTGGAAGGGGCATAGGTTTCTTTTGTAAAAGATGCCCAGGCATCTTGCCTGTGGAGAAACAGGCTGGAAGCCTGTGCGCCCTTTTATTAAAGCGAAATGACTTTTAGTCGGAGCAATTCGAAGAAGCAGCGGGCGCAGGCTTCAACGTCGACAAGCGCATCGTGACCATCCTCGAAGCCCTCTTTGAAAAGGTGAGTGTGAAGTTCGATCAAGGTCGGCCATTTGAAGCCGTAGGGACCGGGGATTTCGCAGAAATCGGTTGACTCGTCTTTTGTGCAGATTCGCTTGGGTCGGTTTTGGGATCTGAGTCCAAGTCGTAGAAATTCCGCTCCGACGACTTTATGATCGTAGCTCATGTTGTGAGCAACGAGGTATTGGGCAGATTCTAGTTTATCCAAAAATGCGTTGAGCGATTCTTTAATCGGAATTCCATCACGCTCGGATATTTCTTGATTGAAGTCATTCTCGATCCAGAACTTTTCCGTTGGAACCGTCCATCCGTCCGGTTTGATTAAGTCGACCCGCTTTTCGATAAGGCAGAAGCGCGAGTCGTAGAACGCCCAGCCAAGTTGGATTAGGCGTGGCCAATTATCGAGCTGGCTCATCGGCGCTTTCCAGTCTTTTGGGAGACCGGTGGTTTCTGAATCGAAGACGAGGTACATTGCGTCTTCTTTTGGAGAGGACCGGTGAGAGGAGCAAGTGTTTTGCGGATAGAATTGGGGTATGCTAGGGATGGGTTTCGGTTTGTTTTAAGGTAGCGACTGATCTCCGAGCAGGCATTTTAATCGATGTATCCCTTATTAATCTTGAGGAATGTGGCCGCTCGGAGATCGGCCGCTACCATAGACAATATTTAAACTAGCTCGTAGGATTCACGTTTACCCTCGTGAAATCCAGTTTTAGATGCGGAATGAATAGGGCGTTGATGAAATCGTCTTGAAAGGAGTCTTGTTCGTTGAGCTCGACGAAAGACCGATTTGTAATGATGTTCTCCATACGTGTCTTCGAGTTGCTATCAAGCGACGCGTAGATAGCTCCTTTGAGGGAGGTGTTGCCGCAGACATCGATTTTGTCTTCAGAAAGGGGCTAAACGCGCCTACGGTATTTTGCCTATCAAGTGGAGAAGCGCGTTAGAGACTGTTGAAAAGGTCGGGGTTTTGTTTTCCTTCGGTTGTATGCCTCGGGGTTTGCCCCGGTGGTGCTCTATTGCGCCTCTTGTCAATATGAGCGGTGCCGCTAAGCGTATACGCGTCAACTTATCTCTATTTGAAGGAATTATTGCAGATCCCACGCCGAAGT
>JAPKDW010000236.1 GCA_028822375.1 Opitutaceae bacterium | reverse complement strand
AGTCCCGAACAACTCAAAAGGTAGCGACTGATCTCCGAGCAGCCATTATTGTTAAAGGTGCTGATTCCGCTGAGCAGAATCAGTGACCGCTCGGAGATCGGTCGCTACCAAAATTAGCAACGAAGCAAACTTCGAGGGATTTAGGCGAAGGGTACAAAATGGCCCTAATCTCCATTCAGTTCCCAAAATCTTAGTCTCTTTGCGGCTTTGCGTGAGTTTATGAACCATGGTTTTTGACGGCTGCATCGAACACCGAGTCCAGAGGCCTCGATCCACCTGATTGAAGTCAAGAAAGGTGGCGCGTGACGTCTCGGCTCGCGAAGGGCCCCAACGTACGGAAATGATCGCCGTATCCATATTTCTATTCGGAATCGGTATCAACGAAACCGCTACGCAAGCAATTGCCGCCCCCCCCTACTCGCCATCCCGCCAACGGCGGTGGGCCCAGAGATATTGAGTGGGATCTTCGCGGATGACGTTTTCCAAATCGTTATTGAGTTGGCTTAGAATATTTCGCAGATCCTCTTCCTTCTTCCCGCTGCGTTTTACCTGAATCAGATTCGACGTTTTGATCTCGAACTGCATCGGCCCAATGCGCTTGCAGGATGCGAAGCAAAGCGGCGTACGCGTCACGAGGTGCAGCATGGCGGCCGTCTTAAAGGTCGCCGCCGGGTGGCCGAAAAAGGGAACCATCAGTCCGTAGGCCCCCGCATGCTGGTCGAAAAGCAGGGCTAGGATTTCCTTCTCCTCTAAAACCTCTAAAAAACGAAGCGTGTTGCTGTCGTGCTTGGGTATAGGTCGGAAGCGGTAGCGCGACTTGCGCCGCTTAACGAGCTTCTCGACTCGCGGGTTGTTCATTTTGCGCGTGATACCTGCCACAGGTTTGAAACGCGAAAGGTAATGCCCCGCTACTTCCCAATTTCCGAAATGCCCCGAAGCGATAATAAGCCCTTTCTCTGGGTCTTCGAGCGCCGCCATCGCATCCGGTTCAATCTTGAGCGTTATGTGATCGAAAAGCTTGTCTCCATCTAGAAAGTCAGTCGATCGCAAGGACTCGACCACAAGGATCGCCATGTTATGAACCGCTTTTTTTGCGATGGATCGAGCTTTTTTAGGGTCGGTTTCGATCCCGCTTTTCAAAATATTGCCGATCGCCACTTTCTGACGCTTCCGATCGATCCACCAATACAGCGTGCTTGCTCCGACGCCCACCTTGCAGGCCAAGCGATACGGAAGTATATCGAAAAGAAAGAGCGCTACCCGAACGAGGCAGTACTCGATAAAATAGCGGATCTCCTTCAAGCGCCCTCTGCGATGAGCAGTGTAACGATTTCGCCAACCGTCGTTATTTTAAGAACCTGTTTCGCTTCGAGAGATATGCCTATCGTTTCCTCGATATCGTAAAGCAGATCGAGAATCGTAAGCGAATCGAGACCAATCTCCTCGATCGACGTTGCAGAACTGAAGGTGTCCCAATCCAGATCATTGACCGAGGATTCTTCTAAAATGCCACGCAGCTGCCCGATGATGGTTTCTTCTTTCGATAGTTCACTCATATAGATAAATAGTGGAGGGTTAGTCGGCCGGGCCGAGGATAAGAACGCCGTTGCCGCCGCCGAATCCGAAACTGTTTTTCATTACAGGACCCCGCTTGATGGGCATCGGCTCGCCGCCGACGAGCTTCACCCGACACTCAGGATCCGGATTTTCAAGATTGAGATTAGGCGGTGCGATTCCCTTTTCCATGGAAAGGAGGGACGAGATGCACTCCAAGGCGCCCGAAGCGCCAAGCGTGTGGCCAAAGTAGCTCTTGTTTGCCACCAATGGCACATCATCCGCTGCGTCGCCGTAAACTTGGCGGATCGATTGACTTTCGCAAGAATCGTTGCCTGGCGTACCTGTGCCATGGGCGTTTATGAGCGCGATGTCCGATGGAGCCAAACCTGCCTCCGCTAAAGCCGCTCGCATAGCTTTCGCTTGGCCGTCCGCGCTAGGCCGCGTTAGGTGGGTCGCGTCTGACGATTCGCCATAGCCGAGAATTTCGCCGCGAATCCGAGCGCCTCTCGCCTTCGCTACATCGCGCGCTTCGAGAATAAGCGTTCCGGCTCCTTCGCCCAGCGCCGTACCCTCACGGTCCGCTGCAAATGGGCGACAGGCTTTCAATGGGTCTTCGATGCGAGACAGGGCGCCGATATTATTCCACGCCCCGTAGGAAAAGGGATAAAAGAACGCATCCGCGCCACCCGTTACGACCCTGTCCGCATAACCGTCGCGAATCATACGATAAGCCACTCCGATCGCATTAGTGCCAGAGGTACAGGCGGAAACTACGATGTAGTTCGTGCCCGTCAGGCGAAACTGCATAGAGATTGCCCCGGAAATCGCATTGTACATGCACTTCGGCACAGTCGTCGGCCGCATGGCTTGAATTCCTTTTTCATGCAGAGTCTGATATCCCACCCCATGACTCTGCATCGTGCCCGTTCCGGAACCTAGAATGATCGGTACGTCCTGCTCTTCCAGCTCTTCGCCCTCCTTGATGTAGCCTGACTGAATTAAAGCATCGTGCGTTGCAGCGATCGCCATATCGACCGAACGATCGAGAGGACGGCGACCCAAGCTCTTCAGCTTCGCCTCAAGCACGCCCTCTGGAACCTCTGCCCCGATATGGGTCTTAAGCTTCTCCGTATCGAGGGAGCGGAGCATTCCGATGCCCGTTTTGCCGGACACCAAATTCTGCCATACCGTGTCCTCATCTATACCGAGCGCGGATACGATTCCGAGACCTGAAACGACGACACGACGGCGAGCGAATGTTAATGAAGAAGTGGAAGACATAGGATTAACCGTAAATGAACTGTCCCCCATCTACGTGAATAACCTGTCCAGTCAAGTAGGACGCATCTTCAGACAAAAGAAAACTCACCACATTGGCCACGTCTTTCGGGGTCGCCAGGCGGTTCAAGGGAATACCCATCTTCTTAATAGTGTCCTCATCGATTCCCTCGCTCATGTCCGTCTCCACGATGCCAGGCGACACCGCATTGCAGCGAATCCCAAATCGAGCCGCCTCCAGCGCGAAACTGCGCGTCAGACTTACGATGCCGGCCTTCGAAGCGGCATAGTCGGCTCCCATCATGTTGCCTGGACCGTGCGCCGAAATCGAGGCCATGTTAACAATGCTGCCGCCACGCGCCTTGCGCATCAGCTTGTAGGCCTCTTGCGTTGCGACGAAGGTCGATTCCAAATTCAATTGCTGAGTAGCCCTCCAATCTGCCAGCTTGATGCCTCGAAACGCTACCGAGCGGCCGGCGCCCGCGTTGTTGACCAAGCCATCCAGCTTACCACATTCCGAATACACAGCCTTAACCAACTCCGCTGCTGATTCCGGCTCGGAAAGATCCGCAGCGAAGGGCAATGCCTTCTCCGAACCAAGCTCGGAGCATACCGCTTTAACTTTTACCAAATCTCGACCGTGGATCGCCACAATAGCACCCTTTTCGATCAGTTGTTCCGCGATTCCTCGACCAATTCCACGAGTCGAACCCGTGACAAGGACAACGCTTCCATTGAAGCACGATGACATAAATATTAAATAAAATGAGTAAACGATGCGAGAGAAGGAGAAACCCGCCCACTGCCAGACCGTCGCAAATTGAAGACGCTTTTCCTCGGAATACAAGATAAGATTTACACAAGGTCGCAACCTTGCGTGCGTTTCTTTGCATCCGTGTCACAACACTAATTCTCCGACTCAGGCACTGGCAGCGACGCAGTATAGGCTACGATGTTGAGAATGTCTTCCGATGTTAAATTCTCCACTACTGGTTTCATCAAAGGGGCCATAACCCCGCTTCGGGTGCCCTGCTTGATGTCGTTCAACTGACGGGCCATGTAACTCGGCGAGCGCGATGCGATCCCAGGCACTGTTCCAATTCCGTTCAGGTCCTCTCCATGGCAGATCGCGCATTGCAACGTCTTGCCTCCGCCACTACGCACTAAAGCTTCGCCTTTCGCGATAGAGCCTTCCGGTACGTATGCGATAAAACCTGCCCTTGGGTTACGCATCAGTTCGGTTCCGAGTGGATCCACGGGCGTTTCTACAATACGTTTCCCGATCGGCTCCATCCCCGCTTTTTCTCCCTCATGAGGAATATGCAAACCTCCCCGAAAATAGGTTTTCGGAACAGACTTCGTTTCCTGCACATCGATCCACGGGCTCCAAGGCATCGAAGCGTAATACACTGCAGACTCCTCGATTTCCTCCGGAGTCATACCTTTGGCAATATCGATCATGGTCTGATAGTTCTTCTTACGCGGATCGGCGCCCTTGCGAACATCGTTTTGCATATCGAGCAATTGTTGGACGAGGTAGTCCTTTGGCATACCGGCTGGATTCGCATTCTCCGCCTTACCTTTTCCATTCGGATAATGACAGAGAGCGCAAGCGATCACATTTCGATCAAAGGCTCCATCCGCAACGATCGCGGGCATCTCGGGGTGATCCCCCGGATACCAATCCGCCGGCGATCCACTTAGATTCTTCGTTTCCGGATCGCGACCAAGGATCTGATTGCGATCGAAAGTCAATGACGTATCCGGCAGACTGTACTTGCCTCCGTGATCCGCTAATGGCGGTGGCTTTTCAATGTCGATCGCATAAGCCCATGCCAATTCGACCAAATGATTCGGAACGCTCGAACTGTCGCTCTCCAATACGGGAGCGGAAATAGACGCGTAATACGTTTTCAAGAGGTCATGATAATCCCGATACCCAGGAAAGAAAGGAGCGATATTCTTGGCGTTCCAAGTATCGTAAAGCGCCGTCAATTGCGACATGATTTCAGGCTTCGCCGATGCTAGGTCACGGGTCTCCCCGATATCGTCGTTCACATTGTACAACTGCACCCCTTTTTGATCGCGAGCCTTCGTCAATTTCCAGGGACCGCTTCTAACGGCATAATCATTCCCATTCTCCATCCGCCAGAAAAGCGCTTCATGAGGAGCGCTCGAATTCGAGCCTTCCAGATAAGGCATCAAATTAACGCCCTCCAGCTTTTCATCAATCGGCGCCCCCGCCAACTCAAGACTCGTTCGCATCAGGTCTATCGAGATCACCGGACTGTCATTAACCGAACCCTCCGGTATCCGCCTTGGCCAGGACACGATAAACGGAACGCGAATGCCACCCTCGTAGACTTCCCCTTTCCCACCACGCAAAGGACCGTTGTCAGAAGAATTCGCATGTTCCGGACCTCCGTTGTCGCTCAAAAAGTAGACGATCGTATCCTTCCTCAGGTCCAATCTATCCAATGCCTTTACGACTCGCCCTACCTCGTCATCCAAAGCATGGACCATCGCCGCGTAGGTGCGACGTTTTGTATCTGCTATGTGATTATACTTTTCCTTTATTGATTCCGGAGCCTCCAACGGTCCGTGCGGAGCATTATACGCGAGGTACAGAAAGAATGGCTTCTCCCGATTGCGCTCCATAAACCCAATCGCCTCGTCTGTCAGAGCTGTCGTCAAATAGCCCTCCAAGCCTTCCGGCTGACCGTTTCGCTCCAACGCTGAATAGTAGCCTTCGTGCAGTCGCTCATTCAAATCGACATCGAAGTAGCGGTGTCCTCCTCCGCGAAATCCATAAAAGAAGTCGAAACCGCGATTATTGGGCTGGAATGGCTTGGCCGCCCCCAGGTGCCATTTTCCAAAGCCGCCCGTTACGTACCCTGCTTTTTGCATACGCGACGCGACCGTCTCTTCCGACTTGGGAAGTCCCATAACTTCGTTGTGCTGATCGTAGGCGATGTTGCGCTCGTAGCCAAATCGGTGCTGATACCGCCCAGCCATCAAGGCCGCTCGCATCGGACTGCAATACGGGTGCGAACTGTATCCACTCGTAAAACGCACCCCCTCCGCCGCCAATCGATCGATATTGGCTGTCTGAATATCCTCGCAACCGTAGATCCCCACATCGCCATAACCCATATCGTCGGCGAGGATGAAAACAACGTTAGGACGTTCTTCGGCAATGGTCGTCAATCCAATGAAGAATGCAAAAAGGGAGAGAAAGAAAGACAATCGTTTCATAGGGGATAAGCGACCGCAGCGATCGCAGCATATGAATGGAAACCTCTACCAGCATCCTTGCAAGCGATTCTTTTTCCATGGACGAGACAAGAATGCCCAATCCAAGGTAGGAGCGGGTTTATCCCCCGATCAAACTGCAACAATCGCGGCGTAAAGCCGCTCCTACAGCCCAATTAGGCTCATGACCCCGCTAATGGGGAGGACAGCTATTTCCGTCGCAGACGGAACAAACGAGGCCTTGTTAAAAACCATCATACGACGTTTTCTTAACATCGGTCTAGAGATACGGATTCTCGGTTGACCTTGTTCTTATAAATTCCATCATAGATTAGTCCGAGTCTGGTTTTTTAACTATTAAAATCGTTTGTACCATTGCCAATTTTGCCTAATTACATAAACGGTAAAGAGGAAGGATCCATAC
>JAPKDW010000029.1 GCA_028822375.1 Opitutaceae bacterium | reverse complement strand
GCCATCTGCGCTCCACTCCGTCAGACGATTTCAGTTAAGTTGACGCCAATGCGCTCAGCGGGACCATTATTATTAGAAGGTGCCACCAACAAATCGGGGACAACGTCTGAACGATTACATCGTTCAGTGCCCGCTCGGAGATCGGCCGCTACCCAAATCGACGTAATTCCTAAGATGATGGGCTCGTTCCTCTCAAACGTTACTCCAAACGAAACCCTTTGCCTTTTTCAAGCGAAACGCTTGATTTCGAATTCAATTATGAAGAAAGCCCTCTACCTCGCCCTCGCCAGTTTATTGCTGCCTCCTCTCGCTTCAACGATCACCCATGCAGCGGAAGGCAATTCCCACATGCCCCATCCCAAGGAGGGACCATCACAGCCAAACATCCTTTGGATTTATATCGAAGATACCAATGATTGGATGAGTTGTTACGGCGATACGGTCATTAAGACACCTAACATCGACCAGCTCGCCTCGGAGGGCATTCGTTTCGATCGGGCTTACATGCCTTCGGGAGTGTGCTCCCCCACTCGTTCGGCAGTCATTACCGGCATGTATCAAACTTCTATCGGAGCTCACGAGCATTATAGCTCTTTCTCCATTTGGCGGAACAATGTCATGGAGAATTGGGAGCCCAATCACATAGGAGTAAAGACCGTTCCCGAGATCATGCAGGCCGCAGGCTACTACACTTTCAATGAAGGGAAGTTTCACTACAACTTCGTCTTCGACCCAGATGATCTTTATCATCACCACGGAGCTGAAAACGGATACAAAGGAGCCAGCAACGGTACGGATTGGAGTGGTCGCAAACCAGGCCAACCGTTTTTCGGACAAATTCAACTTATAGGCGGAAAGTACAGAAACCCCAAGCCAGTCGTTTCGCCCGAGGAGGTTTCAGTACCATCCATTTACCCCGACCATCCGATCATCCGCAAGACCATAGCCAATCACTACAACACAATCCTAGAGCTTGACCGGGAACTAAGCGAAATCATCGATGGACTCAAACGTGACGGACTCTACGAAAATACCCTTATCTTTTTCTTTTCCGATCACGGAAGCCTCCTACCTCGTAGCAAACAATTTATCTATGAATCCGGAATTCGAGTACCATTCATCCTATCCGGACCCAGTATCCCAGAGGGGAAAGTTCGCAAGGACCTGGTCAGCGGTATCGACATCAGCGCTACGACGCTAGCCTTCGCGAATATCGGCATTCCCGACAACATGCATGGAATGAACATGATGGCTGAGGATTTTCATCGCGACTACGTTATCGCCGCGAGAGACCGTTGCGACTTCACGATAGACCGTATTCGCGCAGTAACGACAGATCGCTACAAATACATCCGCAATTTCATGACCGACAAACCGTATATGCAGCCCAATTACCGTAGCGGGACGGAATTGATGAAGTTTATGAGCGATCAATACGAAGCAGGCAAACTGAACGAGCTCCAAGCCCAATTCTTCAGCGACCAACGGCCGGCCGAGGAATTCTACGATCTTCAGAACGATCCAGAAGAAACCAACAATTTGGTCCACTCAATCGATCGCATACAAGCTATCGCCCTGGCCAATCACCGCGATATTCTTTCCCGCTGGATTCTGGATACAGACGACAAGGGCCGCTATCCCGAATCTGACAATGCTCTCCGTGCGGTTATTGATCGCTGGGGAGATAAAGCGGTCAATAAAGAATACGATCGCGTGCGGAAATAGGAATCCCTTAAACTCATAAAACGCGGCGTTCTTTGGGGAATCGACAAATCTCTAATTGATCCGAGTCGCAATACCTTAGCCAAGGTTCTACAAGGCAAGGGCTACACGACAGCATGCATATGCAAGTGGCACCTAGTCATCAGAGTATATCAAAACCCTCAGCGGTTTAATAAAACATCCCCGGAGTATTCAAAAGGTAGCGGCTGATCTCCGAGCAGCCATTACTATTGAAGGTGCCACCGGCAATTCAGGGACAACGTCTGAACGATTACATCGTTCAGTGCCCGCTCGGAGATCGGCCGCTACCCAAATCGACGTAATTCCTAAGATGATGGGCTCGTTCCTCTCAAACGTTACTCCAAACGAAACCCTTTGCCTTTTTGGAGCGTACCGCATGTTTCCGAATCAATTCTAAACCGATCGAAAAGGATCTCGCTAGCCGTTAACGACGTAAGCGGAAGCGCTGCGGCATCCGCAAAACTAAGAGTCTCAGGCATGCGCGATACAACTCGCTCGTCTACTACATTATATTCCGCATTCGCGCCGGACCGCTCAAGAGCGCCCGCGTACCACACCTTATCGCCCTTCTTAAAAAGCTGAACATCGCCACCGACTTCTTCTATGATACCCGTCGCCTCCCAACCGAGGATGATATGCCCCCCTTCGGGAGGGTCCATTCTTTGCCGAACTTTCGCATCCACAGGATTCACTGAGATCGCTTCGACTTTAACCAGAATGTCTTTTCCGGATGCGTGAGGCTTCTCCACTGTAATATCCTCCAGGACCTTTGGATCCGATATGGGAAGCGATTTTTATAGGCGACTGCTTTCATAGAGGTGCTTTGAACTAAATTCGGTTTCTAAGAGACTGTTAAATAAGTCAGTGTAGGAGCGGTCCCGCTCCTACAATTAGGCAGCGGAACAACCTTCGACTTATTTAACAATCTCTTAGATGGAATTTCCCTTTTTTATTTTCCCAATCCGACTTTTCAAGAATGAGAGCTCGATAGCGTCACTGCTTCAAGTGTTAAGCGAGAGTCGAGTTAGCCTCGTCACTCTCTATCCGAATAGGAGTACTCATAGGCGACACTGCCATCGACACGGTGATGCCTTAAGGTCAGTTGGCCGTTATCGATTTCACCACTTAGAAATCCTCCGATAATTGCGAGGTACTGATGCTCGTCCGTTCTCAGGTCCAAGCTGAAACCTCCGGCGTGCGCTTTTGAGGTCGCGCCAGAGGAGAATTCATGAACGCCGGTTTTGTCATCGATACTGTGATACTGCCAGTGCCGGTCGCCGCAGATTACAATGACGTTATTTTCAGCGCAGAACTTTCGGATTTCGTCCCCTTCGTAAGACCAATTTTTATTTGAGTGGTTATCGCGCTTGTTCGCTCTGTCGGGCCCGACAACTGGTGTGGGTGAGAATAGGATTTTGAAAGGCGCATCCGAGGCGAGTACCGTTTCCTTAAACCACGCCTTTTGCTCCGCTCCCCAAATGCTTTTCTCCTCACTATCGGACATCTTGTTGGGACTGCGGAAGTCGCGACCCTCCATGATCCAGAACTGTAGATCCTTGCTCCAACGCCGGCTGCGATAGGTTCGCTCGCCCATAGGCGCTTGCTCGCGGAAGATAGAGAGACCCTTATCCCACGTAAGATCCCCTACTCGCATACCAGGAGCGCTGTCGTTGGTGACCGTGTCATGATCGTCCTTAATAAAAAAGCTCGGTATGCGTCTGTGAAAATCCACTACGTCCGAGCAGCCATACCAACGGTTCCAGTGAAAACGGGCCAACTCAGGGGTGCGAGCATCGACGTCCCCTCCTGCGCTTCGTTTGTCGTAGTAGACGATGTCGCCGAGATGAACGAAGAATGCAGGATCAAGATCCCGCATGTGGTCATAAATTTGCAGCCCGGCCGTACCCTTGTCCCGAGTTATCCAGCTTTGACAGGTCGAAACCGCGAAGCGAAAGGGCTCGCTCTTGCCAGAGCCTAACGCGGTTTGAAACGAACCGGAAAGCGTTTGGCCCGGATCACCGCCTGCTGATTGGCTTTCCACTAGCAATTCGTAGCGTTGATTCGAATTCAGATCCTCGAGAATGACCTGCCGCGTAAAGTCGCGGTTCGGGTCAACTGCCAGCCAACCAGTCTGCTCTTTGGCCTCTGCTCGATTCTCTGGCCACCAACTCAGCCTGACGCTGCCCTTTAACCCCGACAAACTTCCCTCCATATCCGGAATCGTTGCTCCTTCCGGGAATTGCTTTTCTCCTAGTTCACCGACGTCGAAATCGCGATCCTCTACGCCGAGCCATTTCAAGCCGTCCCACTTGGGCTGGACATGCTCCGTCAACCTTAGCCAAACAATCGTCGAATCGACCGTTGTTTCACCGATCTTGATTCCGTTGCCAAAGTAAGGTTGGGCATGGGCGGCGATCGACGCTAGTAGCGAAAGGGTAAGAAGCACGGGGTGGACTTTCATAATCTAAGGTTCTAATTTCCAGAGCTTGCGAAGCAAGATTCGTTTGCCGATTCCGGCTTACTCGTTTTGAAACCGTGGTCTCATGCGATGACGCCCACACTTTCCAACTGGAGACCATGGTATGCGAAGGCAACAGACTACTCAGTCATCTTTTTCAGTACCATTTGAGCGTAAGCAATCGTAACAATTGTCATTGCGATATTGATCGCCACCATGCTGAACCAAAAACCATTCAAGCTACTTTCCAGTACCGTTACCGCGACGTAAAAAACACCGAGTGGCAACACGATCTTGCGGACAACCGCCTCAAAGAAACCATACATCGGCCTTTTGATCGCTTGAAGAAATCCGGTGTGGATAAATCCCATCACGTAGGCCCACTGGATAAATGCCATGATCCGCACGTAATTGGTTCCAGCCTTGATAACTTCCTCATCACTGGTGAAGACTCGTACCAACTGAGTTGCGAACACAAAGACCAACACTGAAGCGACCAGAATAAGCATCAGACCATATTTCACGCACAGCTTCATACAATCAGAGACTCGATCCATTCTGCCCGCGCCATTGTTCTGTCCTACGATGGAAACGATCGCTGCCCCCAGCCCGATCGCGGGGAGAAGCGCAATTTGCTCGATCCGAGTACCAACCCCAAAAGCCGCCACTGACACCTCGCCATAGAATTTCAGGTAATAGGTTGTTACAAAAAAGCCCAGAGCTATTGACATCATATTGAAGCTTGTGGGAACCCCTTGCTTTAGTATTTCGCCATAGATTTCAAGTTTTGGCAGCTTCCTAAAAGCGACTACAATATCGACATAACCCCGCCTCAGCACTACGGAAAACAGAAACAGTCCACCAATCGCCTGAATCAAAACCGTGGCCCAGGCAATGCCCGCCACGCCCATTGCGGGGAGCCCAAACCCACCATATAAAAACCAGGGATCGAGAATCAGATTGAGCAGAAATCCAGCGATCAGCACCTTCCCGAAAGTTTTGCTGTCTCCGTGCGCGAGCAGAATCGCATTGCTCATACTGCTGAGGAGAAAAAACACCGCCCCGATAAACAACGGCGAAATGTAATTCATCGCTATCTCAAAGTAATCCCCCTCAGCACCCAGGATTCGGAACAAAGGAGGCGCCGCATTGAGGCCGATCACGGTCAGAGCCAGCGAGCAAATCAAACCTAGCGAAAAAACCTGACTCGAAAGCAGCCTCTCCTTTTCCTCATCCTTCGCCCCGATGGCATTCGCAATTAGAGCCGATGATCCCCGCGCGATCCCTTCAGAAGTAGCAATGATGATAAAAAAGACCGGAAACGAAAGGGCCAAAGCAGCCAATGCCGAAGTCGAAACCCGACCCGCATAAAATGAGTCGACCACGTTGTACATGGTATTGAAAAAAAACCCGATACTCATCGGCAACGCTATATTGCGGATATGGTTCGGGATCGATCCTTCGGTGAGAGGTTCGGATTTCATGGCGGGGGAATCTTTTAGTCTGTAGACAACCTTGCTCACGCAAAGTCACGAGCGATGATTCTATTCATCGCGCGGAAAAGTTGTAATTCAACACCAACACGAATCGCAAGCAAGTGAATCGTCCAATTGAAAGCGCGAGCCGAGACGTCTCGCTCCACCTTCCTCGCGTCTAAAAAGGTGGATCGAGGCCTCCTGAATCGATTTGAAATTTCCGGAGCACCATACGCGAATACCTAATTCATCCCAACGTTCCTTCAATGGGCTTACGAGATTCTATCTACCCAAAAACGTCCCGCCTCAGATCGCGGATGCACATGAGCCCTTCCCAATCCGAACCTCGCATCTTGCGGGGACCGTCTCGGCGCTTCGCTCCAAAGCGATCCCTATGGCTCTCGAAGTACCCCTGGACGAACTCCCTCGAGCCAAGCACCGCCCCATCGGAAAAATAGCGCACCCTACACCGCAGCGCTTCGTTCCGCGAAACGTGCCCGCCCGTATTCAGAATTCCCCGAGTCTTCTCAGCATCGACGCCCGAATTCCGTTTCGCAGCATCTCGGACATAGCCCTTTCCAAACACTATCACGCGATACCGTTCCATCGCTCGCCCCCAGGAACTGCGAGAGCCCATCATGAAGATTGGTATTTCGAATTGCGAATGAAGGATTCCGGATTAACTATCCGTACACACAAATCCTCAATCCGTAATCCAACCATGGCAACCTACACTATATTCGAAGAAATGCCAATTTGGCAGCAATCTCGCTCCATCGCTAAGCAAGTCTATGAACTTACATGCGAGGGAAAATTCGCAAAGGACTTTGGTCTGCGAGACCAACTTCAACGATCTGCCGTATCTGTAATGAGTAATATCGCCGAAGGGTTCGAACGAACATCAAAAAAAGCGTTCGCGAACTTCCTCAATATCGCCAAAGGATCATTGGGCGAAGCACGATCTCAAATAACTATCGCGCGCGATATTGGATACATCGAAGAATCGCAACGACTAGACCTTGCAAATCAAATGAAATCCTTGGGGAAAGAAATCGGCGGATTCATGAAATACCTACGCAATCACGTAAAGTGATTGATGGTGGACAGAGAAAGAAGAATTACGTATTCAAAAATTGATCAATTCGTAATCCTTAATCAGTCATCCGCAATCCTGTGATCTGCTTGCGAAGCACCTCTTTCTCCCTCTCCCCCTCCAGAAAAAAGTCCCCGCCAACGATTTTGGTCATACACAAAGCACGTCCGTGCGTAGATGGCGCAAGGCTTTAGCCGCAGTGCCCGAAACGCAGTGGAGGGTTAGTTTATCGGGTGCCCTTGGGCAGAAAAACTAACAATGATAAACCGAGCTCTCTCCCTCTATCTTGATCCGCGTCTGCCTCACCGGAACCGAAGCTAAATCACTCAAATGCGCAGTCAAAGGCCATTTTAAATAATTAGCCTGTCCCTATTTATATTTATGTCCCTATTTCTATTCATACATCCTTAGGAGTTCTTAGAACATTTTCGAGAGCAGACCAAGGACGCCACCCGATTGGCAGGAGAATTCCGTCGCAGGCCGGAGCATGGAAATTTCTTTTCTCTCATGGAATCGAATTCAAGTCAGCCAACACACCTGCCTTCCACTGATTGAGTTCGAATTTCATAGTTTGAGTTATAGAGGGTAAATCAACGGATAGATCACCCTTTTCAGCTGGATCATTGACGATGTCGAAAAGCTGATCGCCTTCAGGCGTTGAAAGCAATTTGTAACGTGTTCCCATCCAGACCGCTTCAGTGGCCTCTTTATTTAGAAAACCAATGGGCTTTGTCCGCTCTTTGGATTGTCCTTGAATGAGTGGCCACAAGTTAATCCCGTCATACGGACGGTCGTTTGGCAGATCGATACCGAGACTGCTCAGTATTGTCGGGAAATAGTCGGATGTCACACAGGGCTCTGAAATTGTGATTGGCTGTTTAATCTGGTCTGGCCAAACTAACAGACCGGGGACCCGGATACCGCCTTCTTGAATGGATAGTTTGTAACCTGAAAGATGACCGGGCGATCCTACATGCCTTGGGGATCCTTGCCGGGCAGGACCATTATCGGAACAAAACCATAGCATTGTGTTATCCGCCACTCCGAGATTTGAAAGTTCCGACCGTAGCCTACCGATCTGTTCGTCCATTGCAGTCACACACGCGTAGTAGTGTTGGGCAGGCTCAGGGTGGTCCTTGTACATGGCTCTGTATTCATCTCCCCCTACCACAGGCGAGTGCGGAGTGTGAAACCAAATGACCGTGAAAAAAGGGGTCTCTTCTTTGACTGCATTTTGGATGAATGGGATGGCTCTGTCCATGATTACCCGAGAATCGTCCCCGTCCATGTTCTCTGTCTCCGTTTGTCCTTCCCCGGTGAAGTAGTCGTTTCCGTATGAACTGCCCCTGGCTCCAACGAAGGTCGCATCGCTGACCTCGTCGCCTTTGATGGGGTCAGGGTGGAGGAGTGGGTCCCAGGTCGGGACTTTCGATTCTGTAACAAAGCTGACGTCCACGTCCCGCTCCCAGGGGGGACAATAGTAGCGAACAGGATCCTCCTCAAAAGATCCCCAGCGCGACTGGTCGCCCTTTATGCGGGACAAGGTCCCCAAGTGCCACTTCCCGAAATGCCCGGTTGTATAGCCCGCTTCCTTGACCACGGATGTTACGGGAATCTCGGTGTCTTCGAGCCTTCCTTTCATGGCGTAGGTGATACCGAATCGGTACGGATTCCGGCCGGTGTAGACGCTACCGCGAGTGGGAGAACACATCGCTGCCGCCGAGTAGAACCGATTGAAGGTTACTCCCTCGGCACTCATTTTGTCCAAATTCGGCGTATTTAGAAAAGGGTGTCCATTATAACCCGTGTCTCCCCATCCAAGGTCGTCTGCCATCATCAGAATGATGTTTGGTTTCGACCCGCTCACCACAGAGGGCCGATTCGAGTTTGGCTGAGCGAGGAGCTCTGTCGCTCCGACCAGGAAGACAAGAGTTGAGATTGAGGAGAGAATAATGGATTTGGTGTTCATCGTTTGGGAGATTAGAAGTTTCATCGGAATCTGAATAGATATTGATATAGAGGGCAACGAAATCCTGGTCCATCGATCGGCTCAGGATGTTTAGCTCCGTCGAACTACGTGCCGCGTTGTTTTAACCTTCTTCCACGACTAGCCCGGAGGTCCATGCCCTACCGTGTTCACATTTTCTCGTACGAACACAATTCATCGATCCAAATAGATAGCCCTCCCCGCGGGTACCGCGAGGAGGGCCTAGTCAAACTACCAATATGACAGTAACTACAAATCGGTTGAGACGGAAAACAGCACCGTTCGAGGAGAGCTAAATGCTCCACGGGACCGAGCGAAAAACGCGTTGTTCGCATTGTCGATATTCACGCCAAACGTCACTTGCCGACCGCCAATCTCCGTCGGATAGCGAGCGAATAAATCAACGGTGGTATAGCCGTCTTCGGCTACGAGCGCATTTTTGGGAGTTCCGAATTGTTGAATGGGGCCTTTCGCCCAGACGATTCCGCCGCCAAAGCGAAGCCCCTCCATAGATCCTTCGCTGATCGTATAGCTATTGAAGAACGTCAAGCGATGTGGCGTGGCGCCTTCCAATCGAAGTCCTTCCAGTTCCGGCGAAATCGCGCCAACGACTCTGCCGTCGATTAAACTATATGCGAAGGTCATATCCCAATTGTCTATCGGGTTGGCAAACAGCTCGAGTTCAATACCCTCGCTTTCATCACTGGTAATCGCCTGGTCCGTCGTAAAGGTCACCGGATTAAAGTCGTTTCGCACCACATTAGCTTTCTGTATATTGAAGAGCGCTACCGAGCCACTAAGCCGCCCATCATACAGATCAACGAATTTGACCCCCACTTCAATCGCGTCGCTCATCTGCGGCGTGAAGAAATCGCCGGTATCCGGGTTTGTAGCGGTATTGGGTTCAAAGGCATCCGCTATATTCACGAAAGCGCTAACGGTTGGATTAATCCGGTAGACTGCTCCGAACTGAAAGCTGGTATCGCTTACATCGACAGTCGAACCTCGCGGAGCCCCTCCCAGAGCGATGGTGTGTTGCTGAATATCAACATTTCGCACTCCCAACAGAATATTGAGGCGATCCTCCATCAAATAGATATTATCGGTAGCGTATATCGTATCCACATCTTGGAAACTTCTATCTATATTATTCGTGCGTATGCCGTTTGCCCTGAGTACCGCTTGGCTTAGACTACGGTCCTCCCAGACTCGCGCTCCAGCCAGGACTTCGTCCTTAAACAGAAAGCGCCGCAGAGTCTTGCCCGTCTGCGCTTCGAGGTCATCTAGAATAGCCGCTTCGTTAGCCCGGGTAGCCCTAAGCCTCCATGTACCACCGCTATAGGAGGTACTTTCCGACTTGCGGTATCCAAGAAGTAATTGATGCTTCGCCTCCCCTGTATTGAATCGGATAATATCGTTAAGCGTATGAACTTCGTCGCGAGCTCTGCTTCTTTGGGTAGAGTAGTTCGCATCGGATCTTCCATCCGAAGCTCGGAACGTGTTAAACGCGCGGAAATTAACCTCAGAGTCAGTTTCGTAAAAGTTGTACTTGTATTGCAGCGTATTGTTCTCGTTCGCATTTAGACGGTACCCTAAGCTTAGGTAGTCCTGCTCGAGATTATGGAAGTTGTCCTGGGTCATGGTCGTAAAATTCTTCGGCACGAACGAGTTGTTGTACCGCGCTCTCGCCTCTTTAATTTGTCGCACAGTATCGTCGAAATCACCGTCTCCATTCAAATCGGTCATCCGTTCTTCAAATCCAAACGTAGAGCGTTGCGTGGGAATCTGCTGAATTTCGTTTCCTGAAACAAGGAAGGTGAAATCCGAGTTTTCCGTTAGGTCGTAGTCGCCCGACATTCCAAGAAACTTAGACGTTGAGCCATCTAAAGCGTACCACCCGTCGAGCTCCTTGTAATCCGTCAGGATACGGAGGCCGAGCTTGTCGTCCATAGCTCGGACGGTTACATCCGCTTGACCTTGAATCCAACCATGCTCTCCTGCTTTGAAGGTAACACGACCCCCTTCTTGGGCTTGAGGGGTTTTAGTGATTACATTGATCAGTCCGCCCGGGTCCGACTGGCCATATAAGGTGTTCGGTCCCTTTACCACTTCAATGCGATCGATCATTTGACTCGGGAAAAAAGTGCCTGCCGAGACTCCGTCGATCAAATTGTTCCGGTTGCGGAAACCGCGGATTGAAAAGGTGGACGGACGGGCGTTATTGCCTCCTTGGCGGGTCGTTTGAGTGATCGACGAATTATAGTCGAGCGCCCTTTCGAAGTCGCCGATGTTGCTGTCGTCCAGGAAATCCGAAGTGATTACATTGATGGACATGGGCACATTCGCCAGAGGGGTATTCAATCCCGTACCGGATATTGTGCTAGTAGCCGTGTAGCCTTGAGTGGCCTCAACGGTAAACGGACTGAGCGTAAACGCTTCGTCGTCTTGGGCGGTGGCGAGTGGAGCCAACGCGAGAGCAAGAAGCGCTCTGAGTTTTCCTGATTTTTTCATAGATGTAGGTTTTTCGGGTTCGCTGTATTCATCGTGATTTCCCAGCGAGCTTGTTCTAAATCCTATGGGGCATGGGGCTAAAACTAAGTGAAAAAATCACTACCACACTGAACACATCAAGCAAGAGAATCCACTAAAAAATTTCGGCCGCCCCTTAAAATGATCAACCTCACA
Organism: Opitutaceae bacterium; assembly: GCA_028822375.1. GTDB lineage: Bacteria > Verrucomicrobiota > Verrucomicrobiia > Opitutales > Opitutaceae > Pelagisphaera. Next base: position 14,770 of record JAPKDW010000029.1, on the reverse strand, counting down.
CCGTCCTATTCTCTCTCAGAGACTGTTAAATAAGTCGGAATAAACACTACAATTTAAACCCAATACGGTAAATTCTGAATAGTTCGATTTTGTAGGTCGTCTCGCTGAGGCTACAATCGTGTGTAGGTTGACGGGTCAGCGACCCATCCTACAAAATTTGGAATGTAGGTCGTCTCGCTGAGGCGACAATCGTGTGTAGGTTGACGGGTCAGCGACCCATCCTACAAGATTTGCGATGTAGGTCGTCTCGCTGAGGCGACAACCCCATCCCAAAACCAAAAAAAACCAGCTCTACCCACGCATGGACAGAGCTGGCTCAAACAAACTACTCTAACAAACTATTAGAAATTAAACTTCGCGGTCAGCGAAAAAGTTCGCTCAGTCGGTATCCGCCAAACGGCGACGAGTCCCATGGAGGCTTCATTCGGATTCGCAGCAACGGGAATCAAATCATCATCATCCAGCAGGTTCCGTACATGTAAGGTCAATGTCATATCGATCCTGTCGTCCCGAATGCGCTTTTTATACCGAACAAAACCATCCATATTGAATTCGCTCGGGCCAAAGTGCGGGTTGGTGATATCGGGCTTAAACGCATCTAGCTCGCTGTCGAAGATTTGAGGATGGCCGATGGCCACTTCATCCTGCCAGCGAGCGCCGCCACCGACCGTGAAGCCTTTCAGCTTACTATCCGATTCGAACCGGTAGTTGGTAAACATATTAAACCGCCATTCGCGAATTTGGTCGATCGATCCAGCGCCATCCTGCTGTCTCGCCAGGTTGAGAGGACTTAGGTAAATGAGATCGATCCGCTCACCAAAACTGAAAGCATTACCTAACGCGGAAGGATATTTGCCGAATTGATTCTGGTCCCATAGGGCGGCTCGATTGCTATCGCCATAGAGGTATTCTTGATATTCGGGAGCCGAATTGCTATTCGATACCTTTGTCTTACTCGCATTCAAGGAAATAGTCCAATTAGAATTAATGCTTCCAACCGCCTCGAGTTCGAATCCTTCTGAGACCCCATCGCTGGTGGTTGCCAGACCGGATGGTCTGTCCCAGATCAAGGCGCCGGTTCCAGTTCCATCGTCCCGAATATCCCAAGCCTGTATGATCTCTGCTGGCTCGGCAGGATAGTTTGCCAAGTTTTCGATATCATCCTGCTCGTAGAAGTTTTCATCGATAACCGCACGAGCATTTTCCCCGACTCGATTGAGCACGAATGGGAGCAACCCATTGAGAGCGGATAAGCGGGTTTCCGTTCTCAAAGACTGAACGGTTTCATACCAGGTCGCCGTAACGAAAACCCGGTCTTCGAATAATCCAAACGAAATTCCATGCTCCTCCGTTTCACCTCGAGGAGAGGCCAATTCGCGACCAAAAAGGTCGTGGCGAACAGTGGCGCTGGCGACTCGATTTTCCGCAGTCGAGTAACGCACGCTGAGCGAACTAACCGGTAGATTTTCGACCCAGGCCTTAGGAGCATGTCCAACTACACCCCATGAAAAGGTCGTATCGCTGTCTTCCGACCCACTTGACGTATCCAGAACTTGGAAACCAGGGTCGTCAAGTATGGCGTATCTACCGGGAGATGTAATCGGCGCGTTTTCCGCAAAAGAATTGAGGCTATCCTTACGCCAGCCATAGGTCGCGACAATATGATCATCCCAGAAACGGCTACTAACAACCAGAGCTTCGGAATCGCGTTCCAAACGACTCTTGGAACCGGCAACCGTAGCATTTTTCTCAACTGAAAAACTTCTATTTTCCCAGGCGTCGGTTTTAGGGTTGAGCACCGTGACGGTGTAGGAATCCTCTACTTCGAGCGAGGGAATACTCGCCTGAAGATTGGCGCCGACTGGAGTTGACGCGCCGAAGAGAGAATCGCCCAGATAGACAACTCCACCAAAATTACGGTGCCCGTTCACGCGAGGCAGCCTGGCATTCACGAAGGATCCGTCGTCTCGTGTACCAAAATTAGCATAGTCGTTTCCCCAAATGTATTGATTGCCTCTGCGATTATAACTGCTCGCATCTCTCGTTTCGAAAAGCCCGGTGATCGTATGGTTGCCAACGAGCTTGCTGATAAGCCCATCCGTTCGCTCGGAAGCATTAAGTTTTATGAAGGCAGTAGTGCGAAAGACATTGCTGTCATTATCTGCTTCACTCCAAGAACCATTGTTAAATCCGACTAAGGGACGACCCAAGTTAGGATTCACAGAGCCATCTGGCAGTATTTCCGTTGGATCGATCTGAAGTGCCTCCGAACGGCCGCCAGAGAGCAGTCTATGGTTCTGAGCCGAATTGGTTTGTTTGTCGTAGGACAATTCGATCCCGATGTTATTTTCCCAAAACAATTTTTCTATCGAGACATTGTATGTATCGAACTTTAAAGATTCGCCTTTCGTATCTCCATCGATCAAATGATTCCTAAAATCGATTATAGACGTATCCGTAATTTGGTTATTAGTGAATTCACCCGAGATTTCGGAGTTTACGCCGCCGTTCCAAACTTCTTGATTACGACCTGATCCGCGAATAGACGCCCACCAGTCCGCGTCCGCGTTAGGGCTCCCTGGCTTGTGCCAGAAAGGCTGTTTTATGTTCAGCATACCCGCGGAACCATTAAATAATGATGTATTGACTTTGGCCGAACCTAGTTCTGCCCAAACGACCTGAGGCACAAAGATAGCAGAGTTCGGCCCATTATAGGACCTTGAGAGCGGGCCGTTTCCTTTTGTAGTGAGAGCATTGTGCGTCGGCTGAACTAAGCCGTCCGGACGGGCAAGGGGATCAAACCATATGCCAACCATGTTCACCAAGGGAAATTGTCGTGGCAGATTCGAATCGATATCTCCCTGCTCCGTGTTCACATTGATAGAAAGGGTATCGGTCGGTCTCCAACTCAGGGTAGCGAACAAGCGCTTGTCTTTCTCGAACGCAGGTCTCTGTTGATATTTAGTGTCTTCCATCAGCCCTGCTATCCGAACAGACAGTTTGTCCTCAATGAGAACTCTTTCCAAATCGAAGGTACCTCGGTACGAGCCATAGGAACCCCCTCGAGCCGTTAGCTCAGTAGCGTCCCTGAAAACCGGTGCGATGTTAGTGGTGTCGATGATGCCTGCGGGACTTCCCACTCCGAACAATATGGAATTCGCTCCGCGATTCATAGTCACGCGATCCACATTGTAGGAATCCATAGGGAGATTGCTTTCGTACAAATTTCTCGTAAGCGTCGCAGACGCTAAACCGCGAACACGCGTAGTCGGACTGAGTGTATCGAAAATTTCAGTAACCGTGTTTTCACCACTTCGTCCGCCTTCGTTTGCAAGATTCCCCAAAGGCCCAATGACCTCGGTACTGGGCGTGTAAATTAGCAGTTCCTTCAAATCCGTAGACGCGCTATCCTCCAGAAAATCCTTCGTAACAACGCTTATTGAAGCCGCGATGTCCCTCAAATTTGTGTTTAAGCGGGTACCTGCCAAAGTCGAAGTGGCGGCGTAGCCTTGATTATCCGACGCATCAATGGAGAACGGACTCAGCTCGAAGACTTCATCTTCTTGAGCAGAGAGGTTTGGAGAGATCGCAACCGCGACCGCAAGCAGCCCTTTAAACAGGCTGCCGATAGTTTTTTTGTTTTCGTTCATGTGTGTAGTACTTATAGGATTTGAATCGCCGTTCGCATTTTCTGCGGTTGCGGCTTTCATTATTGTATACACGCCAGATTTCTCATGTTGAAATACGGCGAGCGAGGTACCTGCTAACATGAGATTGAACGCTTCGAACGGGATGAACTCTCCTTGTATTGGTCGAGTCCTTACACCGCGAACAGCAGAAGCCGAGAAAATGAATTCTATCTCGGCTTGCTTCGCGGCTTGCTTGAGGGTTTTGGTAGCCTTGCCCTCGAGCACATCGAATCGTCTGATCTCCGCTTCCGCCGTAGCGGAAACTTGATGACAGTCGAAGAATACGATCGATGAACAAAGACACACGAATCCCATGACGCTTCGACAATGAGTCAAAAATAACATGGTTTCGTAGTTGATTTGTCATTAGAACGCTTCCTTCTCGGTCTAAGACGGTTTGACAAGTTAAAGGTTATTAAAGGAAAATTAAATTTCTTTGAAAATACTTTTCTAAGAGGTAGCTTGATCAATGAATGTAGGAGCGGGTTTACCCCGCGATTTTTCTTCCGATTCCTAATACTGTTCGAATAATCGCAGGGTAAACCCGCTCCTACGATTAGTTAATGCAGCTATATTCGATTTATTGCACACTCTTTAAAAATCACTCTCCTCGTTATACACTGTAAGATCATAGCGAAAAAATAATTACGGCCGGCGAAGCACTACCCTTTCGTCGCTGATCTGTTCGGAGCGCACATCGAGTGTCCACTCAAGCAATTCCACGAAATGATCGACATTAGCGGTGTGAAACGAAGCGACGATTGGTTCCTTGGCTAATTCGGAATCGACGATTTCCAACTGGACCGTATTAAGAAGATTAAACGCTTCGACAACTTCCGACAAAGGAACTTCGTTAAACTCTAGCATTTTCGGTTTCCAAGCCAGTAGCTCACCTACTTCGACCGTAGAGACTTCAACCACCTCCGATATAGGCACGTGCTTGACCAACGAAGTGACGGTCCTCTGTCCCGCGATGACATCGCGCGTATAATGCGATAGTTCGGGCGAGCCTTGATCTGCGATAGGATCCGGCGCGATCAATTGCACGTGTCCTTCCGTTACGAGCAATTCTACCGAATCCTCGTTAAGCCGCACATTAAATGCAGTACCCACAGCTCTAAAATCAATTCCACGGGCATGAACAATAAAAGGCCTATCAGGATTTTTTGCTACGTCGAAATGAGCCTCGCTAGAGACGAGTTCCACCCGACGCATCTCGGGAGTATAGTCGACCTTGAGAGCCGCTCCACGATTCATCTCGACGATTGATCCATCGGGCAAGACATGGCTCTCGTATTCGTTGGCGACTAGATTTCCAGAAAAATATTCGAGTCTATTCGACGGATTCAGATCCAAAGCAAACCAGAGACTACCCAACAAGACGAACGCTGCCGCAATGCCGCTTATCCATGCCCATTGCCCGCGAGACATATGATATTTCAAGAGGTCCTGATTCGGTCGTTCGCTATGCTCAGGCCTCCACTGGGCAAGCTGATCGAGACGTTTCCAGGTCTTGATGTGCTCACCATAAAATTCACTATTACGAGGATCGGAAGCAAACCAATCGAAGAACGCGTCTTGCTCTTTTGGCGTAAAACCCCTGACCCGCTTAGCGACCCATTCCGCCGCCTCGCGATCGATGCGGCTCTCTTCCGGAAATTCTATTTCGTTATCGTTCATCTTGAAATCTTTCTAGGTAAATGGGTAGGGCTCGATCGCCGAGCGAGCCGCATTGGACTAGGCATTATATCACGATTGCGGACGGCTCGGCGATCCATCCCTACCTGCAATTCCTTTTCGCCAATATCACTATCTTTTGTTCTCAAATACATCTTCATCATTTCCATCTCCTTAATCCCTGCCATGCCGCCGCATGTAAGTTGTGCACTTCGAAAGCCCGATAGCGATCTGGGCGGACACTGTATTGAATGAAATCCCCATATCTTGGGCGATCGCGTTGTAAGTCATTCCATACACCTTGCTCAATGTGAAGACCCGACGGCATCGCTCGGGCAGTGTCTGAATCGCTTGGGTTAGAATTTCCAGTTCGTGATTGCGAGCCACGATCTCGTCCACGCTTTCCCCTTCGTCTAAAATTCCCAACGCTTCCTCATCCAAAATCGAATCCATGATCGCCACTTTCGATTTGCGCATGCTGTCCACTGCTACATTCCGAGCCACTGCGAAGAAAAATGCTTTTGGCGACTTCAATTCGGCCTTCTTACGAGCTTTGAAGATTTTCAACAGTGAATCCTGGATCACATCGTCTACATCGCACTGCGTGCCGTAGCGGCTTTTCAACCAGTGACGGATGAGCGGCTCGTGGGGTTCGATATGTTCCGCATACCAATGGGCTTGTTCTGAAAATTCGGGGGGCATGTTTAGAGTAGTTTGTATTAGAATAGTCGAAATATCAAAGTTAATTAGTCGATCGAAGCGCTTGAAGCCTTTCGCGTGTCACTCTGAGTGGGAAAGCTGCTACGCTTCTCACCGATTTTCTTGATCGTGAATACTCCGGAATCCTCGTGCTGCAAAACCGACAACTGCGTATCTCGCAGCATCTGATTGAAGGCCTCGATAGGAGTGAACGGCCCTTTGATCTTTCGCGTACGAACATTCTTCACCACCTCAGCCGACATGATAATCTCCACCTTTGCCTGCTTGACGGCCAATTTGAGAGTATTGATCGCCTTGCCTTCGGGGACATTGAAGTAGCGGCGTTCCGGCTTTTCCTCGACACCAAACAACCCGCGACAAAGCAAAACCACAACCGACACGGCCTTCCCCAAGCGCAGAAACCGACGACGACCCACACCTAATTCCGAAATTTCCTTCATTTCTAATCATACGAGAGAGACCCTCTCAGTGATTAAGACGTTCTAACGAAGAAAACCTTACTAAAGGAATTTTGAAAAAGATTTTTTTGCCCAGCAAATCGATTGTAGGATGGGTCGCTGACCCGTCAGAGGATATTGAAGGAGCTGTCGCCTCAGCGAGACGACCTACATTCATTCTGTAGGATGGGTCGCTGACCCGTCAGTCGATGAGCAGGCTTGTCCCCCCAGCAGGCGGCCCAAACTCGCAAACGACAGGGCGAAGGAGGTCGCGGGAATGAGGGTAGCTTTGAAAATACAACAATACGATTTGAGTTGAGTTTCTACAAAATTGTGCGATTTGTAAGGAATGACGACTTTACAGGCAAAAGTCACCTCCAAGGGGCAAGTAACTCTCCCGAAACAGCTTCGGACAAAACTTGCCATACGGAGCGGTGACCGGCTGGAATTTACGATGGACAAGCCAGACCAGATTTCAGTGCGGAAAAAGCGGGCCCCGGGATCTTCTGCGGGCTGCGGCAGGCAGTTCCTCAAAAGGAAACAGAAAGCCGTCACCTCTGAAGAAATGGATGAAGGAATCCGGCAAGCTATTATCCGCAAGCACGGATCTCTTCATCCGGAAAAATGATCGCGTTCGATACGAATTACCTAGTTCGCCACATCGTCCAGGATGATGAAGAACAATGCAGCATAGTTGCTTCCGTATTGGCAAGTGAGGCCCAAGGAGAACGAGCGATAAGGATTCTCGATCTAGTCATGCTGGAAACTTCATGGGTTCTCCAAGCCGTCTATGGATTTGATCGGAAAGCATGGGTCCAAATCATTGAAGAATTATTGGAGGACTCTGCATTCAGCTTTGATGATCCGGTTCGCTTACGCGCAATCATCAAGAAGTACCGAAAAGGGAAAGCGGACTTTGCCGATTATTTGATTGTTGAGACCGCTCGATCCGAAGCTCTTGAGTTGAAAACGTTCGACAAGAAGCTTCTAAAGGAAATCTTATAAGGGACTGCCGATGCAGGGCAGTCTACCTGTCGAAGCTTTGGTGCAGCTGGATATAGCCTTCAGCGTACGAAGAGCTGTCGCCTCAGCGAAACGACCTACAATAGCCCCACAGGATAACCCGCTTTGTGGGTCTGATTCATACTTATCGTACATTTTCTAAGAGAGTGTCCAATAAGTCAGTGTAGGAGGTGGGTTTATCCCGCGATTTTTCATTTTTATTTTATAGGCACGCATAATCGCGGGGTAAACCCGCCTCCTACAATTAGGCAGCGAAGCAATCCCCGACTTATTTAACAGTCTCTAAGGAATTTTTCTCATACGCGGCGGACCGGGACGGTCTCGCCCTACCGGTTCTCATGGTGCTGAACATGACTGGGTAAAGGAAGGAAATCACTTTCGCGAATCATCCATTTGTCCATTTCAATGCTGAGTTTCGTCTCAATCGCTTCAGTTGCTTTAGCTCCGGCCAGATTTTTCAATTGGAACGGATCGCTTTCTAAATGTATAAGTAACGGCGAGTGGCAATGGACCGCGACAGATCAAAACCATCCGTTTGGGTAATCGGCCCGAAATGCCAGCCACGCTCAGCGAATCCGTGATCTCGACCCTTAAATTCGTAAGCATTTCTGCACCCGTTTCTTCCATTTCGAAACCAACAGTCGATTCGTTATTGATACGTCATCGAATTGTCCTTACCAAAATAGAGTGAATGCTCGTTTCGAAAATCAAGTTGCCGTAATAACTGGGGGTGCCAATGGCCTCGGAAAAGCCATTGGAATGCGCATCGCTAGCGAAGGTGGGCGAATCGTCATCTTCGATCGCGTCGAAGACGATTGTCGCAAAGCCGTTGAGGAATTCACCAGCAACGGTTATCACGCTTCATTTGAATGCGTCGATGTATCCAAAGAGCCGGACATTGAATCCGCGATGAAGGCGACGAAGAACCAGTTCGGAAAAATCGACATCGTTGTAAACTGCGCAGGAGTCGTTGGGCCGACCTCGGTACGCGCAGCAGACGTCGATATCGACGCGTTCGATCAAACTATCGCAGTCAACCTGCGCGGATCTTTCCTCATATTAAAACATGCATTACGCATGATGGAGGACAAAAATTACGGACGTATACTCCTTATCGCCTCGATCGCAGGCAAAGAAGGCAATGCAGGCATGTGCTCCTACTCAGCATCCAAGGCTGGCGTCATCGGACTTGTAAAATCAGTCGGCAAGGAATACGCCGAGACCGGTATCACTGTCAACGCCCTGGCCCCAGCTGTCGTAAAAACCGCCATGACCGATAGCATGCTCCCGGATCAGGTAAAGTACATGACCAACAAAATCCCCATGCAACGCCTCTGCACTCTCGAAGAAGTCGCTTCGGCAGCCGCATGGATCGTATCGCCCGAAGCCAGTTTTAACACCGCCTACACCTTCGACCTAAGCGGAGGCCGAGCAACCTACTAGCCTCCCCCCCCCTTCATTCTTCATAATTCATCATTCATCATTCATCATTTAAGTGCCCCACCCCCTAGACGAACTAAACGTTAGCGATCATCCTTTATCCCAATCGGAAAAGGATTTTATGGATACAAATGGGTACCTCTCGCTTGGACAGTTGCTTTCGCCAGGTCTGCTTAACGCGCTACGAGAACGTATTGATGAATTAACTAACCAAGAAGGCGACAATGGCGGCAGCGAACTATACGATTCGAAGCACATTCGCCACCCCAAAGAAACCGGGGTTCATCGATTGGCCAACCTAGCCAACAAGGGGTCCATCTTTGACACCCTCTACACGCACCCAAAACTGTTAGCCACAGTGCGTCACACTCTTGGAACTGAATTTAAATTGTCGTCCTTGAATTTTCGTGCCGCGAAACCCAATCGAGGACTGCAAAAACTGCATGTTGACTGGCACGAGGCTGTGAGCCCCGGCGCGTATCGGGTTTGCAACTCCATCTGGCTGCTGGACGATTTCTCAGTCGCCAACGGGGCTACGCGCCTGGTCCCCGGAACCCATCTCTGCGGAAAAATGCCTGATGAAGAAATGGAAGATCCGCTTCAATCCCACCCCCAGGAAATCATACTGGAAGCTCCTGCAGGCACCGCCGTCGTATTCAATTCTCATGTCTGGCACGGTGGAACGACAAACCAGACAGAACAGCCCCGACGAGCGATTCACAGCTACTTCTGCCGCAGAGACGAACCGCAACAAACGCCACAACAAAAATTCATCCAACAAGACATCCTCGATCGAATTCCGAACGCAGCCCGTTGGCTGTTGAATGTGTAGGGCATAAAGAAGGATCGGATGGGCTCACGGGGATTCCGCCCCGCAAGCCTTCCCCACCACCGGACATGCGGTTTTCCGCATCCGGCGGTTGAACCCATCACAGGTCATCTGCTTATGCAGACCCCTGCGCGTTGAGCCAAGGCAGGATTTCGTCGAAGCCGTAGGCTTTCATTTGCTCTAAAACTATACGTTCGGTGCCGAGACTTCTGGATTCGCTGGTCCGGACGGAGTTGACGTCGACGGTTTGGTAGTCGAGTTCTCGCTGCTCGGATTCCCGGCCGCTCTCTGCCTGGCCGCTGGCGGTTCAGCGACCCGCCCTACAATTTGCAGGAAAACAGATATCAGGGGACAGAAATAATCGAGCCCGACCAATCAACGCTGTTTCCAATAGAAGATAGCTGTAACGCCGCAAACGACCCACGACACTCCCGCCACTAAAGCGTAAAACACCGCGATTAAAAGCGGCAGCATATCCACAAGTTGACTTCGCCTAGACTCGGGATAAAGCGATAGCAGGTCGGACAAAGGCGGCTGCATCAGAGCTAAAGACAGCGCATCAGCGTCAAGAATCATGACTTGGTAGGCGAAATACACGCTGAGGCTAGCCGCCAATCCAAGCTGATTTAGCGCCATCCACCGTACCGCATCGCCTTGATTTCCTATCAATGCCCGTTTTCTCAGAACAAGCTCAACGATTCCATGAAATGCAGCAGCGAGCGAGACCACGGCCCCGGCCCAAGCCCCAAACGCCAGTGACGCCAACAGCGAAAGCCCTCCTACAATAACCAAACTCCAGCCGTTGATCGCCGACAAAGACCGAAACAGCCTCCCGAAACTGCTCATTTCCGATTCCAATCCGTTCCTATTTCCACCGGGTCAATCCAAAGAAGTTGCTGCATACCCAAAACCTCTGACGTTTCTTTCAGTTCCTGTAAACGAGAGAATATAAACTCTGAAAATTGAAACCATCTATCAAATACTTTTAAAAGGCCGATTGATCTGTCGAGTTGCCTCCCATTCCTCCGATTCATTATCCAAACCGAAACTACCAACTTTCAACTAGTCAATGATACTTATAACGCCTACTGATCTTAAACTTGCCGCAAACGACTTGCCGCCATCCCCACAAGTATTCGGAAAACTCGGTAAATTGCTCCGAGACCCGTTCACTGGGCTCAATGACATTACCGACCTGGTCAACACCGACGCTTCATTGACCGCCCGAGTGCTGCGCCTCAGCAATAGTGCTCTATACGGTCATTGTATTCCCATCGACACTCTCGACGATGCGATCAACAGAGTTGGTTTCCGTGCCGTTTTCAAACTCGTCGGCGTGGTTGCCGTCTCGGAAGTCTTTTCTCACCGCAACGTCACCTACAGTGTCGAGGGTTCGCTCCTTTGGGAAAACGCCCTTTGCTGCGGACTAGCCATGGAGACCTTGGCACAGAAACTGGGCATGGACGAACAAGAAGCCTATACGCTCGGCCTCCTCCGCTCATTTGGAAAACTAGTCATCAACACATGCGTGACCAAACAAGAAAAACCGATCAGTTTCTCGGGGAACGCCAACTCCCGACTAGTCGAATGGGAAGAAGAACACTTTGGGCTCAATAATCCACAAGCTGCTGGATTCCTCCTCTCTACATGGAATTTTCCAGCCGATACCATTGATGCGATCCAGAACCAATATACGCCAGAAGCTGCAATTCAGTCAAAGGACGCCGCGATGCTCAATCTGGCCGCATTGATCGCCGAGAATCTAGGCAAAGCCCTACCAGGCGAATCAAAATACTGGGAATCAGCCGAAACCTACCTCCAACAACTAGGGCTCAATGGCGCTCACCTCGAAGAAGCTCAAGAATACGCCGAAAAGGCACTAGAATCAGTCATCGCCTCGGTCGCCGCCTAGTCAGTCAGGATTACGTCCAAACACAAGCCGACGATAATCAATCCTTGATAACGTCGTCAGGATTGAATCCCGAATCAGTCGCTCCCGAATCTTCTTCGGAAGTTTCCTCGTTTGCAGCCCGAATGACTGATTCCGGATCAAAACCGTCATCCGAATCGCCTTTCTCGGCATTCGCCTGAGCTGCAGCTATAATATCCATCGGATCGAAACCTGCTCCCTCATCGTCATCGTCTGACGCAAGAATTCCTTCAGTATCGAGATCTTCAAGCTCATCTTCCTCCTCGGTCGATTCAGGCAATTCCGGTTCTCCTTGAGGCGACGGCCCACTCGATTCTAGAGCATTGCTTCCGCCTTCCAAAGTGGCCCCACCTTCGTTGATCTTCAATAGAAGATCCGTTTTCAAAAATTTTAGGATCTTATCAGTCAAGGCCGGCAATTTCCAAATTTCAGGCGATACCAAAACATCTTCAAAGCGCTTGCCAGAAACCGGTAGGTTAATCGAATAAAGCATACATTCGCCTTGGTCGCTTTTGAAAACCGATTTCACGTTAATCGTGCACCAAGGTGGAGCTCCTTCTTCCGGCGGGTACAAATACAATTCAGTTTGCTTGCCCCCTAAATCGATAAAGCGAGTTAAACGCATTACATAACCACCGCCCCAATCCTTCAGGAATGTGGAAATCTCTTTCTCAATGGCCTCCGCTACTTCAATCGATACTACTTTCATAAGGATAAACTGCGCTCTGCCTAAACTAATTCCGCTCCAATCTTTCTAGCTTCTAAGAATATTCACGTCCCATGCAAAGGAATTTCTAGTCGCGACCCTTAGATTCCTCGCCCCGCTGCTCCACGAAGGCGCTCACGATCTCAGCCGTCAAAGCCATCAAATCCAATCCCTCGATAGACGAAATTGCTCGTGGGCGACCATTGAAACCAAACGCTACATTCAAGAATCCAACCAAAACCAAACCCATCGAAATCGCCATATTGCCTCGCGTCATTTGCACCCACAATCCCAATACGAATATGAGAACGCCTAGCGTAATGTAAACCGACTGCATGATAGGCGGAAACGTTTTCACTTTCAAAGCGCGGATATCATCCGCCGTAATCATCGTACCCTTCTGTCCGATACGCCGTTCACACAATTCCTTGCCAGCCTGGATTACCCGTTTTTCGATAAACGTCTTGCTCATACCCGCAATCAAACGCCAAAGCAGGCTAAGTCAACTCGTCCGTTGAAAACGGCCCCAAACGGTCGCCAAGGTAGTGAGTAGCCTCCAATAATTTGTAGGAGCGGTCCACCGGACTCCATTCACTCAATCGGAGCTGGCTCGTAGTCGGAAGGATTCACCCAGCCTGTCTTTTTCGGAGTAAACTCTCCTTTCATGAAACGCTCGTAGAAATTCCATCCATGCTCTTGCGAGAAACCATAATTATCAAACACGTCTCCGTTTCCAAGAATGCGCGGATCCTTCTGCTCTTTCAGAGTGTCCTCCATCCGGGTTTTCATCTGACGCTTCAAGTCGCTCAACCGCTCGTCATTCGCCAAATTATTCAAGCACTCCGGATCGTTCGCTATATTGAAAAACTCTTCGTCCGTCGTTCGTTTTCCAAACGAAAGCTGCCAATAGGAAGCATCTTTGCCTGAACGATACAATTCCAAGATCTGCGTTTTTGTCGGCGAACCGTCTACATCGAGATACCCGAGCTCCGGGTTGCCCGCAGGCCAGAGATCGATCTTGTAATTATGAAGGTACAAAAAATCTTTGCCAACGATTCCACGAATAGGAAACCCTTGATTGCCTGGTCGACTGTAGTCGTGACGCTCCTTCCCGATCATCACGTAGTCTCGCTTCGGATTCACTTGACCGCCTTTCTTCGAATTGAAGATGTCCGACAGGCTCCTCCCCGGCGAATCCGACATCCCCGAATCCGAAAAACGAATACCTGCTACATCGAGAACCGTTGGCGCCAAATCGATAAAACTAACCATATCTTCAACGACGCGCCCCGGATTACGAATCCCCGCTGGCCACATCATGGCGAGTGGCATGTGATTCGAATACTCGTATTCCTGGGCCTTCCCGCGCGGAAACGGCATACCATTGTCGGAAGTCATCACGACCAGCGTGTTTTCCAACAAACCGCGTTCTTCGAGCGATGCGATCATACGCCCTAAATGGCGATCCGCATGCTCGATCTCCAAACCATAATCGAGCATGTCATTGCGAACCACTTCATTGTCAGGCCAAAAGCCAGGAACCTCGTCAATGTCATCGATGCTCTTGCCACCCAACTTCTGCCCACTTCCGTATTCATAACGTCGATGCGGCTCTTTGGCTCCATACCAAAAGAACCAAGCTTCGTCCACGTCGATCTCTTTCAGAAAAACATCGAAGTTGCCCGCATAGTCCTCACCAGACATCCCATCCGCAGGCCGCTTTTCAAGTTGCTCGCTCTGATACGGTTTTGCTATCAGCTCACGCGGCGATCCATCTACATGAGCTGCTGTCCCTGGGCCCCAACCTTTACCGGTTTTACCTGCCTGATAACCATTATCTCGAAGGACTTCAGGAAAGGTTTTAAATTTCGTAGGAAATTTCACCACATGATTCGCCGCTTCCTCCAGTTGCCAGGAATTGCGCCCAGTGAGAATGCTCGAACGAGACGGAGCGCATTTAGCATTCGGCGTATAAGCGTTTTGAAAAAGGATGCCCTCTTCCGCCAGGCGATCGAAAGCCGGCGTATTCGTCCATTCGCACCCATAAGCGCTCATATGCATGTAGGACGCATCGTCCATGATGCAGAACAAGATATTCGGGCGTTCTTTGTCCGCTGCATTCAATGCGGTGAGAAAGACCAAGGCGAAAAACAGGGGTAAAACGCGAGCGATCATCACTCCATTCCGTCATTCGATCTCTCCATTGCAACAGGGAAATTCCCCCATCGGCATAGTCTTCGTCATCTAGGAGGCCCCAATCTAGACATTCTAATGGTAGCGGGCCGTCGACCCGCCCGCCGAAGGGTTGTTGGGAAATGC
>JAPKDW010000028.1 GCA_028822375.1 Opitutaceae bacterium | reverse complement strand
GGATGGCTTCGAGTTTATGACTAATTGAACCTAGAATCACGCTCTTTTTACGCTGACCGACAGGTTCGCTTGGTTTCTTTCGATGATTTCATTCCGTCCCGGGATAGAGTATTCATACGCTTCTAGCTTTGCTTTTGTTCACGAAGCCCCCCTAGCATTTGCATAATGCAGGATATTTGGGCGCAATTAAGAGAATGGACATTGTCGGGACGGCAATTCGCATTGGCCACCGTTGTGGAGGCGAGTCGTCCGTCGCCTCGAGGGATCGGATCGGTCCTGGCTGTGAGCGAGGATGGCGATTCATTCATCGGTTCTGTGAGCGCGGGCTGCGTGGAAAACGAGGTAATTCAGGCAGCGAAAGCCTGCATGGAAGACGGACAAACGCGTTGGCTGAATTTTGGGCCGGAGAATGGGTTTCCTTGGGAAATCGCGCTTTCGTGCGGCGGGCGGATTCGTGTGCGAGTGGAACCTTTTGCGGGTTCGGCGAATCCGGCGATTGGCGAGGCTTTGGGAAACGTGTTGGACGAACAACATAGCGGTATGCTGCTTAGCGCCGCTGGCGGACATTGTTTGTTCGATGAAGCGGGCACCCTATTGGCGGAAGCGGGCGAGGTGGCTGAAGGGTTGATTCAATTGGCGCGGGAGCGCTTGAAGTCAGGCGCAGGGACCGTCGAAGTGGATTGGGAAGATGGAAGAGCATTGCTGCGAGTGTTGGCTCGGCCCAAGCGGCTTTTCGTTATCGGGGCGGCTCATATAGCGGTTCATCTGGTTGGTTTTGCGCGAGCGTTGAACTACGAGACGATCGTGATCGATCCGCGGGAGGCGTATGCTCGGCTTGATCGTTTTCCAGCGGCTCCGGATAGACTGTTCGACGAATGGCCGAAGCAGGCATTGGAGACATTTCGAATTGGCCCGGACGATTGCGTAGCGGCGATGACTCACGATCCTAAAATCGACGATGAAGCTCTCGAGATTTTCTTGAATGGAGATTGTGGATACATTGGAGCGCTCGGTAGTCGGAAGAGTCACGCGGCGCGCTTGAAGCGTTTGGCGAAAAAGGGGTTCGATGAAACTGCGCTCGCTCGAATTCGCGGTCCGATTGGATTGAATATCGGAAGCGAGACGCCGGCGGAAATCGCTTTAAGCGTGATGGCGGAAATTGTGAAGGTTCGGTGCGTCAAACGCTCATGACCTCGCAATTGAAAATCGCGGCGATTGTCTTAGCGGCTGGCCAGTCCAGGCGAATGGGGCCGGTCAACAAGCTGTTGATGGAGATTGAAGGCGTTCCTATGGTTGAACGCGTCTTGTTGGCGATTCAAGCAGCGGGAGTTGAGAAGACGATCGTGGTGACGGGTTTCGAGAGCGATCGAATCGAAGAGCGCTTGAGCGGGTATGATGTCGAGTTTGTTTGGAACGAGAATTTCGAAGCCGGGATGGGATCATCTTTGGCAGTTGGAGCGGCCGCTTTGGCGGAGAATCGTTTCGATGGTATCCTCGTGTGCTTGGGCGATCTTCCTTACCTGAAGAAGGACTCGATCGGAAAGGTTATAGATGCATTCAAAAAAGCGAAGGGAGAAAAAATAGTCGCGCCTTGCTTCGAGGGGAAGCGAGGGCATCCGGTTATATTTCCATCTCATTATAAGAAACCCTTGGAGGGCCTTCAAGGAGATGCTGGGGCTCGGGCGTTAATTCAACAGGAAGCGCAAAATCTTTTGGAATTGGATCTTTCGGAGGAAGGAACCATCCGAGATATGGATACGGCAGATGCGTAGTTTTTCCTGATGGAGAACGATCGTTTCGCCGGTGGCGTTTCGCTTAGCGCCCAGAAACTCGTAAGCGCGCGGAGATGTTGAATACAGCGCGTCGATATTGTTCTTCGATATCGTTGTGGGGCAATCCGAGTTGGCGCATCGCCTGGCAAGCTTGCTCGTAGCTATAGGCTCCGGCCTGATTGAAGTCTTTACGCTTCGATCTGCGGGCGGGCGGGATCGGGCCAGTCGATGTGGTAGAACTTGCCGCGGTCTTCGTCGGTACGCTCGTAGGTGTGGGCGCCGAAGTAGTCGCGTTGAGCCTGCAGCAAATTAGCTGGAAGACGTTCGCTGCGGTAGCTGTCGTAGTACGAAAGCGAGGACATGAAGGTAGGGATCGGCACGCCACTGGTCGCTGCTGCGGCGACAACCTTGCGCCAATTGGTCTGGCAACGATCGATTTCGCCTTTGAAGTAAGGATCGAGCAGCAAGTTGGCCAAGTTCGGATCGCGTTGGTAGGCTTCGTAGATTTTCTGGAGGAAGGCTGCCCGGATAATGCAACCGCCACGGAAGATCATGGAGATCGCTCCGAAATCGAGTTTCCAATCGTACTCGTCTTGCGCTGCGCGCATGAGCTGGAAGCCTTGCGCGTACGAACAGATTTTCGAGCAGTAGAGAGCGTCGTGGATAGCTTGGATAAATTCTTCCTTGTCTCCTTCGAATGCATCGAAGATCGGGTTGATGATCTTGGATGCGGCGACCCGTTCTTCTTTAATTGCACTGAGGCAGCGGGCGAAGACGGCTTCGGCGACCGATGGAGCAGGGATGCCCATGTCGAGCGCGTTGATCGAGGTCCATTTGCCGGTGCCTTTTTGGCCGGCTGTATCGAGGACGATGTCGACGAATGGCTTACCGGTTTTGGGGTCATTCTGCTGGAGAATGTCGGTGGTGATTTCGATGAGGAATGAGTCGAGGAGACCGTCGTTCCATTTGCCGAATACCGTGCTCATCGCTTTCGGATCCATGCCGAGAAGATTGGACATGAGGGCGTAGGCTTCGCAGATCATCTGCATGTCGCCGTACTCGATGCCGTTGTGGACCATCTTCACGTAGTGGCCGGCCCCGTTTTCACCAATGTAAGTGGTGCAGGTTACGCCGCCTTCGACTGGTTTACCAGGAGTGGCGCCGTCGATGGGCTTGCCGGTTTCGGCGTCGACTTTGGCCGCGATGGCTTCCCAAATCGGTTTAAGTTCGTTCCAAGCGGATTCCTTGCCGCCGGGCATGAGAGAGGGGCCGAAGCGCGCGCCTTCTTCGCCGCCGGAAACGCCGGAGCCAATGAAGCGGAAGCCTTTATCGTTGAGTTCTTTTTCGCGACGGATGGTGTCGGTCCAGAGAGCGTTGCCGCCGTCGATGATGATATCGTCTGGGTCGAGCAGTTTGATGAGTCCGTCAATGACAGCATCGGTTGCCCGGCCTGCTTGTACGAGAATGATGATCTTGCGTGGACGCTTGAGCGACTGAACGAACTCTTCGAGCGTTTGGGCTCCGAAGAGACCGCCTGGAGTGTCGGGATTTTCGGCAACGAAGGCGTCAGTCTTGGACGTTGTTCGATTGAAGACCGAAATGCGGAAGCCGTGGTCGGCTATGTTGAGGGCGAGATTTTGACCCATGACGGCGAGGCCGACGAGTCCTATGTCTGATTGTTGATTGGACATCTTTAGTATCGTTGTGGGCGGCCATATAAAGGAGCGCCGTATTCGCCATCAAGCTCGAAAGGGCATTTGAGGCGATTATTTCACACACGTGTGTGGTTTGACGAGTGACGAGTACTGTCAATTCAGAGATTAGCCTTACATTTTGGACGGAAGGAACGGGGCAATCGCGTCGACAATAGGAGAGATGAGCTCTGGTTCGTTACGATTGTAGACCCAATTAATACAGACGATGACGCAGGTTGCTCCAATGATTGGGTACATGACCAATTTTGGGAGGGAGTTGAGGGTCTTAAAAATCGAGTACGCGAAAAGCAGTCCGATGCACCCCAGAGCGTAAGGAAACCAGGGCTGATCGTACAGGGGCTGAAGAGATTTAAATAGCCGTTCCACGTATAGCATTGTCGTTAATGCGAGTTATCCAAGCGGGTTAACGGTTTTTAATGGGGGCGACTTAAGAAATGAAGGCGCTTATTCGACGATATCCGAGCAATCGTCGACCATTATTCGATCCACTAATAGGATCCGGGCGTTTTGGCGGGAAAATGCCGCGTACTTCAGGTCTTGATTTCCGTGTGGCAGTTGACCCATTCCGTCTTGCCGCTTTGGTAGTGTTCGCGTTTCCAGATGGGGACGCGGGCCTTAGTTTCGTCGATTATGTAGCGGCAAGCGTCGAAGGCGGCGCCGCGGTGCGGTGAGCTGACTCCTACCCAAACGGCGATGTCGCCAATCGAGAGAGGTCCGATTCGGTGGACGCAGGCGGCAGATTCGATACCGAATCGTTCGATCGCTTCTGCAATGATGCGATGGCCTTCTTTTTCCGCGAGCGGTTTGTAGGCGGAGTATTCGAGAGCTTCGACGGCTTGGCCTTCGTTGTGATTGCGGACCCAGCCTTCGAAAGAGACGTAGGCTCCTGAGGCCTCGTGGAGTAGGTCTGCTCGCAGGGCTGTCGGGTCGACGGGAATATCGGAAATTGAAAAAGACATCTCGATTAGCCGCCGGCAACTGGGGGGATGAAGACGACGGTGTCTCCGGCGTTAAGCGAGTGATTCCAGTCGGCAAATTCTTCGTTGACGGCGACTTTGAGAGATTCGGGAGGAAGGGAGAATGCGTATTGCTCGGCGAGTTGGACGTATAGGTCTCGGGGAGTAGCGGCATCGGTTTCGAGCGTTTCGCTGGAGCAGCCACGTTGGTCTTTTAAGAGCGCGAAATATTCGATGCTGAATTTCATAGTGAGAAGCTCGCGGCCGCTATCGGGCATTTGTATGGAAATCGCTTTTACCGCCGGTTTTTTCGACGAGGCGGATGTTTTCGATGACGATGTCTTTCGTGACTGCCTTGCACATGTCGTAGAGAGTCAGCGCGGCGCCGCTGGCGGCTGAAAGCGCTTCCATTTCAACGCCGGTCTTGGCCTCGGTGACCACTTCTGTCCGAA
Source organism: Opitutaceae bacterium (assembly GCA_028822375.1). Taxonomy (GTDB): domain Bacteria; phylum Verrucomicrobiota; class Verrucomicrobiia; order Opitutales; family Opitutaceae; genus Pelagisphaera. Next base: position 21,443 of record JAPKDW010000028.1, on the reverse strand, counting down.
CCATTACACGCGAGTCGTCGATTGGATCGATCGTCACACTGCATTTCAAGATCGGCAAAGGATGGCAGAGTGGAATGAGGTCGCTGGTCTTCTTTGCCGCTTGGATTCCTGCGATAATCGCGGTGTGGAAAACGGGGCCTTTTTTGCTCTGAATATCGCCACGCTCGAACCGTTTCATGACCTCGGGAGTCAGGTTGACTGTGGCCTCGGCTCGGGCTGTCCGGCGGGTGACGGTTTTATCGCCGACATCAACCATATGCGGTTGCTGGTTTTCGTCTAGGTGCGTGAAGTCTGACATAATTGCGTGTTAGTCTGGTATACTCGTCGCAGGTCGCTTGTCGAGAAAGAGCGCTCGTTGGTTCCTCGTGACCGCGATGCTAAACAAGGATTGCGGGCCTTTTATTTTACAACGTTGTAATTTAGAGGGTCAGATAGCTTGGGCTTTAGCTTTGCCAGGGGCGGAATTTGTAGGCGGTGCCGGAGGCGAAGTTAGATTCGGATTGGGGCAACTCGATGAATCCTTGGGTTCGGGCGACAGAGATGTAGTCGCCGGAAGTATTGAAGGGGAGCGGTTCGGCCCAGGTTTGTCCGTCGGTGTCGTGTTCGATTAGGACGGGCAGGAAAAGGGTGATGGGCGGCTTGAATTGAAAGTCGGATTTCAATTTAGCGTATTGCGTGGCCTGAGTCGGCAATCCGCTGATTTGGTCCAATGCTGGCAGGACGTAGCGGTGAAGGCAGGTGAAGCAGGAGACGGGGTTGCCGGGGAGGGCGAAGACGAAGGATTTTCGATCGTTGATTGTGTAGTCGCCGAACCAGAGGGGTTTACCGGGGCGTTGGGCGACCCATTGAAAGGATTTGCTGACGCCTGCGGATTCTAGCGCTTCGGGAAGAAAGTCGCGTTTGCCCTTCGAGATGCCTCCAGCGAGAATAATGATGTCTGATTGCTCGAGGATGGAGGCTACGACGGTTTCGGTTTCCTTGAGATCGTCGACGATGTGAAAGCGGCGCGTCTGGGTGTATCCGGCGCTGGCGAGAGCGGTATTGAGGGCCAGGTCGTTGGAGCGTCGGATTTGGTGAGACAGGGGTTGGGCGTCGACGGGGACGAGTTCGTCGCCGGTAGTGACGATTGAAATACGGGGGAGGCTGGAAACGAGAAGTTCGGATTTGCCGATTGAGGCGGCGATGGAGAGTTCTTTGGCAGTGAGGCGACAGCCTGGTTTGAGGAGCGATTGGCCAGATTGGCAGTCGGAGGATTCCGGGTGTACTCCGTGTCCGCGGGAAAGCGGGGTGCCTTCGAGAATCCGAGCGGTTCCGTTGGCGATGTCGAGATCCTCGACTTTGACGACGCAATCGGCCTGATCGGGCAGTGGCGCCCCAGTCATGATTTCGACGCAGGCATTGGGGGCATCGAGGCTCAGCTTGGGAGATCCGGCGAAGGCGGTTCCGGTGATCGGGAATTCGCTGTGGCCTTGCTCGATCGCCGCATAGGACAGGGCGATGCCGTCAAACGTCGATCGATTGAACGGCGGGGCGTTACGGTCGGCGCGTAGCGTTTCTCTCAATACGCGGCCGCGGGCATCTTCGATGGAGACGGTTTCGGACGGCAGCGATTCGAGGCTGTGGGCTATCAATTGCTCGGCTTCTTCAACGGTAATCACGCGATGATTGATTAGGGAAGCGGGGATGGGAGGCAAGACAGGATGATTTGTTTGCGGAAAAGCCTTTTCAATCGGGCGTTGGCTCGCATGCTCTATCGCCACATGTCTACTGCTCGTTTCATATACGTTTCCGGTCCGGACGATTACTTGGCGCTTCGTTTAGCGAGGCAGGCTTGGGCGGAGATGAGCGCGGATGTGGAGGATGACTTTTCGAAGGAAATTATTAGCGGCCACGCGGGCAAGGTCGAAGACGTGGAGCAATTGGTGAACCGTTTTCGAGAAGCGACTCAAACCTTGGGCTTATTTGGCGGGCGTCGAGTGGTTTGGCTGAAGGGCTGCACGTTTTTGGCGGACAATCAAACGGGCCGGGCTGAAGGCACGCAGCAGGCGTGCGAGGATCTTCGCGAGATATTGGAAACGGTTGTTCCGGAGGAAGTGGGTGTTTTGATCTCAGCGTCACCGGTAGATCGCCGGAAGCGTTTCCCTAAGTGGCTCGAGAAAGAGGGCGAATATATGGTTGCGGGCGGCGTCGATTCGAAGGGCAAGGGAGTTGAGACCTTAGTCGCCATTGTGATGGACGAGTGCGAGGCATTGGGCGTCACAATCGGAAATCAAGCTTTGGAGATCTTGATAAACAAGGTGAATTCGAATTCGCGCCTACTATTGGAGGAGACGCGCAAGTTGGCGACTTATCTTGGCGACGAAGGGAGCGAGATTACGGCGAAGCTAATCGAGGAGCTTGTGCCGAATTTTGGCGAAGGGGATTTTTTCGAATCAACAGAGGCATTCTTTTCGCGTAACCTGAGGTGGACCTTGGATGCTTTGAGGCGTCATTTTTTCGCCGGACACGATGCGCGGCCGGTTATCGCCTCGCTGCAAAATAGGAATCGGCTGCTCATTCAATTGAAAGCCTTGAGCGATGGAGGGGAAATTCAGCTCGGCGGGCGCGGGATTGCCAAGCCGGGTTTCGAGCGAGCGGCGTCTAAGTATTCCGACCGTTATAACGGGATCTCCGACAAAAGCGGCTACAATGTTTTCACCCAGAATCTCTGGTACATGGGCAAGCTGATCGGCGAGGGAAAGATGCCGTCGCTGAAGCGACTTATCGATCACCAGCAGGAGTTCATTCGCGCTTTCGAGGAAATCGTCGAGCGCCCGAACGAACAAGAAGAGGCTTTGCGCAGCATGGCGATTCGCTGTTTGGCGTAGGATCGCGAGAAATTGTTAGATGCGGATTTGTCTCTTTACCGATAGCTTTCTTCCATACATTTCCGGCGTTAGCACGGCGGTTTTCAATCAAGCGAACGAGCTCGCGGCACGCGGGCACGAAGTGAGCATTTTCCATCCCCGAGCGAAGCGCTGCGATCGTTTGGATACGGTACCCGGATTAGATCCGAGTATTAGAACGTTCGGTTTGCCGTTGTCGGTAGCTGTGTCGGGCGTACCGAAGCTACGCTTTTCGGTTCCGTTGTTTCTACACACCTATAGGCGTCTTAAGCGAGCGGATCCGGACGTGATTCATGTGCATTCCGAATTCGGGTGTGGTTTGGAAGGGATGCTGCTGGGCCGCTGGAAAGGGGTGCCGGTTATTGGAACTTTCCATACGTTCTTTGCGGAGCCAGAGTATTTGAAGCAGTTCCGAATTCCGAATTTCGAGATCACGCGTAAGGCGATGTGGAAATATTCGGTGAGTTTCTACAATCGATGCCGTCACATTGTTAGCCCGTCGAAATCGGTTAGGGAGCATTTGATTGCGCGCGGAATGAGGCGTCCGGTGACTTTGATGTCGAATGGGATCGATCGAATCGACTTTCGTCCTCGAGAAGATTTGGACGCGTATCGGCGTTCCTTGGGAATTGACGATTTCGCCTTCATTTACGTTGGTCGGATTTCGCCTGAGAAATCGCTGGATATCGTTCTGAAAGCATTTCGCGAGACTCTGAAATCCAATTCTCGCGCGAAGCTAGTGATCGTGGGAAATGGTCCTTTCGATACGGCATTGGACCAGCAGATTCCGGAACTCGGTTTGACCGACAATGTCGTCCGCACAGGGCGCATCGAGCGGGATCAATTGATGAAGGACAATGTGCCTTTGCTCGGGGATGTATTCGTAACGGCGAGTAAGACGGAGAATCAGCCCGTGAGTTTGCTCGAAGCGATGGCCTTTGGTCTGCCGATGATTGGGCCGCGGGCGAAAGGAATCCCAGAGCTCGTCCAGGATGGTGTGGATGGGATTATTTTCGAATCGGACAACATCAAGGAAATGGCCGAGGCCATGACTCGATTGATGGAGGACGAAACGCTGCGTGGAGAATTGAGCGCCGCGGCGATTCGCAACGCAAACGAGCATCGGATCGACAAGATCGGCAAGCAGCTCGAGGGGATCTATCAAGCGGCGATCGATTTGAAGAAAAGCAAACAGCGCTAGGCGTAGCCGAGCTGGGCTCGAACCTCGGAGACTCGAGGCAGTTCCTTCACGCGTTCAAGGATCTCGATGCTGCTTTGAGGGACTTTGGGAGCTTGCACCTTAAGGCTCTTGATTTTGTCTCCTCCGTCATCGCTTCCCCATTTCCAATCGTATCCGCTGGGCGGCGGGTAGGAGTCGATACCTTCGGTCCGTTCGGATCCGAGGAATTTGAAGAGCTTGCTGGTCCACTGAATCGGATCCTGAACAAGATCTTCGTATCGTATCCAAAAATTGGTGCTTCCATCATCGGGAAATCGGTCGAGCAGGTTTGCGTAGACCGAGGCCCAATATCCGTTAGCAAGCCAGCGATCGACGAACTGGGGGATAATTGGTTCGGCTTTGCGAAAGGCCATTTTGCGAAGCGAGGCGGTTGAAGTGTGGACGTCGCGGGCGAGGATGACGCGTTTGACGCCGTCAGCGTTGGGGAGTTTTGGATAGCTTTTGGTTTCGTTGAACCAAGCGGGTCGTTTCAGGACGACGATCCGTTCTTCGCAAAGGGCGGCGATTTTGGATGCGGCGTCGTCTGATTGGAATTTTTGGAAGTCCGTTTCCGGCAGACTTGAAATATCGGGCGCGGCGGCCATCAGCGCTTTCAAGAGCGTCGATCCCGATCGCATGATGCTCAGCTCGAGGGCGATGGTCTTTTCTGAAGGCACTTCTGGTGGAGGCGTCATAGTCAGTGGGCATGCAAGGAATAGTCGTAAGCCGTCACAACAAAAAACGTTCTAATGTTTCTTGGCGGCACGTGTTGGCGAATTCCGGGATCGTGATTTGGACGCGGAAAAGGCTTTAAATTCCTCTGTTCCTCATCACCTTGTGGGTTCTCATGCCAAAGTCCAAAACAGTTATACAGAATGTACTCGCCGAGCGTTACGCTTCGGACGCGATGAAATCGATTTGGTCCGGCGAGGGCCGCGTAATTATCGAGCGCGATTATTGGATCGCCGTTCTTAAAGCGCAGCGTGAACTCGGCTTGAAGATTCCGCTTAAGGCGATTAAGGCCTACGAGAAGGTGAAGGGGCAGATCGATCTGGAATCGATCGACCGCCGCGAGCGCAAAGTTTTACACGATGTGAAGGCGCGTATCGAGGAATTCTCCGATTTGGCGGGATACGAATTTGCTCACTTGGGCATGACGAGTCGGGATTTGACCGAGAATGTGGAGCAGCTTCAAGTGATCCGCTCGCTTGCGTTGACTCGGACCAAGGCGGTTGCTTGTTTGAATCGCTTGTCCGAACGGGCTAGCGAGTACCGGGATTTGATGATCACTGCTCGCACGCATAACGTTCCGGCTCAGGCTTCGACGATGGGCAAACGTTTGGCGATGGCTGGTCAGGAATTATTGATTGGCCTCGATCGCTTGCACGAACTGACCGAACGCTATCCGGCTCGTGGGTTGAAAGGGGCTGTTGGAACACAGCTCGATCAACAGACTTTGTTCGATGGAGATACCAAAAAAGTAGCGACGCTCGAAAAGAACATTGTAAAGCATTTGGGTTTTGGAAAGGTCATGTCGAATGTAGGTCAAGTCTACCCGCGTAGCCTTGATTTGGATACAGTTACGGCATTGGAGCAGTTGGCGTCTGGAGCGGTGAATATGACTACTACGGTTCGCTTAATGGCGGGACAGGGTCTGATGACTGAAGGTTTTGCTAAGGGTCAAGTCGGTTCATCGGTTATGCCGCATAAGGTGAATTGCCGCACTAGTGAACGTATCCATGGATTCGGCACGATTTTGAAGGGTTATGCCGCAATGGCAAGTGGGTTGACTGGCGGGCAATGGAACGAAGGCGATGTGTCCTGTTCCGTAGTGCGCCGCGTTATGCTGCCGGATGCTTTTTTCGCGATCGATGGATTGCTGGAAGGTTTTCTGACGCTTCTCGGTCAGATGAACGTATTCGAGCAGGCGATCGAGGCGGAGAATGCGGTTCAACTGCCATTCCTCGCGACGACGACGATTTTGATGGAAGCGGTTAAGGCAGGCGCTGGTCGCGAAGGCGCGCATTTGGCGATCAAGGAAAATGCTTTGGCGGCGAGCAAAGAAATTCGCGAAGGACGGCCAGGCGGGGCTCAATTGCTCAAGCGTTTGGGCGCGGACGATCGGATTCCTCTTTCATTGGAGCAGCTTGAGGGAATTGTCGCGCAGTCGGGTCGTTTCGTCGGAGCGGCTCCTAAGCAGGTCGATCAGTTCAAGCGCGATACCGCTAAATGGGTGAAGCGTTTTCCTGAGTCGGTTAAGGTGAAGCCAGGCAAGATGCTCTAGCCGAGTTGAGCTAGCATTAAGGTTCACTTGTCAAGCGAGGCTTTCGCAGACATTTATCGGAAATGGACTACATTGAAACGAATCAGGAATCTTGGGACAAAAGAACTGAGATACATTTTACTTCCAAGATGTATGACGTTGACGGCTTTCTCAAGGGTAAGAGCAGTCTGAAGGAGATTGAACTGGCGGAATTGACTGATGTGGAAGGCAGGCGCTTGTTACACCTGCAATGTCATTTCGGGCTGGATACATTATCGTGGGCTAGGCGGGGAGGGATTGTTACCGGAGTTGATTTTTCGCCAACGGCGATCGATAAGGCAAACGAGTTAAAGGCGAAGAGTGGTATAAACGCAGAATTCGTTTGTTCCACCATTCAAGACTTTAAAGCGGAGCGCCCTGGGGGTTACGATATCGTGTTTGTATCCTACGGAGCATTGTGTTGGCTTCCAGATCTTGGCGATTGGGCTCGCATTGTATCGGAAAATTTGAGTGTAGGCGGACAGCTATGCCTGGTTGAATTTCACCCGATCCATGACGTGATTTCTGGCTATCCATATTTTCATGGATCAGAACCAGATGTGGGAGAAGAGGGAACTTATACCGAAAATTGCCCAGGAGAGAAAATGAAGCTGGCGACTTGGACGCACCCTATTAGCGATGTTTTGAATTCGCTAATCGAATCAGGGATCCGAATTGATCGATTTAATGAGTATCCGTTTAGCCCTTACAATTGTTTCGAAAACTTGGAGGAGCGAGAGAGCGGGAGGTATTGTCTTTCCGATTCAAACCACCCGTCGCCGTTGGTGTTCTCGGTTTGCGGGACGAAGCTCTGATTGGAGCTATCGCTGACGACGCTAATGGTGGCGTTCGTATTTTGCTTCTGTGTCGGCGTAACATTCAACGATGAGTTTTTGAAAAGAGGCTAGAGCGAGGAAGGTGAGCATGTGGCAACTCGAAAGAGAGGCTACGAAGGCTTGCTCGGGATCGACGCTATTGGGGTCGCCTAGATATGCCGTAGCGGCGGACGCTTGTAGGGTTTTGCCGTTCTCGAAGGTCCAAGTGTGGTTTCGAGAGTAGGTTTTGTATCCAAAGGCGAGACCGGTTCGGTCCCAAGAGAGTTTGGCGGTGTGTTCGGACATACGGCCTTATTAGCAACAGGCGGAGATCTTGGCAAGGTATTCGTGGCATTGGAGCGGATGGCTTGCTTTGCGTAGGGGGAAATATTGATTAGCCCTACCGAAGTTTTTTCTATCGTTTCGATAGGGGGTGCCGAATAAAGGAATGTGAACCCGAGCCTTTTCAATTTCTATGCCTGAACAGCGTCCTAGCAATTGCTCGAAATGCACGAAACCGGCGACAATACATCTCACCCAGATTGTCGATGGCGAGATTGCGAAGCAGGACATATGCGAGCAATGTCCGCACGCGGCGAAGATCGGACAAGCGGATTCGATCGACTTGGTCAGCGGCCCCAAGCCAAAGACGAAGCCGATAGTTCATGGGATACGAGCGATCGAAAAAGGGCTGTGCTGCCCGAAGTGCGGTTTCAGTCAACAGTCGTTCGAACAATTCGGGCGATTGGGTTGCTCTGCTTGCTATGACGTGTTCGCTGATCTTCTAAAACCGGTTTTCAGGAAGGCTCATCCGGGGGTCGAGCATAAAGGCAAACGTCCTCAAAGGACGTCAGTATCGCCCCAGCAGATCGAGGCTTTGAAACGGGAATTGCAGCAATGCGTGAATAGCGAAGACTACGAAGGGGCAGCCGAAATCAGGGATAGGATCTCAGTGCTTGAGGAGCGTCTGGTTTAGAGAATTCGCACGGCTAAAGGACTATTTTTCATTTCACTATTGGAGAGGGCTTAAATCTACTGTAAATTAGGGCTGTGTCACTGAAGTTTGAGAAGTTTTGGCCAATTAATATAAAAATTGGCGAACACCTTCTTTTTTGGAGTGCCAACCAACAGATGACTTACGCATGAAATCCGCACCCAAGATTGTAGTTTTAGAAGACGACCGAGCTTCAAGAGTATTGGTAACCTTATGTCTGGAGAAAGCGGGGTATCATGTCTACCCGGCGGCCGAGGGTCGTTATGCGATCGAGCTCGTAATGAAAGAGCGACCTGTATTGCTAATCGCCGACATAATGATTCCCGACTTAAACGGCTCGGAGGTTGTGAAGAAGTTGCTAGCGACTTCTTTTGAGTGCAAGTTGAATGTGCTTTTCCTGACTTCGCTTTTGAGCAAGAATGGGAGTCAGGACGAGGAGACAAAGTTAAGTGTCGAAGGGAAGGAATTTCCTGCGCTGTCGAAACCTTTCAAGGGGCCGGTTTTGTTGAAAATCGTGGATAAGATCGTTCGCGGATCGGTGAAAGGCGATGAGGCGAAGCACCCCACAGTGGAAGCTGAAAAGGCCAGGCTGGCTGCCGAAGTTGTGGAAAAAGCTGAGAAATAGGAGCTTGCAGTTGAAGCGCTCGCGGAGGATCCAACGCAGGTGGCTAAAGAGGAAAACGCTGAAACTACGACTGCCTAACCCTAGGCAGTGTTAAGATCGCAGTATCAAAAATACTGGTGCATAAACTCGTAACACAATAATCTTTAATAAGTTAAGTCTCAATTGAGCGCAGATCGAAACATCACTTAAAGGGGGGTTATGATAGCCTTGTGCAAAATTGCTAGCAAACGGAATGGGCAGGGTCGCCAAAAGCGACATAGGTGTAGCTGGAGCGACGGCAGGTTTCGGCAAGTTCCACTTTTTAAAACCTATTCGGCGCCAGCCGACCTGTATCCGCAAAGCGGCTCCTGACGAGCCAACATTCAATCGATTTATGAAACGTTTGGGTGCCCTAGAAAATGGCTAGTTTCGCGAAAGTGTAATGATGCACTCGAGGTGTTTCGTTTGGGGGAAAAGATCGAAGGGCTGAACTTCTTCGATCGCGTACCCACCGTCGATTAGGGCCCGAAGGTCGCGCATTTGGGTCGCTGGGTTGCAGGAAACGTAAACGATCTTGCGTGGAGAGAAAGCGATGAGCTGATTGAGAAATTCCTCGTTCGACCCCTTTCGCGGCGGGTCGATGATAACGGAGGATTCGCTGCCTGGGAAATCGATTTGCTCGAATATCGACGCGGCGTCGCCCAGGACGAATCGAGCATTTTCGAATTGATTCGCTTCGGCGTTCTTAATCGCATGCTCAATTGACAATTCGGATACTTCGATTCCGACGGCTTGTTCGAAGCGACGAGCTGAGGTGAGGCAGAAAAGCCCGCTTCCGCAGTAAGCGTCGACCAAGTAGCGAGCGCCGCCTTCAGCTGCCTTGTCGCCGACGTAGGCAGCGAAGGTTTCGAGGATACTGGGATTGTTCTGAAAGAATTCGCCAGCGGGGAAGGAAAAAGAGACATCGCCAACCTGCTCGCGGATAATCGCTTTGGGATCGTCTGTGACGCCGTCGGCGTGCTCGCGGATTAGGAGAGTGCCGCCTTTTTTGAAAGGTTTCTGGAGTTGGGCTTGCTCCGTCTGCTCGCGGAGCTCGGTTAGGCGTTCGTTCATCGGATCCGATATGAGCGGACACTGTTCGATTTCTACGTAGCTCGACCGGGAGCCTTGGCGGAGGAAACCGATTTTTACGATATTGTCGTTCTTGGGTTTGGGAAAATGCGGAGTGAGTTTCGAGCGGTATCCGTATTGCTTGGGCGAGGGGATTGCCGGCTGGACTTCGGCTTCGATGCCGACCATGTGATGGAGCAGTTCTTTGACCTGGCGGGTTTTCCAAGCGAGCTGAGAATCGTAGTCGAAGTGCTGGTACTGGCAGCCGCCGCATTGACCGAAAACGGGGCAAGGCGCTTCGACTCGGTCGGTCGATGCTTCGAGGACTTCGATGAGGTCGGCTTCGGAGAAATTCTTGTCGTTGCGATAGATGCGGGCTCGGATGCGTTCGCCAGGTAAGGCGAATCGCACCATTATAACCCAACCGTCGCGGCGTCCCAGACCTTGGCCCATGTTGGTAAGCGTATCGATCTTGAGTTCGATTTCCTCGTGATAGGCGAAGGGCTCCGAGCGGAAGCCTTTTGGAATTCGAATCTCTCTTGGTTCGCTCTCGCTCATGAGGGCTTCAAAAAGGAGAGGACGGAGATGAAGTCAATCCCGACTTGGGCAAATCAAGATACTTGCCATCCTCCGAGTTCGTGCTCTTGTGGGTGTTTTACATGCAATGAGTATTGAAGAGAAACGTGCCCAAGTCGTTGAAGAGTTGATGCCTTTTGAGGATCATTTCGAGCGATTTGCCTATATTATCGATCGAGCGAAGAGCCATTCTCCTTTGGATGAAGCCTATAAGATCAAGACGTTTTTGATCGAGGGGTGTTTGTCGCAACTTTGGATGTTTCCGGAGTTCAAGGAAGGGAAATGTCATTTTCATACCGATTCCGATGCGGCGATCACTAAAGGAACGGCGGCCTTGCTTTGCGAATTGTACAGCGGAGAAACGCCCGAAGATATCATAGCCCTCGAACCTGATTTTCTCGCGGAAGTAGGGATAACTCAGCATCTCTCGCCAAACCGGCGCAACGGTCTGACGAACGTGCGAAAGAAAATCAAAGCGTACGCCGAGCTCTGCCAAAAGAACGAAGGAGCCTAGGTTATGGGCTCTAGCAAGTCACGATAGAGAAGCCTGCAAGCGAATGATGCTGACCTTACAGATTACAACCTTGTGATTTAAAAGGTTGAGGACGGCCGGACGGTTTGAGAGGTGGAGTGGACGGTTTTTTGGTTATAGCTCGAGCTTCGAAACGATCTTCGAAAGGTCCGGACGTGGGCGCTCTTTGGGGATTTCGCTTTCGCTGCCGATGTAGAGAAAACCGATAATCTCTTCGCTGGTTGAAATTCCAAGGAGGTTTTTTACTTCGTCGTTGTAGGCGAACCATTCGGTAAGCCATTGGCTACGATAGCCGAATGCAGCGGCGGCGATGATAATGTTTTGGCAAACGACTGCGCCGGAAAGGAGTTGCTCGCTTCGAGGAGCCCGGTTGGAAGTCGCTTGAGAGGAGACGATAAGAAGCAGTGGAGCGGTTTTCGCTTCTTTTGAAAGGGTCTTCGCTAGGCTGGCGGGGTCGCCGGAGTGGAGTGTTGGCAATCGCGCGTGAAAGGTGTCCTGGGTCGCGCGATCCGCAACTTGGATACGCCAGGGATTGATTCCTTTGTGGTCGGGCACGCGCGTACCGCAGCGGAGAATCGTTTCGAGTTCACCTTGGGTTGGACCTGGTTCGATGAGTTTTGCGGCTAGGAGCGAGCGGCGGGTTAAAAGAAGGTCGATGGTCTCTGGACTGGGATTCATGGTTCTTTTGCTACCAAGCGTTTGGATGATGGCCACAAAAAAGACGCGTTTCGAGGGGACCTTTCATGGAGGGCTTGCAGGAAAGTGTTTCATGGCTAGGTTTCAAATGAGCGAAATGTCGGAGCAGGCGAAATACGAACGGTTTATGAGAGAGGCTATTTTGGAGGCTTTGAAAGGCGATGTCTCTAAAACGAGTCCGAACCCGCTAGTTGGGTCGGTGATCGTCGAGTCGGGCGTGGTTGTCGGGCGGGGTTTTTTCGAATCTGATGGAGGTCCGCACGCGGAGCGCAAGGCATTGGCGGATTTGGGTCGGACGCCGTTGCCGGGGGCTGCATTATATGTGACGCTTGAGCCTTGCTCGACACATGGTCGGACGGGAGCGTGTTCGGAGGCGATTGTTAAAGCGGGCATTTTGGAGGTGGTGGTGGGAGCTCTAGATCCTACTCCGGCCCATCGTGGCGCTGGGTTGCATACTTTACGTGAAGCGGGGGTTTCGGTTGTGGCGGATGTGCTCGTTGCCGAATGCGAAGCGATAAATCCCGGGTTTGCAGGTAGGGAAACATGAATGGGTTTTAAAATGAGGGGACTTAGGTGGATTGGTCATGCGATTGCGTGGGGCGCGATAAAATTGATACGGTTCTATCAGTTGGTTCTTTCGCCTATGAAGTATGCTTTGTTTGGGCCGAATTCAGGTTGTCGATACCGTCCGACTTGTTCGAGTTACTCGATTGAGTGCTTTCAGACGTTGTCGTTGGGAAAGGCGTTTTACCATTCAGGGAAAAGAATTCTCAGCTGCCATCCCTGGGGAGGTTCCGGCTATGATCCGGTTCCTGATAGTAACCCGAGAAACAGGCGCTAGCGCGTTTATCTGACGTTTCGTATTGTGTTTGACCTTCACGATGTTTGGGGCGGTAGCGTATTAAGGCGTATAAATAATTCATGTTAGAATGGTAGGTCGCAATTCGAAGAAAGGGGAAATCAATACGGTTATAGCCGCGTGGCTTACTCTGTGCTGTTGCGTCCTCTGCGTTTGCTTAGCGACGCGCGATTGGAATTTGATTAAAAATCGCAATGAAAATTATCACTTGGTGGGGCAAATGGGAATTTTGGGATATGCTATATACGATATACAAAAGATTGCGTTTTCACTTTTCGAAAAATCGCGAATCGATAATCTAGATACGGAGGCTTATCGAAATTTCTTGTTACAGCGTAGTCAAGTGCGAGGCGATACGAGTTTGACGCCAGCTCGCAAGAAAAATGTCATTTTCATACAAATGGAATCCGTTGACGGGATTTGCTTGTATGGCGATTTCCAGGGCGAATCGATTATGCCGAATCTAAGGCGAATTGCCGACGAGAATATTTCATTCGAAAATACCTATGATGCGACGGATGCGGGGCGAACTTCGGATGCAGAGTTTATGGTTTTGACATCGGTTCCTCCGATTAAGGGCGATCCCGTTTCGCTAACTTTGATTTAGCCAAGATCCCTTCGCTGCCGCGCGTATTGAAGGACAACGGTTACTATACTTTATCGATGCATGGGTTTGATGGGGGTTTTTGGAATCGAGCGGAAGCGCATCAATCGCTCGGATTCGATCGCGATTTCTTTTTGCCGGATTTTCCGCATTCCGAGCGAATAGGATGGGGCGTGTCGGATGAGGTTGTTTTGGAGCGCGCATTGGAAACGATTCGCAGTATGGATCGACCCGTTTTTGCGCATATTATTCTATTAACTCATCATCATCCTTATAATCATATAGGTGATGTTTTGGGCGATCGTAAGGCAAGTATTGAAGAGGATTACTTGGTGTCATTGCGCTACGTGGATGCGCAAATTAGGCGATTTTATGATTCGCTAAAAGCTTCTGGGGAAATGGAGAATTCGATTTTGGCGGTATTTAGCGATCATGATAGTGGGATCGCGGATCGCTTGGCGCAATTGCTTGAGATAGAGCGTCCGCCTTTTCTGGATTTGGTCCCTTTGGTTGTAGCGGGTTTGGAGGAAAATCCTCGAAGAATAGAGCAGTTGAGCAGCTTGCAGGATTTGCCGGTCGTGGTGTTGCATGATCTGGGTATTCGACCGCCAAATACATTCGTCGGGAACTCGATTGATTCGATTGGGGATTCGATAACGCCATCTTCGTTGCGAGTTCGGATCGAAAACGGGAACGCGATAAGGGAGGAAATTCAGGTTGAAGCTGAAATATTGTCGAAATTGGCGATATGGCGGCCGGAAAATCTAGGGGAACCTCAATGATGTATATCCGTTTTACATTGTTAGCGATCGTTGCCGTCTTCATATGCTCTTGCGGGAGGAACTCCAACCCGCATCGAGTTCCAAGTAAGCCGTTTCAAGTCATCGATAAATATACTCGAGTAAGCGATTTCGTGGAAAGGGCCGTTTTTAGCTATGAAGGAGAATCCGTTTTTTTGGATGGAGAATTCGAGATCGATCGAAAGGCTGATCAGGTTCGAATTAAGGGAAGGTATCGCTCTAACCAGGAATTGGAAACTGGGGTTGCATTTGCGATGCAGAGTTATGGTTTGGATGGCGAATTACTGGTTCGAAACCTGCCCCGCATGGCTTTCGAAATCAATGATGACGGGAATTGGATGGTTGAATTTGACAAGATATATTCATTTGAAGAAATGGGTATAGATTCAGCTCGAGAGGCCGTTCTTATTCAATTTAACTATGTTCAAGAAGGTGAATGTTGGTATGATATTAAGTATCCTGAAATAGAGTTGCCCAGTGTGGTGTTTCATAAACTGACGGATTCCGAGCGTTTTCGAACTTTGATTGCTCCTATTCCTTTAATCGCTCCTCTTGGGATAGATTGCTTTTATCTGGGATTGATAGCTGCGAGTAAGACGCATGATCGTGATTTCGATCATCGGGCTTCAATGCAGATAGTTGTGATTTCCGAGGGGAATCGATTAAAAGAAGCGAGGCGTGATATTGATTCTTCAATACATTTGGGAGGAGACCGTCGACTTGTGGTAGCGAGGGTTCGTTTTGACGAAAACGAAAGATTTCTGTTAAAGCACGGATTTGTTTGGGATGGAGTACAGTGGTACGGCGATACGAAAGATTTGGGTGGTTATAAAATGGTTTTTGTAGTGCCTTTGTGGGTGTATTTCAGTTCTCTTTCGTTAGTATTCGGGGTTTTATTGTGTGGGTGGAAATACACTAATCGCCTAGAAAATCTAGTCGCGCGGCTTGCGATTCGAGTTTCGGTCTGGTTAATTGTTTTGTACCCTATTTACGTTTCGATGACCAATGTTGGCTTTTGGATTATTATAGCATCGGGAACTGCGTATTTCGTTGCAGGATTGCGTGTCCCTATAAGCGTACGTTTGTATAGTGTAGCTTTTTTGTTATTTTCTTTATTGGAAGTTTATTGGGGGTGGGCCTTTGCTCCTTTGGTTGTCTCTCGATCCGGGATGTTGTTCTCCATATGTGTCATCGCGGTTGTCTTGTTACCTGTTTTGTGGATACGGAATTCTGTGGTTTCGATTCTCTTGATCGTCCTAGGAACGCTGTGTTCGGTGTCCATCTATTTGTTGATGAATTTGTATTTGAAATTCTTTTACGACTATCTTAGTTTAAGAGTTATTGGATACGCAGATCAAGTGGCGAACGTTTTGGATTCGGTTTGGAGCCTAATGGGGGACTCGCATTTTTCATCGTTTGCGATCGTGATTTGGTTTTTGAGTTGCTTATTGAAAGCTCACTGGGTCGACCGAAAAAGACTTTAACGAATTATGGTTGTCCAAAGTGGCCCGAGGTACGTGTTAAGGCCAATTGATTGGAAATAGCGAGGGTTTCGCTACTGAAAAGGGACCCCTTTAGGAGGGCGAATCGCAAGCCCCAGTTGCCTGGAATTGTTGGAATCAGCAGTTGGGCGCTGCACTCCGTTTCTTCTAAAACTTATTCTTCCACATCATTGATTCCATCGGCAAGGGGGAGCGGTGATTGTATTTTGCCGAGACCTTTTTGTTGTACATGGTTTCGACGTCGCCTTGGACGTGAAAGTAAATGAGCTGCCCGATTGGCATGGCGGCGTAGACGCGTACGGGCTGGGAAACCGAAATCTCGAGCGTCCAGTGATTGCAGAAGCCGACGTCGCCCTTGCCTGCCGTGGCATGGATATCGATACCCAAGCGTCCGATACTGGATTTGCCTTCGAGGAAGGGCACGTGCTTGTGCGTCTCGGTGTACTCGAGGGTAGAGCCGAGATAAGTGATCCCAGGTTTTAGGACGAAACCTTCTTCGCCGATCTCGAAGCGCGTGATCAAGTTGTGCTTTTTCGCGTCTAGGACTTCGTCGATGTAGGTCGCGAGATGCTTGCTGAGGTGAACGTCGTAGCTGTTCGTTCCGAGCGATTCGCGGGAATAGGGTTCGATGACGATCTCGCGGAGTTCGATCGAGTCGAGAATGGCTTGGTCGGAAAGGATCATGTGATAGGGACGCTTCTTGCCTAACCCAGCATGCCCTTGAGGACTTCGACGAGGCGCGGCAGGTTTTTGGAAGTGATGCCTGCGACGTTGATGCGGCCGCTGTCGACGATGTAGATGCTGTGATCTTCGCGTAGTGCGATCGCTTGTTCTTTGGTCAGTCCGGTAAAGGAGAACATGCCTTTTTGTTCTTTTAAAAAGCTGAAATCGCGGCTGACTCCGGCAGTCGCCAAAGCTCCGACGAATTGATCACGAACCTCGTGAATGCGTTCGCGCATGGTAGTGACTTCGTCGACCCAAGT
Organism: Opitutaceae bacterium; assembly: GCA_028822375.1. Classification (GTDB taxonomy): domain Bacteria; phylum Verrucomicrobiota; class Verrucomicrobiia; order Opitutales; family Opitutaceae; genus Pelagisphaera. The sequence continues at coordinate 4,962 of JAPKDW010000028.1, read as the reverse complement.
TGATCTCAGATCGGCGTCGCCTAGCACGGTTTCGACGATGGCGCCGCCGTGCGCTGGCGGGTTCGAGTAGTTGGTGCGGACCGCGATTTTAACCTGGCTGGTGACACGCTTCGCTTCGTCTTCATTTCCTACAACGACGTGGAGCGCTCCAACGCGTTCGCGGTAGAGACCGATGTTCTTGGAGAAGGATTGGCAGACGAAAAGCGGTTGTCCGGTTTGGGCGAAAGCTCGAACGCCGTAGGCATCGGTTTCGATATCCGTTCCGAAGCCTTGGTAGGCGAAGTCGAGGAGGGGGATCCAGCCTGCATTAGCAGCGATTCCGGCGACTTCGTCCCATTGAGCAGGAGAAAGGTCGGCCCCGGTCGGGTTGTGACAGCAAGCGTGCAGGATGACGATGTCACCTGCGGGGATCGCCTTGATCGCGTCGATAAATGCGGGATAGTCGAGGCTTAAGGTCGATTGATCGAAGTAAGCGTAAGTCTGAGACTTCAGTCCAGCTGCGGAGAAAATGCCCTTGTGGTTGGCCCAGGTCGGGTTGCTTAACCAAACGTTATTTGTCTCAAGATTCGATGCTATGAAGTCGGCCGCGACACGAAGGGCTCCTGTCCCACCGGGTGTGTGGGCGGTAATGATACGTCCCTTGAGCGAATCGGCTAGGGAGTCGCCAAAGCAAAGGTGCTGGGTGAGCGCCCCGTAGTTAGGGCTACCGGTGATAGGGAGGTAGCTCTTGGTGGCGTTGGTCTCAACTATGCGTTTTTCCGCTTCGCGGACGGTTCCCAGGATTGGAGTGACACCAGAATCGTCGACGAATACGCCAACGCTGAGATTAATTTTGTCAGGATTGGAGTCGCCTCGGAAGGCCTCGGTAATGCTGAGGATTGGATCTGCGGAAGCTAGTGATACGGAATCGAAGTGCGACATGATCTTTTTTGGTTAAGGGCCTGGTTTAGGGACACTATCGATCACCGTAGAATCAAGAGGCCTTCTGTCAATGTCGCGATGCACGAAATCATCGATTGCGAATTGGATGGACTGATGAGGGGCAAGAGATAGATAAATGAATCTTGTTTCAACGTTTTAAGACGAGCCATGTTGAACCTGCCCCAATTGAAACGCCGCTCTTCGAGCGTGCTCTTGTTAGCTGCTTTTTTGGCTTTTTGATTCTCGGACAGTCCGCGCATTCCGAGATTTACGATTCCGCCGCCTCGGGCGCGGTTATCGATTGGGATGCGAAACCGCACGAAGGGGACTTGCCGACGGGCGCGTTCTGGAGGACCTTCGAGAGTAAGGCTGCCGGGCAAGCAATAAGATTCTATGTGTATTTACCGCCGAACTATAAAAGCTCGGGCTCGAAGCGCTATCCAGTCATCTATAATTTGCACGGAAATGGGAAGACTTCGTTCCAAAGGTTCGGCAACATGGAGTTGCTGGACGAAGGGATTCGGGATGGGAGATGGCCTCCGATGATTATCGTTCGCCCGAATGGCGGACGGACGACTTTCTACAAGGATTCCTATGACGGTAAGATTCCTTTGGAAACCGTTGTCATTAAAGAATTGATACCGTATATCGATGCGACTTTTAGAACGATTGCGATGCGCGAAGGTCGTTGCATCGAAGGCTACTCGATGGGCGGTCGCGGATCGACTCGATTAGCGATGACCTATCCGGATCTATTCTGCTCGCTAAACTGTCAGGCAGGCAATGTGCCGCGCACTTCGGAAATGTTTGATCCGACTAAGCCAAATGAGCACCCGAACAATTACCTGGGTCCGAACAAACGGAATTTTATTGATAACGATGCCTTCGAGCAGTTGAAGAAGAACGTTGATCGGATTCGCGGAAAACTACGAATTAATATTTTTTGCGGAACGAAGGACCCGGGCCACTTGGTCTCTATCCGCGATTTCCATCAGGCGTTACTGGAACTGGACGTCGACCATACGTATCTGGAAATCGAGGACATGAATCACGATCGAAAGGCGACGATGAAACTCTACTCCAAAATCTGGTTCGACTACCATGTGGAGTCTCTGAGGCGATCAGGTGGATTGGAGTGAGGACCGAGCATTCGCTATCGTAGCGAGTCTGCTTGCAGGCGATTTTATTGTTCAATCGCCTGTAAGCAGACTCCTACTTTAGGGGTTTGCAATAATCGGCCAAATATTGTGAGGTGCTAGCGTAACGATGAGAGAGAGAATCTCGCACCTAAGCCCAGCCCCCTTGCATATGAATACCTCAAACGAAAAACTATCCCGCCGCTCTTTTTTGAAGACCACTGCTTTGGCTTCGGCGGCCGTAGCTGGTCCGCTGGTCTTGAATGCTTGCAGCAAGTCCGGCTCTAAACGGCCTCGCGTTGGGAGAGGGGAACACACTTACGAAGTTTATCACGATTGGGGTATGGATAGTCTGCCGAGCGGCCATACCTACGGTGGCGCATCGCACGGCGTAACCGTCGGCGAGGAGGGTCTTGTTTATGTGACTCACCACGGTAATCCAGGCTCAATATTCGTTTTCGATCCCGACGGGAAATTCGTCAAATCGCTCGCTGGTGCCCACCAGGTCAAAGGGAAGGATGGCACGACAGCAGCTAAAGGCCACGGCATCGACATTCGCAAGGAGGGCGGTCAGGAATTTATCTATCTCTCGCCCAACGACTCCTATCTCTACTTTTCGAAGATGACTCTCGATGGCGAGATGGTCTGGAAAAAAGGTCGCTCGGATTTGGAGGAGGCAAGCGAAAAGCTGGGCGAGAAGGTCGTATTTCGCCCGACGAATGCCAGCTTCCGACCCGACGGCGGTTACTATCTTGGAGACGGCTATGGCAGCAATTGGATTTTTGAATACGACAAAAACGATCGTTTCGTCCGCTCGCTCGGCGGCAAGGGCAAGGCTGACGGCCAGTTCGCCACGCCGCATGGCCAATGGCTGGACAATCGCGATGGAACGCCGAAGCTCGTTGTGGCCGATCGCGCGAACAAACGCCTCCAGTGGTTTGGGATGGACGGGAAGCACTTGAAAACGCAGGGCGGTTTCCTGTTTCCAGCTGACATCGATGTACAGGGAGACCTCATGCTCGTGCCGGATTTGCACGCCCGTATCACGATTTTGGATTTACAGAATAAGGTCATTGCCCATCTGGGAGACGACGAGGCCTGGCGAGCCAGGGTGCTCGACAAGGAAATTGGCATGCGCACCAAGCGTAACCTCTGGGAACCCGGCAAATTCGTCCATCCGCACGACGCGTGCTTCGATGCCAACGGAGATATTTTCGTGGCTGAATGGGTCGTGACGGGACGCGTGAGCAAACTGGTCAAAGTCGGGTAGCGTATCGATCTTTAGCCCACGGATCTACGTGGTTCGGAAACGATTATCTTTAAGTCGATGCAGGAGTGGCTTTACGCCGCGATATATTGCGGGAATGGGATATTTCGCGGGATAAGTCCGCTCCTGCATTTGAGAATCCGCCCTATCTTCAATCCATCCGTGCGATCCGTGGGCGAATCACTTCACCCGCACGAGTTTAATGATGCGACCGTCCACGTTCCAATCTTGCACGTAGAGGTTGCCGTCTTTGTCCCAATAGGATCCGTGGGTACCGGAGAAGATGCCTTCTTTCCAGTCTTCCTGTCGAATTTTAAACAAAGACTCTCCGGGGTTAGCCTTGTATCCGAGAACGGATACGACCGAGTTGTTCTTGTCGAGTATGTACACGCGGCCTTCGAGACTGGGTACGGATACGTAGTCACCTTGAATTGCGACTGCCGTCGGCATGTTCAGCTTGGTTGCGACTACTTCGATGAAGTTCCCGTCTAGATCGTAATGTAACAGCCGCCCGATCGGCAAATGGTTGCGGTCGCAGATCAACAAGAGCGGCGGATCGTAGCGCGTGTCCAATGTCATTCCGTGTGGCGTGTGGAACTCTTTGAGGCCGTCGCCTTTCTTACCGAAGTGCTTTAGGTACTTGCCGTTTTTATCGTATTTGAAAATGATATTGCTCGCGTAGCCGTCGGATAAAAATATATCCCCGTTGGGCGCTACGGTAATCGCGGTCGGTTTTAAGGCAGTCAAGGCGAGTCCCGATTCGTTGGTTAAGCCGAGAGTCAGCACGATTTTCCCAGAACTGGCTATAAACTTTATTCCAACCCCGCCATTGTTTCGCGCGCCGTAAATGTATTCGACGCCGTCTTCTTCGCGGATTTCCATGTCGTGGAGGCCGCTGTGTTCCTCATCGATGAATGAGCGTATAACATTCCCTGAAGGATTGAAAACGACGACGCCCTTGCCCGCGCTTGTATAAATGTTTCCAGCTTTATCGATGACGACCGATCCGTGAGTGGGACCTAGGACGGATTTGCCATCGGGCCCGAGGCCCCAGTCTGTAACGGTATCGAATGTCATGATACCGCTTCCCATCCGGACTGAGCCAAATGTGGTTGAGAGGAGAACGAGGGTCGCGAGAATGCAGAGGGAGTTTTTCATGGGATTGGGTGTGTGTGGGTTGATAGATTAGTGAATGAACAAGGGAGTGTGTTTACTAGCCGCACTTTGCGGTCAGCCAGTTCACGACAGCATCTAGCTGCGCTTGGCGATGATCGTTAAAACTGTGGTCGGCGCTTTCTATTACTATATGGTCCACTCGGTCGCCGAGCCGTTCTTTTATATCAACACTGTCCTGCGGAAGCACGACATCGTCCGCGCTTCCGTGGAGGAGGAGCCAGGGCGCCGTCACTTGATCGGTTTGCTCGATCACCGTGCCGACGATTTGGCAGAGGTCGTCCATGAAGGCTTGCGATAGCAGGCAGTCTTCGTCCTCCCACATGCATCCTTGGTCCGGGGTTTCCTCGCCAAATTCGGTTTGCGCGAATTGCTTCGTGTTCACCATGCCGGCAAGGGAGACCATCCGTTGGATCTTGTTGTTCTTCGCGGCAGTTAGGACTCCGATCGCCGCGCCCATACTGT
>JAPKDW010000235.1 GCA_028822375.1 Opitutaceae bacterium | reverse complement strand
GGAGAATGCGAATGCGATAAGGATAGATTGCCAGCCGAATGCTCTCCAGACTTGGTCGGCGATGCTATTGCAGAAGGCTGCGTAAACGATGAAGAGTATGAGGGCGTTGTTGGATAGCTTGAATCCGTTTTTCCAATTGGCGATGCTGTGACGAAATAGCGGGCGTATTAGCTGACCAATGACAAGCGGCAATAGAACGTAGAGCGCTATCTTAGCAATTAGGGAATCGAGGGGTGGAAATTGTCCGCTTGTATGGGCGAACAGGGATAGGCACCAGAGAGGCGTGATGAATACGCCGATGATGTTGGAGAGGGTCGCGCTGAATAAGGCGGCGCCGGAATCGCCGTCGCTATTTGCGGTGAGAACTATCGCGGATGAAATGGTAGTCGGTAGAACCGACAGGTACAGCAGACCGGATGCGATGCCATCGGGTATCCATTGACCGAAGACGAAAACGATCAGCATCATCAATAGAGGGGAGAGGACGAATATCCAGCTTTGGCAAAAAACGTGGAGGCGAAAGTGAGCTGCGCTAGCGAGTAATTGGCGTGTTTGGAGGGATAGTCCTTGAAGGAGAAAAATGATCGCGATGCAGAGCTTGGTGGTCAGTTCGCTTTTGAGGAATCCGCCGGTCGCTCCGAAGCTTGGGAATAGAAAGGCGAGCCCGATCGCCGCGATTAAGCCAATCGTAAATGTCTGATTCTTGATACGGTCTAGCATGGATTAGCGCAGGGCTATTGGAGGGGCGCGATGAGTTGAAAACTGATCGAGATCCGATCGTTGACGACGTGCTTGCCGAGGGCTTCGTAAATCTTTCCGGAACCGTATTTCGATCCCCAGAGAACTCGGTCGAAGTCGAACTGGGCTTGGAAGGCGATGACTTCGTCGTTGACGCCGAGCGTGGCGAAAAAGTGAAGCGGTTGGATTTTGCCGCGTAGGGTAAAGGTGCCGGATACGTTGTAGTTGGGGCTCCCGTAAGGGGCGTTTTCAATGGGAGTGACAGAAATCAGATCGAAATCGGCAGTGGGGTAGGTATCTACTAGGAAGAAATCGTCAGTGCGCAGGTGATCGATGAGCATTTGGCTGATCGGCGCATCTTTGATATCTTCGCAAGTGATTCGGTTCATATCGAGAGTTGCGCTGCCGCTTATGAGTCGGTCTTTGTCGAGAGCGATCGTGGCGTTCTTGAGGGGGATGGTTCCGTTGTGTTGATTGAGTAAATTGCGCCCGATCCAGCGGACGATGCTGCGTTCGGGGTCGATTTTGAAAATTCCGGTTTGAGTGGAGTCGGTTTCGCCGGATCTGGTGGTTGGGTAGCCGGCATCTATCCAGGAATCGAGACCGCCTTCGAGAGCGGTGATTTGGGTCCAACCGTCGTTGGCTAGTTTTTCGCAGGCGAGGCTAGCGGCTTCGAATTGGTCGTTCTTTCCGTAGACGATTGTTTCGTTGTTCTTGTCGGTAGTTAAGGCTGCGGCTTTTTCTAAGAATTCGATCTCGTAGACGCAGGCATTGAGAGTGTTTGGAATGTGGCATTTCTCGAATTGCTCGTCTGGTAAGACATCGATAACGATGGGTGGGTTTACTTCGGCGAGACGAGTTTTGAGTGATTCCGGGGCGATCGTATTCATATGAGGGGCGATGATTCGATGGATGAATGGATTCGAAGCTCGATATAGAACAGGAAGGAGTTGAAGAGGCGAGGCAACGTTTCAATCGGTTTTTAATCTGGGCGAACGGCGACTGAGTCCTCGTCTTTCAACGTTGTGTCCGATGAAGCGTAGGGCCGGCACTTTCGCCGCGCTGCGAAAGACGATGGCCTTAAATTACGCTGCGTGCCGCAACAGACTTCGCCAAGGCTGCGACCGTCAAGAGCGACAGCCCGACTCTCTATAGCTTTAGGACCATGTCGATATGGTCGATTCCGGCCTCTTGATAGATGGGGCCTTGAGTCTGAAAATCGAGTTGTTCGTAGAAGGGGATTGCTTGGGCCTGAGAGGATAGGATGACGGATTGAAACGAGCGATTTCGAGCTGCGTTGATAAGCGATTTCATGATTAGCGTGCCGATGCCTTGATTGCGATAGGAAGCGAGAACCGCGACGCGGCCAATGTGGCCGTCTTTGAGGAGTCTGCCGGTTCCGATGGGGGTATCTTCGTTGAAGGCCAGGGCATGGAGGCATTCCGGGTCTAGTCCATCGATTTCCAGTTCGGGCGGTACGCTCTGCTCGTCGACAAAGACTTCGAAGCGTATTGCTTTGATGGAGTTGGCGTAGGGCTCGAATTCAGTGGTTTCGACGCGAATCATAGGCGAGAGGCTAATTCTTGATGATGGAGGTTGTCATTCTAATTCGTGGGTCTATGTTCTTGGGCCTATCATTGTGGCTATGGGAGATGGGTTTATAAGGGAACCCGTTCCGCATGATTGCTTTCATATTCTAGGATGCCGTCCTCTTGGCTAAAAATTATTGTTTTTTATGGTTTGTATTTCTCAGTGCGTTTAGGCGCTGAGCCCGAACCTATTGAAGGGCCTCCTCTATTGTTCACTAAAGATTTTATCCCCGAAGAGCTGCAAACGGGAGAGCGATTCGAGGTTGCTCCGCTAGGGCATGTAGTGAATTTCGGATACGAATTTCGATTGGCGAGCGATTTCGGTGAATTCGATATTCGAGGCATCGATATGCTGGCGACGCGCGTACACGAAATCGCGGTACTCGAAAAGCTGGAGGAGATTAGCAAAACGAAAGCTTTTGCGACATCGTTCTCGGAAGCGTTAAAGGATCCGGTCGTCAATAGCTGGTCAGTTGCCCGTCGTCCGATCAGTTTGGCCAGAAGGCTTCCGGGTGGGATTCTTAGGTATTTACAGGGTAAGTTTTACTCGGTGAAGCGAGGGTCCGAGAAGGTCATCGCCAAGACGAAGCGGAATCGAAATAAGGGCCGTGAGAAAGAAAAGGGCGAGGATGTCGAGAATGTTGATGGGACGGTAAAGAAAGCAGGTACGACGCCTCTAAAATTGAGTCAGAAGCATTTCGGCTTCGAAAAGGCCAAGCGCGCTTGGGCACGGCGTCTCAAGGTGGATCCCTATTCGACGAACGAATACCTGCAGTTTGAGCTGTCGCGGATTGCTTGGGCTTCGACAGTTGGTTCTTTTGCGGGTGAGTTTGGTATTCCAGCGAACGCGGTTCTATCCTATACGTTGAAGACGCGGGAATTGGTATGGAATCAGTCGGCTACCGAATTGGAGCGTCGGAATTTCGTGTCGTTGGGTAAAATGGGCGTGGCGCATAGCGCCTTGTTGATGTTCAACGGTCTGGACACCTATACGCTTTCGGAAAAGATTTTAGTCGTTTTGACTTTGGAAAATTTGGAAGTGAAAGGCCGTTTGAATTTGGTTCAATTGCTGATGGAAGCGGAAAGTCGAGATGAAGCTCGGATGATGGTCAAATTGTTGACGATTTTCGGGAACTACCACCATTTGGTTCACCCGATTATTTGCTTCTCGATTCGGCGCGGTCTTGCGATTGCCGAATTGGAAGACGGATCGATGATACTTCCTTTGGCCTTAGATTATTTGCATTGGACTCCGGAAATTACGGATGCGCTTCTATCGTATGAATTGAAAGGAGAGGACCGGACCTTGTGGATCGAGGGGATTGCCTCGACAATCGCTAAGCGTCGTTTGGAGCAAAGCAATTGGAAGCTGGAGGAAAAGAGTTCCGAGACATTCAAGTGGTTGGAATCGGAGCTTTGAACACGTTTTCCCGTTCATTACTGGGTCATTGATAAATGAGATAGATGAATTTTCGTAGAATCCAAAATTTCGATTGCCTGGCATTCTCACACGTGTTTGGTTTCCGCTAATCGTTAACCCAATATTATAATGCTATCCCGTAGAAACTTCATTAAGACCTCCGCGTTCGCGGCTGGAACCTTTGCGATCGTACCTTCATGGGCGAAAGCGGCAAACGGCGACATTCGCGTCGCAGTCGTCGGCCTAAATGGTCGGGGCAAGAGTTTGATCAAAGACGTGTTGCGCACGGACGGAGCTCGTTTGGTTGCTTTGTGCGACGTGGATTCGGAGATCCTCGGCAAGCGTGCCGACCAAGTCGATACGGAGAACGGAATCAAGGTCGAGCGTTACGAGGATTATCGCAAGTTGCTCGAAAACAAGGACATCGATGCAGTTGTCCTGACGACTCCGAATTTTTGGCACGCGCTTCAAACAATTTGGGGCTGCCAAGCAGGTAAGGACGTTTATGTCGAAAAGCCGGTTTGCCATACCGTGTGGGAAGGCCGTCAGATGGTGAAAGCTGCCGAGAAGTATGGACGCATCGTTCAGGCAGGTTTTCAAAATCGTTCGGACATTGGATTGAACGAGGCATTCCCTTGGATTCAAGCGGGCAATATCGGTGAGATTAAGATGGTCCGTGGGTTGTGTTACCGTAATCGGGCGAGCATCGGAAAGATCGACAAGCCTTTGACGCCGCCGAAGTCGGTTAATTACGATCTTTGGCTTGGACCTGCGGAGCATCAGGACCTTTATCGTCCGGAGCTTCACTATGATTGGCACTGGGATTTCAATACGGGCAACGGCGACATGGGCAACCAAGGGCCGCATGAGCTGGATCTTCTTCGCTGGGTTCTCGGCGATCCGGATCATCCGATGAAAGTGTCGTCGGTCGGCGGTCGCTTTGGGTGGAACGATGGTGGAAACACGCCAAACATGTGTATCTCCCAATTTGATTGGGGCGGGATACCAGTGCTTTTCGAAACGCGTAATTTATGGGTGAATCCAGAGCTGAATAACGCGCCGAATTTCAAGGGTAGTCGCGTTGGCATCATTGCAACTTGCGAAGACGGCGAGTTTCGTGGCGGTCGTGGTGGCGGGATCGTTTACGATAACAAGGGCAAGAAAATGAAGGCCTTCAAAGGCGACGGCGGATTCGATCATTTCCCAGCGTTTATCCGTGCTGTTAATAGCCGGAAGGAAAGCGATGTGGCGGCTCATCTCGAAAGTTCTTACAAGTCGAGCTGCCTGGCTCACTTGGGCAATATTTCCTATCTCCAAGGTAAGGAAGTCAGCGAAAAAGCTATATCCAAGGTGGCTGCGAAGGATGAGGTTCTTAAGGAGGCTTACGATCGTTACGACGCTCAGCTAGGCGACTGGAACATCGATCTTTCCAAGGAGCTTTGGCGTGCGGGCAACGAGCTCGAATTCGATCCGAAATCGGAGAGATTCGTTGGCGGCAAAGGGTTCAAGGGCGCGAACGGCATGTTGAAGCGGACTTATCGCAAGGAATTTGAAGTACCGGTTAACGTGTAGTCGATTCGTTGATAATCAATTTTGGAGCCGATGCTGGAACGAACATTTCCGGCTCGGCTCTTTTTGTTTTCGAGCGGCGAATAAAATCCATTGCGCTCTAGCGGAACATTGCGGTTAACTCTCTCTAAATGTTCACCGGTTTAGTTGAAGAAAAAGGAGAAGTGTTGAGCTTTCATAAGGAAGCCGATGGCTGGCGCTTGAAAGTGAAAGCTCACGTGGTGCCGGAAGGCGTTCAATTAGGAGAGAGTATTGCGGTGAATGGATGTTGTTTGTCTGCGATTTCGGTTTCCCAATATGGTGTTGAATTCGATGTTCTGGAAGAGACACGACGATTGACTAATTTGAAGAATGTCGATTTTGGTTCGAGCGTAAATTTGGAGCGAAGTTTGCGCTTCGATGGTCGTGTGGGCGGTCATTTTCTGACGGGTCATGTTGACGGAGAAGGCGAGATCGTAGAGTTGCAGAGCAAGGGTGCCGACGTGTTGTTGAGGATAAAAGCGCCTGAGGCGTTTGCGCGATACTTAGTCTACAAGGGATGCGTGGCGATCGATGGGATTTCGTTGACGGTGGCTGAAGTCGATGGACCGGTATTGTCGATTTGGCTAATTCCACACACGCTGGCGGTCACGACTCTTGGAGAGCGGTCGCCGGGGGATTCGGTTAATATGGAATTCGATTTGCTCGCGAAGTACACCGAGAATATTTTGGCCCAACAAGACCGCTAAATGAAAGCCGAACTGAATGCCGTTATCGACGAATTGAAGCGACTCCGAAAAGGAGGCACGGATCACGTCTATGTATCTGACGAGGCAATACGTGGACTTGAGGCTTCCGTGGCGACTATAAATGCTTTGCCCGCAATCGATCCCAAGGAAGAGGCGGCTCAAGCGGTAGCGGCGATCCCGGAACGGATTCGATCCGCATCGCCTGAAGCGTTCGACCAAATTTTAAAAGAAGACCCGGTTGCTCCAGTTACGCATAAATCCCTTTTGAGCTCGTCGCCTTTTCGCAAACCTCCGACTGTAGCGTTGCCTGAAGGGGATAAGACTACTCGCTGGGAGGCTTTGCGGGAACAGGTTATGGGGTGTTCCGTTTGTATCGAATATACGCCCGAAGGCTCTCAGGTAGGCTATGGATTTGGCAATTTGGATGCGGATATCTTTTTTTGCGGAGAAGGTCCGGGAGTAGAGGAAGAAGAGCAGGGTGAGCCATTTGTTGGCGACGCAGGGCAATTGCTTTCTAAGATGATTAAAGCGATGGGTTTTGATCGCGAGCAAGTTTATCTCAGCAATATTAT
>JAPKDW010000234.1 GCA_028822375.1 Opitutaceae bacterium | reverse complement strand
TCCTACAGTACCAAATCTCATTTTCATGTAGGTCGCCTCGCTAAGGCGACACGCTTGCAGGACTGACGGGGACGCCTTATTTTGAAAGCCTGCTGTACTCTATCGTTCGCCGATGGCGTATAGGAACTCGTTTCGCTGTTCGCCGTCGTTGTGGGCTACGCGGAGATAGATGCGATTGCCGGTAATTACGGGGGATGACCACGTTTCGTTTCCGAGCTGGTTTTCGGCGAGCAGTTCGAAGCGTTTGGGATTGGCTTTGAATACGATGGTTTTTCCTTGTTCGCTGGATACGTAAAGACGATCGCCGACACGGGTAAGCGAGGCACTGAAATCGCCTTTGATTTTGGCGCGCCACATGAGGTCTCCCGTCTGTCCGTCCCAGCAGTGAGCTAAACCGGTGTCTGCAATTGTGTAGAGGTAACCTTCGTGGGCGAGCATTGATGGCGCGTAGACGCGAATGGGGCTAGTCCAGAGAACGTCTCCAGATCCATCGGCGAGCACGCAGACGGTTTCGTTTTTCGGGTAGCCACCGCTAGCATATATGCGATCCCCATCGACGACGGCGCTGCCGACCGTTTCTTGGGTGGTGGCGGGAGTCGACCAAATGGTTTTACCGGTCTTTGGGTCGTAGCTGGAAATCTTTTCGCAACCTGGGAGAATCAACTGATCCGAACCGTTGAGCCGGTAGATGACGGGCGAGGCGTAATTAGGAATTGCGGGGCGTTCTGTGTTCCAGATTTTGGTGCCTGTTTTTCGATCGAAGCCGCTAAGATTACCGCCGCCTTTATGGTCGGAGGCGACGATGATCAGATCGTCGTAGAGAACTGGCGATGTTGAGTAGCCCCAATGGGATACGAAGTCGCTGGCCTGCGTTTGCCAGAGGATGGAGCCGTCAAGGGAGAGGGCAGTGAGCCAAATTGCTTGGTCGTACATGAACGTGACGAACACGCGCTCGCCATCGCAGGCTACGGTTGTGGATGCTTGTGTATTGCGCTTGTGGATGCGTCCTTCCCATCCACTCTCGTGGACTTCAGTCATCCATTTTCGTTTGCCGGTTGATCGATCGAGACAAATGACGGATTGAGTTTGCGCTTGCTCGTCCGCGGTGGCGATGAAGATGGAATCCGATACGACACTGGGCGACCCGTGACCGCGTCCAGGAATGGGAGCTTTCCAGATAATATTCTTCGTCTCGTCCCATTCGAGAGGAGCTGGTTGTTCTCCGGCGTGCCCATTGCGATCGGGTCCCCGCCACCAAGGCCAGTCAGTTTCGGAGAGTGGAAAGGATCCTGCCCCGGGAGCATCGAGCGACGCGAAAGCGGAGATTGAGGAAAGGGCGAGTATTAGAATTGAAAAGGGGAGTTTATGCATGATGGGGTGATAGATGAGGATCCTGGAAATTATTCGAGAAGTCAAATTCTTGGAGTCTGGTCAAGGCGGCACAAGTGAAGGTTTTGGGTTTGTGAATCGTAGGGCCGGCGCTTGCGCCGCGCCGCGTATTAAAAATGGTATTGCGATCGAACTACGCGGCATGGCGCGAGCGCCAGCCCTACATTTGGTTGTGTGAAGAACGCGAGCCGGGACGTCTCGCGCCACCTTCTCGAAATTAGATACGTTCCTAAAACTCCCAGACCATCGGGATAATGATGATTGAGATAATGAAACAGAGAATATTGAGCGGGATACCGGCTTTGGCGAAATCAGAGAATCGATAACCGCCCGCGCCATAAACGTAAGTGTTGGTTTGATAGCCGATTGGAGTTGCGAAGCTAGCGGAGGCCGCGACGGCGACTGCAAAGAGGAAGGGGCGCATGCTGACGCCGAGCGACTCGGCGATCCCGATTGCGAGCGTGGCCATGAGGACGGCTGCTGCGTTGTTGGAAAGCGTTTCAGTTAGGATATTGGTAAGGAGGTAAACACAGGCAAGCATGACGTATGGCTGCCACTGAGGAGCGACGAGCGAAGTGACGCCGCTGGTCATATTGTCGGCTAGCCAAACCGAGGCTCCGGTCTCTTCCATTGCCATGCCCATGCCGAGCATTCCGTAAATGATGAAGAGGAGATTCCATTGGATGGCCCCGTAGCCGTCCTTGGGGCGAATGCAGTTGGCTAGAAAAAGGGCGACGCAGGCGACTACTGCTCCGACCGCGATGGGCGCGATGCCGGTAACGGCGCAAACAATGATGCCAACGATCGCGGCGATAACTATCCCAGCTTTGACCTTCGATTTCTTCGAATGCATCGTACTCTGCGACATGAGGATGATGTCCTCGCTACCTCGCAAGTTTTCGATTGCTCCATCGGTTCCGAGAAGCAGGAGCGTGTCGCCGAACTCCAGACGTAGGGATCCGATTTTTTCTCTTAGGTTTTTGCCTTTTCGGTGCACGGCGAGAACGACCATGCGAAATCGTTGGCGGAAGTTCACTTCTTCAATCGTCTTGCCGAGGATTTCCGAATTGGGGCCGAGAATGGCTTCGACCATCATTCCTTCGTGGGCGGCGATTTGCTCGAGACCAAGGCCTGCTTGAGAAACGAAATCGATGCCTTCGAAGCTGCGAGCTTCGACGATACCGGAAGCGTGGCATGATAGGACAAGCCGGTCGCCCGCTTTCAGTATGATTTTGTTGAGGCGGGTTTGGAGTGGTATGCCTGAACGGACGATATCGATAACGCGGATTCCGCGCATTTTCAGGATACCGGAATCTTTGAGGTCCTTGCCAATGACCGGAGAGTCCTTGCCGACGAAGGCTTCGGTGATATATTCGCGGCGTTCCTCGTCAGAGAGAATAGACGTAAGCGTTTCGCGTGTGGGCAGGACTTTGTTGCCAAACAGGACGAGGTATATGATCCCAGCGATAAAAAGCGGAAAACCCACGAAGGCGAATTCGAACATGCTCATGGGTTCTGCGCCAGCGGATTGAGCGACGCCGCTAACGATGATGTTTGTGGATGTCCCTAGGAGCGTGCAAGTACCCCCTAAAATGGATGCGTAGGATAGGGGAATAAGAACCTTGGATCCTGCTACGCCAATCTTCTTGGAAAGCGATAATACAATTGGCAGCATTACGACGACTACCGGCGTATTGTTGACAAAGGCCGACATGGTTCCGGCAATGAGCAATATAAAAAGGAGAAAGGGCCGGTAGCTGAATTTCGAAAGCCCTTGTAGGCTTTGAGCTAATGTGTCGATGACCCCGCATTTATCAAGAGCGGCGCTTATGATGAACATTGCTCCAACCGTGAGCGGGGCGGGGTTAGAGAAAACAGCGAAGGCTTTTTCGGAGGGAAGCAGTCCTGATACGAGCAGGATAGCGAATAGCGAAAGCGCCGTTACGTCGGGTGGCAGCTTTTCCCAGGCGAAACTAGCCAAGGCTAGCGCTAAGAGCGCGAATACAAATGCGATTTCCCAAGTCATTGATTAATATACTGCTCGGAGTGAAGGACGAGCTGGTCGTAAGAAAGAACCAAGCATAATTCGAGAAGTAAACCAAGACTCCAGTGACGGAAACGCTCAGATGACTGGCAGGGTATGTAGTTTGGCGACGGAGTTTTGGTTGCGTTACGAGTCACTGGCCGCCTTTGGCAAGGAAGCCTAGGTCGGTCTAGCTAAGTATCCAACGATCGATGACGAGGCTGAAGAGCACAGCTGGCAAGTAGATGATCGAATTGATGAAGAGCTTTTTCGCGGACGCGTTTCGGTCTTCCGGGTTCATGAATGCGATCGAATGCTTTAGGAACCAAAGCCCGAACATGATAGCCGTAATGCCGTATATCCATTGGCAATAGCCCAAGAGAACTGGGAGTAAGCTGATTGGAAGCAAGATGCAGGTATTGACGAGAGCCCACCGAGCGACACGATTGCCGCCTTTGTCGATGACGGAAAGCATTGGGAAACCGCCTCGTTCGTAATCTTCTCGATAGAGCCAGGCGATCGCCATGAAATGCGGGAGCTGCCAAATCGTTAGAATAGCAAAGAGAATCCAGCCGAGAGTGGTAATCGTTCCTTCGGCGGCGGCCCAACCGATTAGCGGTGGAATCGCTCCAGGTATTGCTCCTATCTCGGTCGCGAAGCGCGTGACCTTCTTCATCGGCGTGTATATGAGAACGTAGCTTAGGATGGTTGCTGCGCCGAGAATACCTGTCAGAGGATTCGCTCCGAAGTATAGTTGGACCGATCCGACGATTGAAATCGCCAAGCCGAAAATCAGGGCGCTTTGCGGCGTGATTTGTCCAGACGGCAATGGGCGATCGATGGTTCGCTTCATTACCGAATCGGGGCCTCGTTCCCACCATTGATTGAGCGCTGCTGCTCCAGCGGCACAGAGCGCGGTTCCGAATACGAAGTGGAAAACCAACGACCAGTTATGGCTCGGCAGAGCAGCCAAGTAACCGATCAGGGCAGTGATGACCGATAATAGGCTCAGCCTGGGTTTTGAGAGTTCGTAAAAGCCACCCCAGGCGATAGGTTTGCGTTTGCTAGTTTGGTCGGTCAATTCGCTGGGTGATGGATGGCTTGAGCTTCGGCGGCAGTTGTCGATTCGATTCGATCCTGCGGTCCAGAGGCTAAGAGGGAGGGATCGAGACGAAATTTCAAGCTTCGTAATGTCATCATCCAGCAAAATGCGAGGACGAAGGCGCCGTTAAGCATATGCATTGTGGCTACGTGGGGATTTCGGACTGTCCAAATAACGAGGGCTCCGAGATAGCCTTGTATAAGGAGCAAGGCGGCGAGTACCACAGCGAGCGCGCCTAGGGCGCGTCGAGAGGCAGGGTCTCTAAAGACCACGATCACGTAAGTGACGATTGCAACCGTCACTACGAGCGCCCCAACGCGGTGGGCGAAATGAATAGCGACTTGAAAATTGAAGGCTGGCGGGATCAGCGTTCCGTAGGGAGTGAGCGGAAAGGTGGGTATAGCAAGGCCGGCGTAGCTGTGACGCATGACTGCTCCAATGAGCAACTGCAGAATGACTGCGACGCAGGCAACGATTCCAATCGTGGCGACTGAGGACTTCGGTCTGGCAGTGAACCCTGCGTTGCGTTCTATCCAAGACCGGCTGCTCATGACGGCGAATGCTACGAGCAAACAGAGAAAGAGTTGAGCCAGCGTGCCGTGAGCGACAGCAAAGGATTGAGCGTAAAGATTGTGATCGATATCCAGGTTCAAGGCATCGAGCTTGACCCGCAATCCTCCAAGTAGGCCTTGAGTGACGACGAGAACCACGAGGGCGATGCCTAATTTTCTAATCCGTGGTCGAGCTTTGGTTGCGAATGCGGCTATGCAGAGTCCGATTGAGAGCAGTCCCATCACCATTCCTAGGAGGCGGTGACTGTGTTCCGCCATCATGTCGGCGTTCTCAAGCCAGCCTTCTGGATTGATTGATCCGTTGGAAAGAGGCCAGTCCAGGAATGCCATCCCAGCGCGAATGCTCGTGGTAAAGCCGCCCGCGTAGAGCAGGAAAGTAATCCAGATGAGCGTAGCTAAGCTGCCCCAGAAGAGGACTGGCTTGTATGCGCTATTCTGAAAAACGTGAGATTCGGATGACATGGGAAAGATTATTGCAATGATGGACTAGCGATTGTTTATACGGTTTCCAGACAATGAGAAGCGAATCGATAAGTATTAGCCTGGCGAATGACCATCTAAAGCAAGTCCTGGTGGTACTGTGGCTGACAGCGCTATTGGGATGTAGTCAGAAAAATGAAAGTCAAGAAGATGAGAATGCTCCGGGTTATCCGCTTGTAGGAGTGATTCTTTCGGTAGACGAAGAGACGAAAACGCTGGAGGTGGCTCACGAGGACATTCCGGACTTCATGCCGGCGATGACGATGCGTTTCGAGGTGGATCCTGGAGATTTTAAGAATGCTCGTGCCGGGCAGAAGATTCGGGCCCGTCTACTTCGCACCGAAGAAGGGGGATTTCGGCTTGCTCGAATTTGGCCATTGGACGAGGAGGCTGCTAAGGATTTGGCGAAATTCAATGAGCAGCTTCAGGAGCAAACCGAAGCGCTGTCGATGGGGTATTATTATGGCGAAGGAGACGATGCGCCCGATTTCGCATTGCTCGACCAGTTTGGAGAGACGGTAACCAGCGAACGTTTAAAGGGAAAACCGTTTTATTTGAACTTCATCTTCACTCGCTGTACGGATGCCCATATGTGTCCGCTATCGACTTCCAAAATGGCGACGCTGCAAACGATGGTCGCCGATGCGGGACTCGATGTATCGTTCGTTTCGATAACGATGGATCCTGAATTCGATACGCCGGGGGTGCTGCGACAGTTCGCGGAAGCTTATGGGATTGACGGCGAGAATTTCCATTTAGTGACGGGACCGAAGAGCGCAGTCAGGAACCTGATCAAGAGCTATGGCGTAACCGCTATCGAGAATGTGGATTCGGTGATGCATAGCTTGGCGACGGTACTGATCGCCGAGGATGGTTCGATCGTTAAACGCTCCGAAAAGAGCGCCTGGTCGCCAGACGAGTTCTTCGAAGCGTTGAAAACGGTAAAGAGCGGCGAGTAGTCTAAGCTGAATTTAACGAAGAGGCTGTCAAATAAGTCCATGTAGGAGCGGTCCCGCTAAGCGCATACGCGTCAACTTAACTGAAATCAGACTGAAACCACGCCGCGCTGCGAC
>JAPKDW010000233.1 GCA_028822375.1 Opitutaceae bacterium | reverse complement strand
GACAGGCTCCGCCGGGTCCGGTGATATAGGATTCGGTTTCATCGGTCGCCAATTTTTTACGTTTGATCGCATAGATTTGCTTGTGGGGATCCTTGCTGTATTCGAAATCGCTGCCGGGGCTGACATCTTCCGAGTAATAGAGGTATTTGCCGTTGGGGGAGAATACGGGTTCGTTGACGTCTTTTTGTTCGGTTGGCTTTTTGGTGAGTTGTACGCCGCCTTGAGCGTTGGATTCGACGCCGCTTCGGTGATAGAGCCACATCTCGCCGGCTCCGAGAGATCGACGACTGGTGAAGTGTTTACGAGCTACTATGTAGTTGCCATCTGGTGACCAAGCAGGGCCGTTGAGCAGTTGATAGGATTCATCGGTGATTTGAGAAAGAGCGCCGTCTTCGGGATCGATGAGCCAAATATTGTCGCCGGCTAGTTTGCTTTTGCCGGTCCGGTCGCTGGTGAAGGCGATGGTTTTACCGTCAGGACTGTAACGGGGCTGCATGTCCCAAGCCATTCCTTCGGTAAGCTTTTCGGGGTGGACGCCGTTGGAGCCGTCCGCTCCGTCGATTGGCATACGGTAGAGGTCGCCTAGAAGGTCGAATACGATTTCGTTGCCATCGGGACTAACGTCTAGGCTGATCCATGTGCCCTCGGTAACGTCGATTGCCTGATTGTGAGTGGGACCAGGCGGATTTTCAATGTCCCAAGCTGGAGTTTCGTCCTTCTTAGGGTCGTTCTCATCGTCTTCGTCTTCGGCGAAGGAAATGAAGATTAACGAAAAGCAGGCTAGGAGAGCGAAGGCCTTAGCGCAACGATATGGAAAAGGAGTGGGCCATGTCATTGCCTATGATTGCAATCCGATGGGATTGCAGTGGCAAGAAAGGATTTACGAATGATCAGTTCTACCTAAGGTGGAACGTGGCGTCTCGACGCGTTTATTTGGTGTCTCTCAATAGCGAACCGGGACGTCTCGCGCCACCTGATTGACTATCGGAACTTATTTGTAAGAAGGAGCTTCCAGCCTGTTTCTTCACAGGCGAGATGCCTGTGCTACAATCATTCTAGCGTCCGTCGCCAGTGTAGATGATGATGCCGTCTTTGGGAGCTTGAGGCCAGGGTGTGGTTCCAGGAGCCCATTCCTTGGGTTGAGTGGCTCGGACTTTGCCAACCGCTTCTTTGATCCAATCGGGAGCGTTGGCGTTTTCATTTTGACCATAGACCCAGGGGAGTGAGGGATCCATGAGTAAAGACATGTCAGGCATGGGAGGACGTTCTTCGCCGGCTTGGGCAACGCGCTTGGAGAGGCGTTCGACGATTTGCGGATGCGCTGCGGCAATGTTCTCTTTCTCGCTTGGGTCTGTTATGATGTTGTAGAGCTCTTCGCCTACGAGTTTGTAGTCGCCCTTGCGGATCGCAGGAAAGCGAACGCTGCCGGAAACCTCGAAAATGATCTCGTCACGCTTGCTTGTTTCACCGGAGAAAATCGTATCAGTCATATTGATACCGTCGACTTTTCGTTTCTGTTTTAAACGTCCTCCAGCCAATGTTATAAAGGTCGTGTGGAAATCGACTATGTGCATGAGGCCGTCGTTGGTGGTGTTGGCTTCGATCTTGCCAGGCCATCGCATGACGCATGGGACGCGCACGCCGCCTTCGTAATTGGTGTTTTTGGTTCCACGATAGGGTGCATTCATTTCTTCGCGTAAGCCGCCATTATCGTTGGCGAAAATGACGAGCGTGTCGTTCGTGTATCCGTATTGGTCAACCGCCCCAACGATGCGGCCCACGGCGTCATCGAGACACTTTAGAGCGGCGTAGCGCTTTTCGTACTTGTCGGTGTAGCGTGGGATTTCTTCTAAAGGTCCATGGACTGCGTTGAAGGGTACATAGATGAAAAAAGGCTGCTTAGACCGTTTCTTGTCTTTGTCATGGTCGGCGATGAGGCGGACGGTTTCGTTGGCAATGAGGTCTGTGGTGTAGCCTTGTTCGAAAATTGGTTCCTGATTGCGATGCCAGTCGTAGACCGCGTAACGAGCGGGGGCGTTGTGCGGAATGGTGTAGTTGTTGTAGTCGATGCCCCAAGCGTAGTGGCCGTATTGAGTCATGAAACCTTGGCCCATTGGGAGATGCTCCGGCAACCATTCGCCGCAATGCCACTTGCCCACGAGAGAAGTGTGATAGCCAACGTCTCTTAGGGCTTCAGCAACGGTGCGTTCATTTGTGTCGAGAGCGTGAATGCGACGTGTTTCCTCTCCGCTTTCGTTAATAGGCAATGTGAGATCTAGTTTTTCCAAATAGCTGGGCTTGCCGAAATCTTCCGAACGCCAATCGCTCCAAGTGCGGAATGCGAAGCGACCAGTCAGGAAGGCGGCCCGCGTTGGAGCGCAAACTGCGTGGGAGTAGAATTGGGTGAGCTTAAGGCCGTCGGCTCGCAGGCGATCCATATTCGGAGTGAGCTCGGGGTCGCCGCCATTGAATCCGACCTCGTTCCAGCCCATATCGTCGGCGAGCATGAACACTATGTTGGGGCGACTTCCGTCGACTGATGCGGCGTGGCTTAGATTTTGCAGACTGAGAAAGGCGATTGCGAATAGCAGTCCTTGAATCTTCAGGCGAGAAGGGGCGGCGTGAGGATGTTTCATAAGTTGAGTGAGGAGGTTAGACGGGATCGAATCGGGGACAATGAGAAAAACGTTGGATGCTTTTTAAGTAAATTCGGCACTGGGGCGAAGTTTGGGTTGAGTCTCAGGCGTTGGCTGATTTCACTTCTTGCAATGACGACTATCGGGACACCATTCACATCGACTGCAAAGAAGGTGCTGCTCTGCGGCTCTGGGGAATTGGGCAAGGAGGTTGCGATCGAATTGCAACGTTATGGAGTCGAGGTCATCGCTTTGGATGCGTATGCCGATGCGCCGGCGATGCAAGTGGCGGACCGGTCCCATGTCGTTTCGATGCTCGATGGAGCTGCCCTGAGGGCAATAATCGAATCGGAAAAGCCGGACATTGTTATTCCGGAAGTCGAAGCAATTGCAACCGACACGCTCGCCGAGTTGGAACAAGAAAGGGTGGCTACGATTATCCCGACGGCTCGCGCAACGCAATTGACGATGAATCGTGAAGGCATCCGTCGCCTCGCTGCCGAGGAACTCGGATTGTTAACGTCGCCTTTTCAATTTGCGGGTACTTTCGAAGACTACAGCGCTGCCATTCGTGAAATCGGCATGCCGTGCGTGATCAAGCCGATCATGAGCTCGTCCGGCAAGGGCCAGAGCGTCGTTAAGACGGAAGCCGATATCGAGACGTCTTGGAATTATGCGCAAGAAGGCGGCCGGGCCGGCAAGGGCAAGGTTATCATCGAAGGATTCGTCGATTTCGATTACGAGATCACCTTGCTGACAGTTCGCCATGTAGATGGCACGAGTTTCTGCGATCCTATCGGACATATTCAAGTTGACGGCGATTACCGCGAATCCTGGCAGCCGCATCCTATGAGCGAACCCGCTCTTAATAATGCTCAGCATATAGCCAAGTCGGTGACCGATAGTTTAGGTGGTTTTGGCATTTTTGGAGTGGAGCTTTTCGTCAAAGGAGACTTGGTTTACTTTAGCGAAGTGTCTCCACGTCCCCATGACACGGGAATGGTCACAATGGTGTCGCAAGATCTGTCGCAATTTGCTCTGCATGCCAGAGCTATCCTAGGTCTGCCTATTCCAACTATTCGTCAACTCGGGCCGAGCGCTTCGGCAGTTATCTTGGTTGAAGGACATTCCGAAAGCGTGGCCTTTGGAAATCTCGAGAATGCTCTTCGCGAACCAGATACGCAGCTACGTCTTTTCGGAAAACCCAAAGTAGCAGGCAAACGCCGCATGGGCGTGACACTCGCGCGAGCGGAGGACATTGAAACCGCCCGAGCAAAAGCCCGCAAGGTATCGAATGCCGTCGAAGTAACGCTTTAGGAGCAATTTAAATCCCCCCGCTCATTCGCTCTCGAGCGGGATGTATAACAGCATCCCTTAATTCTCGAACACGGGCTTCCCGTAATTGAACGCTTACCTAAACAGAAACCATAAAAAGGGCCAACGTTGGCCTTTTTTATGGTATGTGTGAATTGAAATGGTTGGAGAGGGGTTGGAGTGCTGAAATCGCTTGCCATTGGAGGATTCGAGTAAAAAAATTACTGACAATCGAGTTTTCGAATGTAACGGCTGCCGCTAAGGCGAATATTTCTTAGGAAGTCTGGAGAGTCGCCATAGTAGACTGTCCAATGTGTCGGGCGAATGTGGAAGTTACTTCGAGCCTTGCCTGAAACGGGGAGTCTGTTGAATCTGCAGATAGCGCACCAGCGTTGCGTTGGCTGGTTCGATCTTCTTCGGATCACGCAATCGCTTCTCAATTCTGTCTTTTCGTTCGAATTAGTTAAATAAACTCAAAATGTTATCCCGATCTCGTTTTCTTTTCATACTCATTAGTGTTGTTGCATTTCATGTTTGTAATGCAGCTGAGGATACTCGACCGAATATCGTTCTCGTTATGGCGGACGATCAGGGTTGGGGCCAAGTGGGGTATTACGATCACCCGCTTCTGAAAACGCCCAATCTCGATGCGATGGCTGCAAATGGTCTACGCTTCGACCGATTCTACGCTGGAGCTCCGGTATGTTCGCCGACGCGAGCGAGCGTTTTGACGGGGAGAGCGAATGATCGGACAGGCGTTTATCAACATGGCAATGCGTTACGATTACAGGAGCGACCTATGCCTCGAGCTATGCAGCAGGCTGGATACGCGACTGGGCATTTCGGAAAATGGCATTTGAACGGATTACGTGGACCGGGAGTGCCGATCCTTGGTGATGACAAGTATCACCCAGGCCGATACGGATATGACTATTGGTTGTCGGTAACTAACTTTTTCGATATGAATCCAACGCTGAGTCGCAATGGTTCATTCGAGGAGTTCAAGGGTGATTCGTCGGTTATTATCGTCGATGAAGCGCTTGAGTTTATGAAGCGCCAGACGAAAGCGGATAAACCGTTTTTCACTACGATTTGGTATGGTTCACCGCATTCTCCGATGGTTTCCAGCGATGCGGATCAGAAGGCATTTGCCCATTTAGATGAAAGTGACCGGAATCACTACGGCGAGCTCGTTGCAATGGACCGTAGTATCGGCAATTTGCGGAATGGATTGCGGAAGCTCGGTATCGAGAAGAATACCTTGATTTGGTTTTGCAGCGATAATGGAGGTCTTAAGGTGAAGCCAGAGTCGGTGAATGGCCTTCGAGGGTTGAAGGGTACGGTTTACGAAGGTGGGTTGCGGGTTCCGGCTATTATCGAATGGCCGAGCGTGATCGACGAAGCAGCGATTTCGAAAACTCCTGCAGGCGTTGTGGACATGTTTCCAACCGTTGCGGCGATTGTCGGGCTCCCGAAGTCGGCGATGCTGCAGCCTCAGGATGGGCAAAGCTTGAAAGGCACGATCGAGGGTATCATTCCTAAGCGCCGTAAGAAGCCATTGCCTTTTCGTTTCATGGACGCCGGAGCGATGGTGGACAACCAGTACAAGCTCGTGACGCAAAAATTGGGAAGCGGGGAATACGAACTGTACAATCTGGCGAAAGACCCAACGGAATCGAAGAATGTCTTCGGATCTCGTCCTGAAGTTGCGAAGCGACTTGTCGCCGTATTCGAAAAATGGAGTAAGACTGTCGATGCTAGCGACGAAGGAAAAGACTACGACGAAGGTCATTTGACGGATCCTGATCCAAGGCGGATTTTATGGACCGATCACCCTGATTACGAGCCGTACTTCGACGAATGGAAAAAACGTCCCGAGTATCAGCAAAGGTTGAAGGACAAATAGGGCTGTAGCTTGCTTGGTCCGTTGCTTGGGTGGCGTAGCTGCTCGGACTCAAGCAGGATATCGCTGGGCACAAAAAAGACGTTCTCCGCGAAGAGAACGTTTTAAAAAAATGGTGGCGAGACCCGGAATCGAACCGGGGACACAAGGATTTTCAGTCCAGTAAACTATTGTTTCGAAAAGTGTTGATCTGTTGCGTAACGTCGTGATAGAAATACATTTAGTTCAGTTACTTACGAAGCTGATAGAATACTTATCGATGCATAAAGAAGCCTATAAAAACCTAAAAATTACTCCATCATTACTCCATGAGAAACCTGTGGAGCATTATTCGAAGGGCGATATTAGGTACTGGCGAAAACGTATTGCGAAGCGATCAACGGGCGCGAGTTACGACCACCAATTCTGCTATAAAGGTCGCAGGGTGCGATTCAACCTCGAGACCACCAATAGGGATGTAGCCGCTTCGAAGATCCGTGAAATCCACCAGTACCTTGTCGCGATGGGGTGGGTTGAGACGCTTGCGAAGTACAAGCCAGAGCTTCATAAGAATCAGCTCTCGTACACGCTTGGCGAATACATCCAGGCCGTCGAAGAGCTATCGACGCAAAATCCCAGGACCGTTTTCATCTATATCGGCAAGGCGCGAACGATAGTCGCCGAGATGCGAGGAATTAAAAAGACGAAGTCAATCGCGAATCCCCAGGGCGAGGCGCACCGAAAATGGAGAGAGAAGGTTTACGGGACGCCTCTCGAGGCGATAACGGGGCCAGCGTTGCAGCAATGGAAGCGTAAGCGGAAGGGGAAGGGCCGAAGGCCCTGACGGCGACAGCGGCGGAGACGGCGA
>JAPKDW010000232.1 GCA_028822375.1 Opitutaceae bacterium | reverse complement strand
GCGGCTGCTTGGGGACAAGCAGCCCTACTAATTCAAACGCGCCAACTACATCCCCACGATTTCCCGTTCCGTCACCGACCACCAGTTGGCTATTTTTTTAGCCAGCCGCTTAACGCGCTCAGGATTCGATTTTGCCAAATCGTTTTTCTCATACGGATCAGCCTTCACGTTATACAAACGTGGACCTGTCTCATTCGGAGGATACTTCATTTTCCCCTGACGTCCATCATAGGTAAGCAAGAGCTTCCAATCGCCATCGATAACCCAGCGATAAAGCAAGGAATCCTCCGGTTTATGAATATCGGCAATATCATGGGCGAAAGCTTCTCCAAAGATCGTGTCACGACGGATCTTCTTTCCGCTTTTCAGCGCTGGCAACAAGTTCATCCCGGGCAAGTTCTTCGGCACTTCGACTCCCGCAGCAGCTAGCATCGTAGGGACAATATCGATACTGCTACTCAGTTCTGGTCGATTCGCTTGGTCGATCACACCTGGCCATGAGTATAGAATCGGTGTACGCGTTCCTTTTTCATAAGGGCTACGCTTGGAATGAGCCGCATAACCATTGCGATCCTCAAGCTGCACCCAACCGTTATCGCATACGTAGACAATCAAAGTATTCTCGCGAATTCCTTTCTCGTCCAAACGATCGATCAGTTGACCGCAAGTCTCGTCGTACCACTCGCACATCGCATAATACTTCGCCACTGAATCGGTCATTCCCTTAGCCTTGTATTTCTTAAACAAGCGGGCGGGCGGCGTATGCGGCGTATGGGGCATAAAAGCCGCATACCATAGGAAAAAAGGTTTCTCCTCCTCTATGGCCATATCTATGAAATCGAATATCGGCTCCATTCCCTCACGACCGATCTTTAGCCCATCATCGCCATGACGCCCCTTGGGCTTCGGAAAACCTCGAGTCATGCCATGCGTGAATCCACCGCGCTGATACGGTCCCTCCCACCATTTTCCGCTTTGGTGGCTCAAATAGCCAGCCTCGCCCAACAGCTTCGGCACGGTCGGCAAATCGTCCACATGCGAGATTAGCAATTCTCGGGGATCCTTACCCGTCGCTTTCGCGTGAGCCGCATTAGCATCCGTATCCGCAGGGTCATTTCCCGAAGTGCGATGTTGATGCACATACAAACCCGTTGCCAAGGTCATCAACGAAGGACGACACAAAGCAGTCGGCACATACGCTCTCGCAAAAGCCGCGCTTTCTTCGGCGAGCCGATCGATACGCGGCGTCTGAATCTGCTCGTGGCCCATAAAGCTATAGTCCGTCCAACTCTGATCGTCAGATAGAATAAGCACGATATTAGGACGATCTTGAGCCGCTCGAGCGGCAACGGAGAAGGCAAAAAGGATGCACAGTAAGGAAAGGTATGTTTTCATAAATTGTATTTGAAGGTGCGACCGATCTCCGAGCGGCCATATTAGGTAGGTAACTAAACGATTACATTGTTCGGAGTGGCGGCTCGGAGATCCGCCGCTACCCTCTCTCATTTCGGTTTCACGTAGGTCACGTACTTGCCGCCATATTCATCCCTCAACTCATCGCAGCGCGCCCGCATCTTTGCGAGTACGCGTTGATATTCAGGATTATTCGCATAGTTCACAAGCTGATCCGGGTCGGCTTTCAAATCATGTAAAAATTCGTAGTCATGTTCGAAGTACCGAGCATAAACGTATCGCTCGCCGCGCACTCCTTCGTACTTCGGAATATCCGCTCGCTCCATCAGGTGCTCGCAGAAAAAGTCATCGCGCCAATTCCGAGCTTTCTTGCCCTTCACCATCGAAAGCAAACTCCGTCCTTGATAGTGTGTAGGCGCTTCAATTCCCGCAGCTTCGAGAAACGTCGGAGCCAGGTCGATATTCAAAACAACCTCCGACTCAGTCCGAAAAGCTTTCTTTTGCTTCACCCTCGGGTCGTAGATAACCAACGGCACCCGTAAGGATTGCTCGAAGTGATTCCATTTTCCCGCCATCCCTCGATCACCCATCATGTATCCATTATCACCCATATAAACGATGATCGTATTGTCAGCGATCCCTTTAGCCTCCAACGCGCGAACCACACGCCCAATCGTATTGTCGATACCACTCAACATTCGATAATACGCTCGAATATTCGTGTCATACTTTTCCGGCGTATCCCAGCGCCAGTACCAACGCTGACGATTCATTGAACCTTCGCCGAAAAACTCGGGCAAGCTTTCGCGTACGTTCGGATCGCCTAAACGCGGATTCGCTATTTCGACATCATCGTACATCCCATCTACCGCTTTCGGCCAGGGGAAATGCCCTACTCCCGGAACGTGATTGCCGTCATCGGCATGCGACGCGTTAAAACTCACCGACAGACAGAACGGACCCTTAGATTCTTCGATGAAATTCACCGCAAAATCGCCTGATAATTCCGTCTCATGCCGCACCGACCCATCCGCCTGTTTATGATGATATGGGCTTCCTTGGATTTCCTCGTAAGCATCGAAATATTGAGTCTGCTTCGGTTTTATACCATACTTGCCCACGAAACCTGTCCGATAACCTGCTTGTTTAAAGAGCGCCGGGTATCCATTCGACAAATACTTCTCAACCACCGGCGGCTTACCAAAGGTGTAACCATGCGTCCGTTCATGAAGCCCTGTAAAGATAGATGCGCGGCTCGCCGCGCAAATGGCGGTTGTAACGAAGGCGTTTTCGAAGCGTACGCCTTGCTCGGCCAATCGATCCACATTGGGCGTCTTCACAATCGGGTGCCCAGCGCAGCCCAAAGTATCGTTTCGCTGATCGTCAATTAGGAAAAAGAGAACGTTGGGACGTTCATTGGATGCGTAAACGGTAGAAAGCCAAGCAAAGCAAGCCAGCCCCAGGGGTAGAATTCGGAAAAGGAACGACATAGAATACCGGCATTAAAAGTGAGCCTCCCCCGAAAGACAAATGAAAAACTGTCGCTTCCATTTTTGTACAAAGGTTTATTGAAAATATACTAGAATTCTACAGTCCATTGTCACACAATGCCCCCCTTACATTATCTTAACTTATTTCTCCTCGCCAAGTTCAACTTGTCCGGGATTCCAATTCTTGCGGTAAAATAGTTCAGCAGCACCTTTCCCTAATCGTTGTTCCATTTCCCATTTTCCAGTTATTATGAAAACCAATCGCCCTCGCATTGATACACCGTTCAAAAATGTGCTCCTCGCCTTGCTTGCAGCCTGCTTTACGCTAGGAGCGTCCCTCCAGGCTCAGGATGGATTCAAGTCCATTTTCAATGGTAAGGATCTTTCCGGTTGGGAAGGCGCCGACGGACTCTGGCACGTCGAAGACGGCACGATCGTCGGCTCGACCCACGGTGTAACAATCGAGAACAATACTTTTCTCGTCTATCGCAAAGCGGAAGTCGGCAACTTCCACCTAAAACTCGAATTCAAACTGCAAGGCGACAGCAACTCGGGCGTCATGTACCGAGCCCAAGATATCGACGGCCTTGCGCATGCCCTCTCCGGTCCCCAGCTCGACATGCATCCCAAGCCGGAGTACCTTGGCATGTACTACAGCGAAAAGACAGGTCGCGGTATCGTTGCCCAACGCGGACAAAAAGTACTCGTACCGGAAGCGCTTAATGCCAAGGGCAAATCCACGCCTAAGGTAACAGGCAAGGTCGGCGACGACTCCGAATTCAATATTTTCAACTGGAATACCTACGAAATCATCGCCGTCGGCAACCGCTCGATCCACAAGATCAACGGCGTGGTCACGGTCGACGTCAACGATCGCCACCCGAACACAGCGAAGAAAGGCCTCATCGGTCTGCAATTGCACAAAGGCCCCGCGATGCTGGCATTCGCTAAAGATATTCAATTAAAGCACCTTCGCGGCAAGGAAGCTCAAGGGGCCATCAAAGCCGCGATCGCCAAGCCCTCAAAAAAGCAGGCTGACGTCGACCCAAACGAAGGTAAGGCCATAAACGAAAACCGGGCCACGCCACGGGATCGCATTACGGCGAAACCAGGTTTCCAAGTCGACCTGCTCTATTCCGTTCCGGGCGACAAACTGGGCTCCTGGGTCAACCTCTGCCTCGATGGCAAAGGACGCATCATCGCCAGCGATCAATACGGAGGCCTATACCGCTTTCCCGTTCCTGCGGCAGGCGAAACCCTAGACCCCGCTACAATCGAAAAAGTGCTCGTCGACGTCGAAGCTGCCAACGGCATGCTCTGGGCATTCGACGCGCTCTATCTGGGCGTTAATAACTACAACGACAACACCAAATCAGGCCTCTACCGTCTCACCGACACGAACGGCGATGACCAGTTGGACAAGGTCGAACTCCTTCGCCAAATCTCAGCTCGCGGCGATCACGGAGTGCACGCTGTTCGCCTTTCGCCTGACGGAAAATCGCTTTTCCTAATCACCGGCAATAACACCGAACCGACGGAACACAGCGCATCGCGCGTCAACACCAACTGGGGAGAAGACCACCTCCTTCCGCGCATGCCCGATGGACGCGGACACAACCGTAACCGCCTCGCTCCAGCCGGGATCATCTACCAAGTCGATCCAGACGGAAAGAACTTCGAAGTCTACTCCCATGGTTATCGCAATATCTTCGACGCGGACTTCAACGCCGACGGCGAACTCTTCACCTACGACGCCGACATGGAGTACGACTTCAACACGCCCTGGTATCGCCCCACCCGCGTCGTGCACGCAGTTAGCGGCTCCGACTACGGCTGGCGTAATGGTACAGGCAAATGGCCCGAATGGTATGCCGACACCCTACCAGCAGCAATCAACATCGGCCCGGGCTCTCCAACGGGCGTCACTTTCGGCTACGGAGCCAAGTTTCCCGCAAAATATCAGAAAGCTCTCTACATTCTCGATTGGAGTTGGGGAAAGATCTACGCCGTCCATCTAAAACCAGACGGCTCAAGCTACACCGGCGAAAAGGAAGACTTCATAAGCGGAGCGCCTCTGCCCGTAACCGATGCCATCATCAATCCAGCAGACGGAGCCATGTACTTCACAATCGGAGGTCGTAAAGTACAGTCCGGCATCTATCGCGTCACCTACACCGGCGAAGCCGAGACCGAGCCCGTCAAAGCCAAAACCGGCGGACAGAAAGCGCGCAACCTGCGCCACAGCCTAGAAGCGTTTCATGGAAATGTGGATACCGGTGCAGTCAAAGCCGCTTGGCCTCGCCTCGATCACGAAGACCTTTTTGTTCGAGCCGCGGCTCGCGTCGCCATCGAAAGCCAACCGTCACGAACATGGATGAATCGCGCTCTTAAAGAAAAGGTCCCCGAACGCCGCATCACCGCCCTGCTCGCCCTCGCTCGAGTTGAAGGGATCGACCGTTTTCACCGCACCCGTCAAGATCCGCCGGTAAACGCCACCCTTCGCGACGATATCCTCAGCGCACTGCTCGATATCGATTTCAGCGAACTCAACGAGGTCTATCAACGCGACCTAGTGCGCACCTATCAAGTAGTTCTCAATCGTTTCGGCAATCCCAATTCGAGTATTGCCCTCCAATTGACGGCCCTACTCGATCAGCAATTTCCAGCTACCAGCATCGAACTAAATCAAGTCCTTTGCGAAACACTCGTTTTTCTCCAATCTCCAACCGTAGCCAAAAAAGCGATCGCCCTGCTTAAGAAAGCGCCGACCCAGGAAGAGCAACTCGAGTACGCTCGCTCGCTTCGCATGCTCACTGCTGGTTGGAATAACCAACTGAGAACCGACTACATCGAGTGGTTTCGCAACGCAGCCAACTATCGTGGCGGCGCATCATTCGAAATCTTCATCGAGAATATTCGTAATGAAGCTCTGGCGACACTTACGCCCAAAGAACGTATCGATCTAGCCGAAGTCCTGAATCGCAAAGTTGAAAAGAAATCGCCCACCGAAGCGCTCACCGCGAATTTTATGAAAGGGCGAACCTTCCAGAAGAACTGGACCCTTGAAGACCTCGCAGCCGACGCCGACGCAGGTATGAAAGGCCGCAATTTCGAAAACGGCCGAACCATGTTCGCCGGCACTGCATGCTACGCTTGCCATCGCTTTCAAAACGCAGGCGGTTCGACCGGCCCCGATCTAACCGGAGCAGGCGGCCGCTACTCGCCCCGCGACTTCATCGATCAAATCATAAACCCCAGCAAGGAGGTCAACGAACAGTTCGTACCGATCGTTGTCGAAATGCTCGACGGCAAATCGCACTACGGCGTAGTCGTCAACCTCAAGGGCGACGTGGTTATGATCAACACCGACCTCACCAATCCCAACCAACGCGTCAACATCGACCGCAAGCAAGTCAAGAGCCTAGAACCATCGAAGGTCTCGCCCATGCCTCCAGCGCTGCTCAACATATTGACCAAGGAAGAGATCCTAGACCTCACAGCCTACGTCCTCAGTGCCGGCAATCCCGACGACGCCCGCTTCTCGAACTAAAGGCCCCGCAATCCCAAAGGTAGGGAGGACTCGCCGAGTCCTCCGAATCGCGCAGCGATTTTCTCACGCAAAGCCGCGAAGCCGCAAAGAAAGAAACGAGCAATAAGGTAGCTACGGCGTGGCCCTCAAGCACATCCACAATACCTATCGCAGAATAAAGCATTCCCGAGGTATTCTTAAGGTAGCGGCCGATCTTCCCGCTCAGCGCATACGCGTCAACTTAAGCCCATGACGTCAATTATCATTGGAGATTCCACTCGAGTCCCT
>JAPKDW010000231.1 GCA_028822375.1 Opitutaceae bacterium | reverse complement strand
CCGACTCAGATTTAGTACCGAGCAAAGCGACCCTTGAGAAACAAAGCTCCGAAACACCTAAAATTTAGGATTTCTCCCCCCTTCGGATTTAGGACCTAGTATTTAGAATTTCAATCTCCACTTCTTCACACCCAATCGATCTTACCCTTCACCTCGCTCATATACCAATCGACCATCTTGGTCAGGCCGGCCTTAAGCGACGTCTTTGGCGCCCAACCCAGAGCCGAACCGATCTTGTCAATATTCGCATGCGTCGCTTTCTGGTCGCCAAGCCGCTGAGGAACGATTTTCAAGTTCGCCTGCTTCCCCATGATTTCCTCCACGGTCCGAATCGCCTCGCCAGTCGTGAAACACTGATCCGTCCCCAAATTAAAAATCTCTCCATCGGCCCGATCCCAATTCCCCAAAGTAGCCAAAATGCCTTCGCAAACATCCCCCACATAAGTGAACGAACGCTGATGTTCTAAGCTTCCCTCGAACAACGGAAACTCCAAATTCAAATCGATAGCCCGAATCAACTTCGGAAACAATTTCTCCGGACGCTCCCGCTCTCCATAAACCGAAAACAACCGCAACGAGCACGCAGAAAAATCGGTACTCCACTGTGCAGCCATCACCTCCTGCTCCGCACTCAATTTCGTCACTCCATACCAAGAAGCCGGCTTCGGAGCAGCGCTCTCCCGGTCCATCGCATGCAACCCATAAACCGATGACGACGAAATATTCACGAACTTCAGAGAAGTCCCCATTCGCTTAACAGCCTCAAGCAAACGATTCGTAGCCAACACATTATTCCGCTGATAATCTTCCCAAGGAGTCGCTTCCGAAATTCCCGGTTGTCCCGCCAAATGCACCACCGCATCGACCCCCTCCAGGTAAGGTGGCATCACCGAGGTCGCAGCAGTCAAATCCCCTTCGAGAACCTCCACCCCCGCAGCCACTAGTCGCTTTGCCGTATTCCGCTTAATCGCCGGATTGTAATAGTCCGTAAACCCATCAATTCCCAACACATCAAAACCGCACTCTTTAGCGCGAAACGCCAAATTCGACCCAATATAGCCTGCTACTCCGGTAACCAGAACTCTCATTACACCTCAGAAAGGAGCCAATTCGCCCCTTGTCCACCCCAAACACGAGCCACGCCATAAATGAGACAGAAACGCAAAGAATGCGAAAGTGTTTCTAAATGATGAGGTATTGGCGATGAGTCATCAGAAATTTCTTAACCACGGAGGACGCGAACTTCGCGGTTAATAACCTCTAGCAGCTCAATCTTCCAATCTTTGTAAAACAATCTGCCCCACCTCATTCAGTTCATTTTATATTGAACACTATGAATCCACCCCTCGGTACGACTCCTCATTCGACTCACGCCCCCAGACACTCGATATACACAATCCTCATGATAATACGTTTTCGATTTTTTTAAAAAGGTAGGGCTCAATCGCCGAGCGAGCCGCGTTGGTTTAGTTTGATTAGGCTCTGCGGACCGCTCGGCGATCGGTCCCTACCATCTACAATATATTATATAATTACTTACGCGTGACTACCGCGTAGTAAGAGCCCAGGGTGTCCGCTTCGCCGCCTTCAGTGCGGAAGAATCCATGCAACTCGGCGAGGCCCTCCTTCAGTTCGACGGTAAAACGGACGTCCTCGTCCCTTTTACCGACTTTCTTCTTGAAGGTCTGACCAGCGATCTCCAGCACCGCATGCGTGGCTCCAATGCCTTTGCCAGCCGCTTCGCGGAAGGCCGTCAATCCAGGCACCGCCGCCCCAGAATCCATTTCAGCATTGATGGGAAGAGACACTTCCAGCGGCCAGCGCCGCAAAGCAATTTCGTAGGTACCCGTTTGGTCGATACGGATCGACCAGAATCCATCGCCTTGCCGGGCTGTCCTGATGAAATTCTGATGCCAAGGCGTCAGAGGGTCGTTGGTCAACCAGTCGTGACTAGTCAGCCTAGCGGGATTCTCCGCATCGTTGCCTACAATGATCGGCGTTTCCTTAGCGAAACCAGGTGAAATACTGGCCCACCAGCGATCGTAGTCCGCCCGGAGGCTTTGCGTCACTTCAGGATACTGAGCAGAGACATCCTTCTTCTGACTCGGGTCGCCTTCCATATCGTAAAGCTCTTTACCGTTAATCAAGCGCCAGCGATCCGTCATGGTTGCGGACTTACGCCATTTGATAGGATCCCGAACGCGCTGCGAATCCGTGACGATGGTGCGACTGGGCCAGGGCGCCGGGTTATCATAGATCAACGGAGCCAAAGAACGCCCGTCGAAGCTGTAGTCCATTGGTCCATTCAAACCGCAGAGTTCAATCAGAGTCGGCAGGATGTCGATATGAGCGGTCAGGGCATTTACGTCCTTCGGCTTAGTTAGCTTTCCATCAGGCCAATGCATAAAAAACGGCACATGATGTCCGCCATCATACTCGCTCGCCTTGGCGCCGCGCATTCCATCATTGAATACCTTGCTGCCTGTGGCCGATCCATTGTCGGTAGTGAAAATGAAAATCGTATTTTCTGACACGCCTTTCCTATCGAGCCACTTACGTAGCTGTCCCAAATTGTGGTCGATATTGGCGATCATGCCGAAGAATATCGCTTCCTTATCAGAGATGCCCTTGTCGGCATACGGCTTCCAGAATTCATCCGGACAATGGTAGGGCGAATGCGGGGCATTAGGAGAGATGTAGGTTAAGAAGGGTTTATCGCTATCGATGCTTTCCTCCATGAAACGTTTCGCTTCTTGGAAATAGACGTCGGTGCAGTAGCCATCGTATTTCGTTGGCTTGCCATTATGCCAATAGGTGTCGTCAAAGTATGAGTTGTCCCAATAGTCCGGCGTCTGGCCTACTCCGCCACCGCCATGACGCACGACTTCCTGAAAGCCGCGATCCTCTGGGCGATAGGGGTAATTGTCGCCGAGATGCCATTTCCCGAACATGCCAGTGGCATATCCATTATCTCCAAATACTTCTCCAAAAGTCGTTGCCTCCGGACGCAAAAACGAACGCCCCATGATCGTGTGCCAAGGGCCCGCACGGTTCGTATAATGCCCGCTCATCAAAGCTCCGCGCGTCGGGGCGCAGGTCGGGCTCACATGATAATCGGTCAAGCGTACGCTCTCGTCATGCAGAGCGTCCATGGCCGGCGTTTTTAGTATAGGGTTCCCGGTTATCGACAAATCTCCGTAGCCCTGGTCATCGGTGATAATGAATACCACATTCGGCTTACTCGACTGAGCAAGCAAAGACACCATCGCGGCCGAAGCCAAGACAACTGCAATCGCTGTTTTAATTAGATTTTTCATACGTATTAGGTTTTTAAAATTCTTAGTTATTGGGGACAGGGTAAATCGGTTTGGTTTCGAGCTATTCGATTGTAGGGCGGGTCGCTGACCCGCCTTTCAGTGCGAGATATCGCCTCAGCGAGACGACCTACAATATGGGCTTCTGGGTTATAAACGATATCAGATTTCAAATGTTTTTACCTCTTCAAACTCAATCGTAACACAGCCATCTTGCCTGTGAAGAAACAGGCTGGAAGGCTGTCCTACTTTCGACAATTTCTTCATTCAACTAAGTAGAGCTAAGATCCACTCCACTTCTTCGAGACTCGCGTTGAGGAGACGCTATTTCAGCGGGTTTCATAGGCAACGCCTTTTTCAGTAGTAGCTGTTTCATGAAATCCAAACGTTATTACGGAGAGATTTCCACATATTCAGAGCTCACAGTCAATGAGCCGCTTCGGACATTTACAAACCAGGCCGTCGAGCCCTTCGGAAGCGCAGCGGTCACGACCCACTTCTCTCCTTGCTTCGCCAGGTCCGCCGAGGATTCAACCCACTCGCGACTACCGGTAACGCCAACATCCGTCGTCGAAATCAGTACAGAGCGATCAAGCGGTTTAGAAGAGGCGAAAACCACTTCTACAGAACCTCCTTTCCGACGTGCCTTTTCCTGTAAACACCAGGGGCGACCGTCTTCAACGACACTTTTCGCAAATGCGTAGCTATCCGGCGGATTCCATCCGGCGCCGTGACCATGCTTCATGGCAGGAATAAGCGTCACCATTGCATCGCCTTTCATCGCTCGATAGCAACTTGCTTGCTTATCCAAAGGAAAATGCTGATCGCCCGGCCAGGACAACCAAAGCGCTGGCATAGCTGCCCTCCCCAAATACTGCATCGGATCCCAGACCTGCTTGTAGATCTCATTTTTACCAAGCGATCGGCCGTACTGATTTCCAGCTTCCGAAAGATTCCCGCAACCGTAGGTCGGAATGGCGAACGCGAAACGCGAATCAAGGCCCATCACTGTGCTCGCAATCACCCCACCCCAGGATATGCCCATCACGCCGACCTTCTCAGCATCCACTTCGGGCAAAGAGCGCAGCAGCGAATTCGCCAAGACCGTATCCGCCACGGCATGATACATCCATTGATCCTTCAACAGTTCCGCGGAATCCCCGTAAATGCCGTCTCGAAGTGGGCCCAGCCACTCGTGACGCCTCCATCCTTGTGGATTGTGCGGGTCCTTGATCGTCAAATCGCGCTGGTCCGTCTGCCCCTCTACGGCGATGCTAATTGCCGCAAAACCTTGAGCATTCCACTTGCTAACCCATTCCTGAAAAGCCGTTCCGCCGCCGCCGTGCACCAACACGATTCCCGGAGCCTTGGCCCCGCGATTCTCCGGAAGCCCTAACCAGGCGAACACCTTTGTCGGCTTCCCCTTAAAATCTAGCGCATCGAAATAGATCGGCTTCAATCCGTCCCGCGACTCAAATCCCTCCGCCTCCATCATCGCAGGCGGCTCGGTCAATTTTCCGAGTGATTCCACCGTGTCGCGCTGATCCGAAAAACGAGCGGCTTGGGCAACGCAGAAAAGCGACAACACCCATCCCAATGCAAAGATCCGATTTCTATTCATAAACATCGCTACAAAATCGATTTATTCGTATCCAAAATAACCCCATCAATTGTAGGGCGGGTCGCTGACTCGCCTATCGGGATAATGTGTCGCCTCAGCGAGGCGACCTACAAAACAGGCTCCTTCAAAATATGCGTTCTTACAGAAATAGCTTCGCCCGCAACCATAGGCAAGGTGGAACGTGGCGTCCCGACGCGTTTGCTTAGCCTCTCTCGATCGCAAACCGAGACGTCTCGCGTCACCTCATCATTCATCTGGGATTGTTCATTAATTTCTTGGGACATTCGGGGTTCGTTTCACTCTAGGGGAGTCGCTGTTAGACTTTCCCTTTAAACGACCCAGTTTAGACAATCAGCTCCTCATTCGCCATCCCCCTTATACGGGATACGCGAAATTCTCGAATCACCAGCCAGATCCTCCTTCTTCCACTTCTGGCGCATGGAGTGCTATGTCCCGTTCACATGAAAGTGGATCCAACTATTAACTCGCAGATTCTCCCCTCGAATTCGACACCAGCTGCTCCCGCAGGAGAGCCGACAGCCTCGTTTGACTCTCTCATGGGAGATCTCGGCGTGGATACCATTACTGCCGAGCAGGCGGAAGAAATTTCCTCGCTACGCGGGTCGTTCATGGAATGGCGCGGCGATCTCGATACAACGCATCCCTTAAATTTGCCGCGCTATGAAGCAGTGGTTTCCGAGACTGAGCCGTTTCTTCAGATCGTAGGGAAGGCCGTAATCGAAGGTGCCCATTCCGACCCAGTCGCGTTTTTGAAAAACCTTTCCCAAGGCGAACTGGAAACGCTGAGAGTCATGCACTCCTTGGCCGATCCTATCGAACCCGAAGGCCTTTCACGTGAAGGAGCGCTGAACCTGCTCCTACCGATCAACAAACGCCAGGACATCGACAATGACGGTTTCACAGAAACCGGCAAAGCTGTTGGGTGGAGCTTCCCGCCTCCGAACGCTCCACAGTCCGTCCACGATGCCTGGGCAACGGCAACCGAAGGCATGTCGATGCAGGACCGACTAATGGCAGAGGCCATGTTCATGCCTTTAATGGTGAAAGTCGACGAGTCAGGTAACGTATCCGAACTCGCCCGAAGCGAAGCGAACAATCCTTACGCGAAGACCGATTTCTCCTTTAGCCGATTCGTCGAAGAACGCCTCGATAGCCTAGATGCATTCAAGCTTCAAATGGACCCGGAACAATACGAATTGCAAAAAGGAGCCCTGTCGAAATTCTTAGAAGAGCTTAACACTGCAGGGAATGCTGAATTGACTTAAGCTGTCATTTTGAGTCCACGCCGACAACGTCGGGTTCGATTTCAAAAAAGTCCAGATAAGCAATATTTTCGTCCAGCGTAGTGCATTGGCATCAGCTTAAGCCCCTGGGGTCAATGTCCCTGCAGGTCCCACGCGAGTCCCTCGCGTAGCTACGTCGCAGCGCGGCGTGGTTCCGGTCTGCTTTCAGTCAAATTGGCACGTATCCGCTTAGTGGGAACATGTTTTTTATGTCGTATGGTAGGGTTGCCTGTCCCTAGGCAACCGCATCGGTTTATGCGACTTCCGCGGCTGCTTAGGGACAAGCAGCCCTACCATCTTTCGATGCCAGAATAAGAAGTGACAGAAAGGAACGCACCACGTAGCGGGCCGCTATATCGTAATCTACCAAGTACGCTCCTTCAACAACTCCTGTATCTGTTCTTTGGGTACGGTAAGATCGTCAATGTGATCTTCCAACCATTCGGAAAAGTCTTTCTCAATCGCATCAGTCCAGCGATCGTCGATCTGGCCCGCCGAGTAGGCTCCCGATTCACGGCACCGCCACATGGCCAGCGACTGCGGCCGACGCATCGTG
>JAPKDW010000230.1 GCA_028822375.1 Opitutaceae bacterium | reverse complement strand
CAGTCGCCGTCTTCATCAATCCAACCACCCCAGTCATCTCTGTCATAGAGTGTGGAGTAACTGCGACCTGTTACTTCTGCTTCTTTAGTCGCTGATTGGACTTGTCGGTGATTAGAAAGACATGGCTCACGGTGACAGTGGTACTCACCAGTTTTCCTGTTGTTATGACCGCCGCTGCTGTCTAAGCCCACTCAATAGTAGGGCTAGATTTGGCCCAATAAAAACAATAGGTTACAATCGTCATCAGCAGGTTTGTAACTCGCTTGTAACTTACGTGGTATTTCATAATGTCTGCCCCGCTCTATTTCGTTTTGTAAATTCAACCCAGTAGCTGATTATCGATTACATTCCTTGTAACAAACGAGGAGGTATTTTAGAGATTCAAGAAAGCCTTCCACGATCGCGCGACCGACTCCTCGGGTACCGCCGGTCACAAGTAAGCCTTTGTTAGTATAATCGATTTGCATAAATCCTCCTTAGAGTTTGTATTTCAAACGCTTATCAATAAAGTCACAGAGCTATGGAACATCTTCCAATCTACTGACTGTAAAACCACAGCATAGAAAAGCGCGGCTTTTAGTCTCTTAGTGTTCAAAGATTGCGAAGTTGATCGAGATCCGATTCATGTTCTGCTCGATCAATCCTAAAGCGCGATAAACAAAATAGCGCCAACGGATAAAAGACCAAAAACACACAGATCGCTACCATTACGAGACTGCGAGCAGTCTCCGGAGTTACCTCGATCGCATCCACCGCGGTAGGGAAATCGACAAACTCTAAAATCAAACCCGAAATCCAAATTCCAAGAGAGCTGCTGATCTTACTGATGAGCATCTGAGCCGAATAAAGCGTTCCCTCTTCACGATCTCCGCTAGAAAGTTCTCTTTTCTCGGCGACGTCGGCTATCATAGACGCAAGCATTGCCATCAGCACAAGATAGACAGTCATCTGAAAGATCGAAATGACGAAGATAAGAGGATAGTAAAGCGCACTTTCCGCCGACGGAAAAAGCCCTACCACGCGAAGGCCCGGAAAACAGATCTCTTCGAACGCTAAAGCCCCAAGCATCCACAAAGCGACACTGCGTTTGTCGCGCCCTCGGCTTAGAAAAGAGGTAGTAAAGAAGCCAAATAGAACACCTAAACCCCAAGCCACCATCAATCCAGAAATCGAAGCCGTACTCAATTCCCAAAAGTATGAATAAAAATAGGCTTGCAGCGATCCTTGGATAGAAAAGCCTACGGAAATCAAAATCCCGGCGAGAAGCAATGGGGTGAGCGCAGGCTCTGAGTAAGCACTCTTCAATCCACGTAGAGTTCCGCTCACAGTCCACGTGTGGTTTTGAACGGGCCGTTTAAAATCAGGAATCTTAGAGTGCAGCCCAATAGCGCAGGCGAGCATCGCCACCAGCACGGCGATAGCACTCACTAGGCCCATCTGTTGATAGCCTGCGATATTTAGGAGACCGTCAGGATACTCCGGAGTATCACTAAGCCAATACCCGTAAAGCAAAAAACTAAGCACCGTCATCGCTATCCAAGACGCGCAGACCCGATAGTTCGCCAAATGAGTGCGCTCATCGTAGTCATCAGTTAGTTCCGGATTAAGCGCAATGCTCGGTACTTCAAAGCACGTAAAAAGTAGCCTCAAAGTAACTGTGACACAAATTAAATAAATGAAAAGACTCTGCTCGTCCAGAGATTCCAAAGGGGGATTCCATAAAAAATATACGAGGACCGATATTGGCAAGCATGCAAAATACATAAAAGGATGGCGCCTGCCCCAGCGCGAGCGAAACTTGTCCGAGGCATAACCAACGAGAGGATCCGAAATAGCATCAAAGATGAGCGCTATGGCGAGCGCTGTACCAACAAGCCCCGCGGACAGCCCAAGCACCCGGCTATAGTAAACCAGAACAAACATACCGAGGCCTACCGAGACCATCCCAGCAGTTACGCCACCCATCCCATAGAAAATTCTTGTGGAAAGTTGAGAGCGGAGCGAATGAGTATATTCAGTCTTTTTTGAATCGGTGTTTGATATCTCGCTCATCCCATTCCTTTCAGTACACGAAGCCTACGGACTATCATTAGGCGCTCCTCTGATTCATACCTGGCATGTTGCCGTCTTCTCGCCAGGCTTTGAGTTTTTTAAAGAACGCATTAGGCCCTTTCCCATATGACTGACTTTGAACGCTTTTGGGATTGGGTTGACCTTCATTGTTGTAGTAACCCGGCGTGCACTCAGCCTGAAACCGTTCGCCAATTCTCGCGAAAGAAATAATCTCTTCTACCCAGGCATCTTCAGCTTCTTTACTGGCCTCAATCTCTCGTACGTTGCCACTCAAACACTCGGACACAATGTAGGCAATGTGCTGAGACTGCTCATCCATCGAATGGGGGAAGTTAGTCGTAAAACCACCTTGAGCCGTACCGATGTTAAACAAGTTAGGAAAACCATGAGTATGCATGCCGTGGAACGTTCGCAGTCCGTCGGCCCACTTCTTCGATAAGGTTTGACCATTTTTACCAACGAGATCGTAGCCAGAGCGACGCGTATATTCCGTTCCAACTTCAAAGCCGGTTGCAAAGATAATGCAGTCCACCTTAAATTCTTCTCCGTTGGCCACAATACCTTTTTCGGTGATTGCATCGACACCTTTGCCATCAGTATCTACAAGTTGGACGTTGTCGCGATTAAAAGTCGGCAAGTACTCATCATGGAAACAAGGTCGCTTACAAAACTGGCGATAGTAGGGTTTTAACGACTCAGCGGTTTCCGGGTCATCGACAATTTCTTGCGCTCGTGATCTAACCTGTTCCATTTTTTGAAAATCGGCTAACTCCATCAAACGGGCAATCTCTCTCGGCTCAAGATTTTGGCCGCGGTAGTTAGCCATTGATATCAGGTTGCTAATAATCTCAGTCCAACCGTCCTTAATGAGATCTTGTTCCACAATGCCACCAGAGGTGAGCGTATCAAAATTTTCCATCCGCTCTTTATGCCAACCGGGTTTTAAGCTGGCTGCCCACTCGAGATCTGTCGGTCGGTTGTTGCGCACATCAATAGAAGATGGCGTACGTTGAAAAACATAAAGTTGTTTCGCGCTTGCCCCGAGGTGAGGTACACACTGCACCGCTGTGGCACCGGTTCCAATAATCCCGATCGTCTTGTCTTTGAGTTTCTCGAGGTTCCCTTCCGGGCCACCGCCGGTGTAATCGTAGTCCCAACGGCTCGTATGGAAAGTGTGCCCTTTGTAATCAGAGATCCCAGGAATGCCAGGTAGTTTCGGTCGGTTCAAGGGGCCATTCGACATTACGACGAATCGAGCCCTCATCGCATCGTCGCGGTTGGTACTAACCAGCCACAGTTTCTCTTCTTCTTGCCAGGACATACCCGTTACTTCGGTTTGGAAACAGGCATCACGGTAGAGATCGTATTTCTTACCTATGT
Source organism: Opitutaceae bacterium (assembly GCA_028822375.1). GTDB lineage: Bacteria > Verrucomicrobiota > Verrucomicrobiia > Opitutales > Opitutaceae > Pelagisphaera. The sequence goes on along the minus strand of JAPKDW010000230.1, from coordinate 3,373 downwards.
TCTTACTGTGCTCGAGAATCTCTGGCGCGTGGGTATATTTTTTCTTGGGGACAAAATCCAACTCTTCGCAAAGTGGCAGGTAGATATAGGATTCGACGTCACAGGCTGCACCAGGATAGCGGTTCCAATACCAGGTCCCGCCAAAATCGCCGCCCTTCTCGATGACTCGAATGCTCTCGATTCCGGCTTCACGGAGTCGCGCTCCAGCAATCAAACCGCCAAAGCCACCACCAACAATAATGACCTCGACCGTATCCTGGAGGGGCTCCCTTTCAATCTTTGATTCAATATAGGGATCATCGACGTAGCGACTAAAGTCACCAACCACCTCTTGATACTGCTGGTTACCGTCCGCTCGCAAACGCTTGTCGCGTTCAGCACGGTATTTTTCCCGTAATGCTTCAGGATCGAAACCTAGTTCAGAAGCTTCCATAATTAATCTCTCCAACTTCGACTGCCGATAGCTCGGCGAAAAAACTCCAGCCTATTAATCGCTAAATGTTCGCGTAGCGGCCGACCAGAAAGCCACCGTCCACTGGGAGCACTGCACCGGTCACGTAGGATCCCGCCCGGCTCGCCAGGTAGATGCATGCTGCGCCGATGTCTTCGGGCTCGCCAACCCGCCCAACGACCGTCGCCGCGGACACCCCGGCCCGACCTTCCTCGCTCGCGAGTAGCGCATCCAGCATGCCTGGAAAAGGCCCCGGGGCGATCGCGTTGAAGGTGATGTGGCGTCCGCCTTTGGCGCCGCCCTTGTTGCCGAGCTCTCCGGCCCACTGCCGCGTGAGATGAATCAGCGCTGCCTTGCCCTGGCCGTAGGCCCAGTCGTTGTCTGACGGAATCCGGATACCGTCAATCGAAGCGATGTTGATCACCGAAGCGTGCGACTCGATGGTGCCTGCAGCCTCGAGCAGCGGTAAGCACTCCTTCGTCAATGCGAACGGGGCGCGCACGTTCACGGCATTCACACGGTCCCACTCGGCCATCGGAAACTCCGCAAAGTCGTGCATGACGTTGCCGAGCCCGGCGTTGTTTACCAGCACGTCGAGCTTGCCATCCCGATGCGTCAGCTCGGCGACCAATGCGGTAATGTCCTCGTCCTGCGAGAGGTCGGTGCGCAGCGCGATGCATTCACCCGGCCCCTCGCTGTCGAGCTCCTTCGCGGTGGTGGAGAGATCACTGCGGGAGGTGATGTAGACCCGCGCGCCACCGGCAACGAAGCCCGCTGCGATGCCGCGGCCGATGCCTCCGCCGCCACCGGTCACGCACACCACCTTGCCTGCAACAGCAAAAATGTTTTCGAAGTTCATAATCCTGATTCCTTCTGAGCGATGAGATTTGATTTCGCGTGACCTAGTCGAGGCAGATCGACCATGTAGATGGTGGTGTCGATGATGTCTTCATAGCCAACACCGGCTTCGGCCAACGTTGCACCGAGAATTGTCGGTGTGGTTCCAGTCATTTCTTGCGGTCTCCTTGCTACATCTCTCGAGCGTTCGTCAAATATTCCCGCTCACGCCTTTTGCCAGCAAATCTTCCTGGTCTCGGCCCTTCACCCAGCCCAGGCTTTTGCTCGAACGATACCCGAGGAGTTGGCGAGCCGGGAGTGACATCCGCCGGGCCGCTTCGGTCGATACCGCGATGTACTGGTTCTCTTCCTGTCGAAGCCAGTCGACGATGTAGGAGTGGAAGTAACCGACTCTACCGTCGGAGCTCGTGCTGGCGCCGGCACCGTGAAGACTTCGCGACAACCAGAGGAGCACCGACCCCTTAGGCATTACCGCCTGGGTGATCTCATGCTCCTTCGCCACGCGCTCCTCGGGCCACTCGTGGCTGCCGGGTACCAAACGAGTCGCACCGTTCTCGATGGTGAAGTCCGTCCCCGCCCACATCGCCGACATGATGATCTCGGGCATGTTCGGGAGCAGCGCCTCGACGAAGGGCTGATAGTTGGCGTTCTCGCGATGAAAAATCTGATTCTCACCCTCCGGACCGTACAACTCGAGCAAGAGTGTCGCGCCGACCTGGTAGTAGTTACAGTTGACGGACGCCGTCGCGCTGAAGATCGCCTGAGTGCTGCCGCCATAGTTCTCCGCGGCCGAGACGGTGCTTTCGAGAATGTCCTTCTGTCGCTTCTTTCCTTCCGGCTTCTCCGCCGCCCTTCGCGTGCTCGAGCCCATGCGGACGATAGGCAGGAGTACGGCGTCGGCCACATCAAGCAGCTTCGGGTGAGCGAGTAGGCGATCGGCAAACAGCAGGCTCGCCCCCGCCAAACCCCCGATCGTCTTGTTACCTTCCGGCCAAAGATCAGTGCTCGACTCAAAGTCGGCTGGCGCCACATTCGCCTCGACCTCGGCGTAGACATCGTCCATCAGCCGCTCCGGGGCAAGCCCTCGGATAATGACGCCGCCGTCGACCTGCAACATGGCAGCGATGTCTTCGACGGAATCATTCGCGTCGAAGGTCCTCAGTGTTGTTGTCATCAATGAACACCTCTATAGGTTCTTCAGGCCTGCGGCCTGCACTTGTCAGTTAAGTCAGCGGACAGCGAACATACTTAAATGGGTGCCTGAGCTGCCATCCCGCCATCCACCACGTAGTTGTATCCGTTGATGAACGAAGCGGCGGGACCGGACACGAAGAGCACCATGGCCGCGACCTCCTCAGGTTCGCAGACACGAGCCATTGGATTCAATCGATAGTCTCCCTTTTTCAATTCCGCCTCGATGCCTTTCACCCAGTCTACGGTCATTGCCGTGCGCGTCAGACTCGGGGAGATGCAAACGACTCGAATGCCATCCTTGCCCCACTCAACAGCCAGCTGCTTGGTAAAGTGGACCTGACAGATCTTCGACATCGAGTACGCGCCCACGCCGACGGACGGATACAAACAATCATCGGATGCGATGTTCACGATGACGCCATTGCCTCTTTCCTTGAGAGATTTGCGGCAGAGTTGAGCGAGGCGGATTCCGGAGAAAGTGTTTATGCGGAGTACCCGCTCGAAGGATTCATACGTGAGATTTTTCATCATCATGCTTTCCCCGATGGCGGCGTTGTTCAGCAGGATGTCGACCCCACCGAACCTGTCGATCGTCTGGTCGTAGATGTTCTGCAGGTCGGCTTCTTCGCCAATATCTCCTGGAACCGGGAGGACCTCCGCGCCGAAAGCCTCCGCTTCTTTGGCCACCGCCTGGAGGCGTTCTTTGCCCCGGGACATGATGACCAGATTGGCACCGTGTGCGGCATAGGCCAGGGCCGATGCTCGTCCGATCCCGCTCGATGCGCCCGTGACGATGGCGACCTTACCTTCCAATGATGTGTTGATCTTGGCCATTTTCGAGTCATTCCCCCTTATTAAGGTTAGTTGTAG
>JAPKDW010000229.1 GCA_028822375.1 Opitutaceae bacterium | reverse complement strand
GCTCGACGAAATCGACCAGATTCCCGAAAGCCTCAAGCTCAAGTACAAGACCGCTTTCGCAGTCGACTACAGCTGGCTTGTATTGGCAGCAGCACGACGCCAGAAATGGATCGACCAAAGCCAATCAGTTAACCTATTCCTAGCGACACCCGACATGAAGACCCTGTCTCACATGTACCGCGACGCCTGGAAGCACGGTCTCAAGACCACCTACTACCTCCGCACCCTAGGCGCCTCGAACATCGAGAAAGCCACCGTCGGAGCCAAGAAAGACCTCCGAGGCGTAGTAGCCACCTCCCAAGCCGCCAACTCCGAAGAACCGGAAGTCTGCGAAAGCTGCCAGTAACGCAGGGTTTGACCGCCGGGCAAGTAGCACAGCCCAACTTAAATTTATCGAGCCTTACGTTCTAACCGGCGTAGGGCTTTTTTCATACTCCAATCCACTCATGTATAAAACACTAAAAGATGAAAGTCCTATTCCTCGATGAAAGCGGAGACCACAACTTAACCGTCATCGATCCTCAATACCCTCTCTTCATACTAGGAGGTGTTATAATCGATCTCGATTATGCTAAGACCGAAGTCGAAGAACGACTTCGACAATTCAAACGAATTCTCTTCGGAAACGAAGATCTAATTCTTCACACTGCTGACATAACTCGAAACCGCAATGGATTCGAAAAATTATAAGATCCAAAATTCAGGCAACGCTTCTACGCAGAGCTCAATTTGCTAATGCTGGATCTTAAATACCAAGTTGTAGCCTGTGCTGTGAAAAAGGATTCCCATCTCGCTCAATACGGGCTCGCCGCCCTTGATCCATACATGCTCAGCCTGGATATTTTAGTTGAAAGATTCTGCATGGAAATCGGCGAAAATGAAAAAAAACGGTATCATCGTTGCCGAAAAACGTGACCCAACTCTAGACCGGGAGTTCGAACTCGCCTGGATCAATCTTAAAGTTCAAGGCACTCAGTACCTCAAAGCATCTCAAATCGACCGTAGAATTCTATCCCTCAACCTCCGTGGCAAGAAAGACAACATTGCAGGTCTACAACTCGCAGACTTAATCCTGACTCCCATAGGCAGGAAAATTCTCGGCAAGCGGACCAAGGAAGATTACAAAATAATCGAAAGCAAATTTCGACGCTCGCCTAGCGGACGAGTGGATGGCTACGGGCTCGTTGTACTCCCAAAAGAAAAGGGTCAACCCCCGCTACGCAGTGATTGACCCATGTAGTACAGCATCGCCGTAATTTAACGAAAATCAAGCTAATTCTAAAAAGCAACTCCAACTCTACCTATCAGATGGACACGAAACCACTCGAGCATGAAGCTGAATCAACGGTAAGAAACAAGCTTCTACAATGGGAATTCAAGGTCACAAAACCCGACTTCGACACACAAGGCACAGACCTATTAATCTTAAACGAAGCAAAAGGCAATGAATGTAAGATCATCAAAAAAGCCAAAAGGGGTCGGTGCTTGATTCTTAATCTCCTTAATAGGACTAGAGATTCAATACCAAGATCCAATCCCTTTGTCAGTTCTCATGGATACAATTACGGTATTACGCTGGCGGCCAGCTTCGCCTTTCTTGCTTCGACTATTTTCATAGGATCCCTCGGTTCGACTCTCCAATCAACATATCGGGCCAGGTCCCGTAGAGCGATTACTTGGAAATCGTGTTCGGCAAGGTAGGCCATGAATCGCTCGAAGGTTGCTCGAGAAACGTGAACCCAGGGGTGCTCTCCTTCCGGTACGCCATGAAACTGGAGAACGACAGCCTCGCCGTCTCGGGCACCTTCCAGCGTCTCGACAAACTCCTCGAATGTATAACCGGGTCGAGGGATTCCTGCCGACGGAATAAGCAGAGGATGATCGAGACCGGGCTCGTAAGGAAATCCGCGTTCGCCGCCTCGCGGGTACTCGGGAAATCCGCCACGTCGAGCCCATTGCATGCCATGCTTTTGGAGGATCGGAAGCGCTTCCAGCTCGATGGCATTTCCCGGCCAGGCAAAGGATACCGGCTTTGCGATTCCGTGCTCTTCGCAACTCTGGTCAATCGCCGCGAGCTGCGCCTCCAACTGCTCGATCGTTTTCGGACTCACCCCTTTGTGATCGCGCGTGTGATTGCCGATCTCGAACCCAGCTCGGTCCAAGGAGGCAATCTCCTCCCAAGTCATGTAGTCGGTCTTATTCCAGGCAAAGGTGAAACCTTCGGTGATAAAGAATGTCGCGCCGAAACCATAGCACTGAAGTATGGGACGAGCTACCGTATAATGAGATCGAACGGAATCGTCGAACGTGAGAACGACTACCTTGTCAGGCAAGGGTTCGAGAACGGCTGCGCTCTCTTCCCCGGTCGCAGCCGCGACGCCGGTAAAAAAAGCGGTCAGTGCAACCAGAATGGCAACTATCCTATTGGGATTCATAGACGTATTTCGCTAACGCAGATACTCCATCGAGAATGGGAAGAAAGGCAATGCAGTATCGCTAAGCACTCAATTAACCTAAACCTCCTCGTACCTCTCCGTTCGCTTGTTTCGATCATGCCTTTTCGAACTCTCTCCAGATATTTTTCCATCCCTTCTATCCCTTTCCCTTCTTGCCTAGGCGGAATTCGGCCGTTAGCGTTCTCATCGAATTGAACCGAGTCAGATGAATCTACGATCAACAAAACATGCGATTGCTCCGCTCTTGGCATTGATGCTTGCTGCCTGCGTGAGCATGGGTCCTCAGGATACCGAGCGCTATATCTTTCTCGATGAATCGGAAACTTTATTCGTCGAATTCAAAAACTTGGTGGACCCGATTTACGATATAAGTATGCCTGACATTGCGGAGAACATGAGGGAACTTCGCCGGCAGGATTTCATGCAAGTGATGCAAGAGCTGCTGCGCCTTTACGAGCTACCCATCGAGGTACATCTCTTGGGAGAACGGGAAAAACCGGGCGATGGTCCGGTTTTGGAAATCTTCGCTCCGCGATTCGAACAAGATAGATTCGGCGATCTGGTTGCGACGATTCAAGCCAAGCTATCAAGGTACGGAGAATTGAATACGCTGGGAACATACAGCCAGCGCGAGATTCCTCCGGCGATGGCGAGCCGCGAGCGGGTGGATAAGGCCTTCCGCGACATGATTCGCAAACCCTTGCAAAAAATGATGGACGACTTGAATAGGCATTTTCCATCCCCAGCCGAGAAAGAAAGCGTCAACGCTCCATTGAACGAACTCGGCAAAAATGAGAGCCGTGTCACGGATGCAAAGTAGCGCGGACGAGTGCGTTTTAAAATGGTAGCCTCTGCAAAGAGCGTTCGATGCCCCAACGAACCGCAGCAGTAGATGCGACTTCCACGGCTGCTCGGGACTGTTTAGCGCACCCCGCGGACCGCTCGACTAGAACCACCTTGACTCGAAGGGCTAGCGTTTTAAATTAATATCCCTGTCGCACCCAATTTTCGACTGCTCATCCAACTAATATATTTTCTCGAAATGAAGCGTCCAAAGATACTCCTCGTGTTAGCATTTACGATTCTGATGGCGAAAGCGGAAAGCGCCGATTCGCCTTCATCCGATCAGCAGTTTCTTTTCATGAGCGGCAAAATCAGCGCAGAGGTAAAAGACAACTTCTTCCCGCTGAAAAGCTTTGATGGGAAAAAACTTCGACTGGACGGTTCAGGTAAAGCCATTCGACTGACCAAGAACCTTAACTGCTCGATGAGGCCTGTCGTAGTGACTAGCAGCTCGTATGCGGATATTCGCGGCTTCGAGTATAGCCTCGGTTCAAATTCCGATAAGTTTCACGCCATGATGGCGGCCAGCGAGATGAACGCTGAGCAAATGCGGTATGAAGCCGGCAACGAATTCGAAACAGCCACTGGCGCTGCTGGAAGCGCGTCGCTACCAGGGACCGGGAACGATAAGGAATGGGCGGAGCTCGACGAATTAACGAAAACCCAGATTGACGATGAATTTCAGAAGTCGGGCATGAACAACTGGGTCGATAATGTTTACGGGCAGTGCTCGATCGTATCCAATAAAAACCTTAAAAACGCTTACGCGGCCTTGGTGCTCAGCTTCGATGCAAGCGGCAAGAAAGGCTCGAAGAACAACCGCGTCACGTTCGTCCGACTAACGCGTGTAGGCGAGATTGATGCTAACATTGAGCAGACTTTTAAATTCGACTGCGAATTCCCCGAAATCAGAGCGCTCTCTTCCCTGGTAGAGGTCTTCCTATTCGACGGAAAAAACATGCCTGTAGCCACCAATCGCTCGCGCGGGCTTCAGCGACTTTCCAGCGAGCAAGTAGAGGAATTTCGCGAGTTGCAAAAAAAGCAGGGCAAGAAATAGAGTTCCTCCTTTTCGGGTCGGTACAATCCTGGGTCGATAGTCAATTATCAACTACACCTCTAGAGACAACTCAATGGGTTCAGTACTTGGCTTTTGATTCTCGAAGAAGAGAGAGTTGATCCATTACCCTTGAAATAGCTCCGCTCATCAAAAAAAGGGGAGTAGAAAGTGGTCAACCGTCAAATATGATTTTCCGCCTCGTGAAAGGGCCGAAAGTGAACGTTGAGTATTCACGCGATGCGCATCTCTTCACCCTTTCCGCTTCAGTATCGCCAAATGTCGGTCGACCGATTTGCCGGGAATGTCGAGTCTACGGGAAGTCTCATTGGCTTCAGTAACGAGGAGTTCGCCGCCTTGATTTTCGATGACATCAAGCGCCGCCTCGTGTTCACCATCGAAATAGCTGGTGATGATTAGCCGGCCGTTTGGCGAAAGTTTCTCCAGCGCTTTGTGGTATATTTCTTCCCAGGTTCTCTTGCCATCCCCCAAATTCTGATGACGCATGAAAATGACGTCGAACGCGCCCGGGAGCTGCTTATAGCTATCTAACTTGGTGGCGTCGCCATTTATAAACGAAAACTCGGAATGCAAATCGCCAGTGAATCGGGTGGCTGCCTCCGCTATCTCGCGGGCTCGGACATCGAGTCCGACGAACTGCATTTTTCGATTATCGCCAGCCTCTCTCTCGCTGCTGCCAAAAACTCTAGCCAACGTATTCGCTTCATGGCACGCGCCACAAGCCAGGTCCAAAAGCTGCAAATCCCCTTTCCCTAGGATTTTGCGCTGCAGCTCTGCATCCGATCGGGCAGTCTGCTCCAACAACGCTTCGAGACGCCGCATATCTCCCTCAATGAGTAGCCGATGAGTTGAATGATCCATATTTAATCAGCCTGCCTGGTCCAGGAGATAGCTAGGTTCGATATAGGGATAATCTTCGTCGAATTCCGTCAAAGGCTTTGGGTCTTCGGTAATGGAATGAGGACGTCTCTCATCCCCTAGTTTATCGCGTAGTCCATCGCCGATCCGGTCGCCCATGCCCTCCATCCGCTGAATGAGATCCTGCACGATCTTGGGGTGCTGGCTGGCTACATTGTTTTGCTCCGACAAGTCCTCCGCCAAATTGTAAAGCTCGGGCCGAGAGGTATCGGCATGCCTGCCCTCCTTAATAGAATAACGTAGTTTCCAATCCCCTACACGGACAGCCTGAAGCTCATCCACCAAATAGTAGAAAAAGGCATCGTGGGGAGAACGGGCTCCGGGTTCGCCCTTCCAAAGTGAGCTGACGTCATGACCGTCGCGGACTGGATCGTTCCCCAGCGGCTGTCTCAGGATAGAGGCAAAGGTCGGGTAGAAATCCATCGCCGTTACCAACTCGCTGGAAACCGACCCCGACTCGATTTGCCCTGGCCATTTCACGATACAGGGGACGCGCATGCCGCCTTCCCATGTTTGGCCCTTGGTTCCGCGCAATGCGCCGTTGCTCCCTCCGTGTTTGTCCGCCCGGCTGCCGTTATCGGAGGTGAAAATGACGATTGTGTTCTCTTCCAAGCCCAGTCGCTTCAGCTCTGCGACAATGACCCCAGTGCTCCAATCGACCGCCGCTACCGCAGCGCCATAGATTCCATTGCGGGAAGCTTTTAGAAACGGGTCCATCACATAATGAGGGAGGTGAACATGCATATGAGCAAAGTATAGGAAAAAGGGCTGATCTTGGTTTTCCCTGATAAAGGCGACCGCTTCTTCGGTATAGGTCTGTATCAAGGGGGCCTGCTTGGGCTGTTCCGCAATCACTTCTTCGTTCCGCAACAAAGGCAACGGCGGGCTCTTTGGACGCCGGGGCATAATCGCCATATCATTGCTATAGGGAATCCCGTAGTAGGAATCGAACCCATGACGGGTGGGCAAGTGTTCCAACTGATCTCCCAAGTGCCACTTCCCCACATGGCTGGTCGCGTATCCATGCCACTTCAAATACTCTGGAAGCAACAGTTCTCCCGGATGTAAGCCCTCCGCGAATCCAGGAAACAGCACCCAGCTCGTGCGGCTCTCCCTGAAAGCATCAAAGCCCACCCTCCCCGGATATCCACCCGTCAACAGAGCTGCCCTCGACGGCGTGCACACTGGGCTCGCAGAATAATAATCGGTAAACCGCATACCATCCGCAGCCAGCTGATCCACATGAGGCGTGTCGTTTTTCTCAGACCCGTAGCACCCGAGGTCTCCGTATCCAAGATCATCCACATAGATCAGAACGATGTTGGGCTTGCTTTCAGCAGCATTCGAAAGACTCAGAAGCACAACCAACGCCAACAGGGGGAAAACGGCATATCTCATAGCCGGATCATTAACTTTTCCTACACAGCGGCAAGCCTGGTTTCCTAAAAGAGCCGCAAAAAGCGGTTGAACAAAGGGGATCAATTATCACCTAGCCGTCGATACCTCTTCCGAGTGTCGCATAAAGATCAATGGTAGCGCCACAATCGCTAGAAAGATCATACCCATTGTCTTGCTATAGAGCTTGGGGGACTTCGCCTTCTTCAGGCTCAATTCGGTTTTTCCGTCTTTGAGCAAAACCGTCTTCTCTTCG
>JAPKDW010000027.1 GCA_028822375.1 Opitutaceae bacterium | reverse complement strand
AGATTGCTTCCCACGAATTTAGTGAGATCGCAAACCACCCACCGCTTTTCACGGTTCTTTTCCCAACGTCTGGGAGTGAAATGGTGACCTTCCCTCGGAGAACAAAGACAATCTGAGTAAAGGTGTCGAAAGGCCACAGGTGTTTGTCATCTAAGCATTTAGATTCAAATTGAAACTTAGAATAGGAAAGTCCCGGTCTTGGATCGAAGCGCCAACTATCGATCTGACTGTGACCAAAGCACGTCGAAATGGAAATGGGAGATTTAAATGGGCAGGCAATCATTTAACTTGATACTGAATCTCAATACCATAATTAATGAGAATCAGTTTCAAGAAAGGTCAATCAAATACTTCGTTTTTTTGATTTCGGTAAATGTCTGCCACTAGAGGTTTGTATCCGATGAGGCATTTGAGCCGCATCTGCGCAAGGGTGGGTGCGATTCTTGTTTTGAAGATCTGGGCTGTGTTTCCTCATTTTTTGAAGGCTGTGCTCGTTTTGTGGTCCCCAAAGTGGTGTCGCGAGTTTTCTAATATACGAAATTAGACCTTGGATGTAATGTGAATCGAAAACATGAATAGGAGGAAGACAAGAAGTGCAGCTGAAACGCAAATGAAGAAGCGAACGTTCTCAAGAGTGGCTGGCTTCATTGTGCAGGCTTTTATAGGGCATCGTGGAATTGATCTGAGTTGTAATGCGTGTTTGGGGACAAAAACAAGAGATTCGGAATGCAAGTTTCCATATGGAATCATTTGCCAGAGCGAAATCCGCCGGAATACTGAGAGCGACTTCAGATTTCGGTTCGCTCTTGTTGGAGCTTCTTTCAAGCATTTCCAACGGAAGGTGTATTTTTAGATCTACGGCACACGTTCGAGCAATTCGCGCCAAGTCGTGTCTCAGTTTTCCATCACTGGAAGTAATTTCGCAGAGTATCCGTGTTCGTGTCCCAAGCATGTGAGTAATTTAGGCAAAATTCTGATTTCATGCTACCCCGAGACGGATAGAAAACGCTCCGGTACGGATTGATACGAAGCGCCGAATAAGTTGAGTTGAATGAATCCGATTTCCCGAAAGGGGCATGCAAAGCGAGAAGCGAGTTGTTGAAGCGCTTTGTTTGGTGCTCTTTAACATTATTCAGCGGTTCCTTTTTTCCGAAAAAGCGCCGATAGCTTAGAGCAAATCCCGTATAGCCAAGAAACAATGAACCGATTGTGGCGAGCGTTGCGACAATCTTCCCACAGATGCCAAGTCAGCGCCCGTGTGGAGGAATCGAGTCCAGAGGCGGGCCCGTAAACGAGCGCTTCGGTCCTGGAATGTTGTCACTTGCAGGATTTTGCCGGTATAGGGATCCACTTCGACGGGAGCCCAAGCGCGACTTGGCGTGTATTCCGGACGCGTGAGATCAAGTTTTAGCGGCGGAGCTGTTTCCCCTTCGAGCATAGCCTTTGGAAGGTGAATCGCGATGCTTGTCCAGTTGAAAAATCGGTCCTTGGTGGATTGGATAGCTTCCTCGATGGGAAGAAGTTGCGTATTTTCCGCAGGTGTGGGAGTTGTCGCAGGGGTTACGGCCATCATACCGAAGGTGCGTGATCCAGGAGCTTCCTCGCCTAGTATTTGGAAGGGGATCTTATGAGCCCATTCGTATGAAATAACGACTGCGGTTGCTGCTAGAATGATTAGAACGGGAAGACTCCAAATTCCGAATACATTATGCCAATTAAAATCGCGGGCTTTCCCTTTAGCGGTTTTTTTGAAAAACAGCGCACTTTTTTAAAAGCGGCATTTCATCGTTCTTGGTATCCAGATATAGAGTCCTGTGAGGCAGAGAAGAAGGAAGGCAATATTGCAGGCTCACTTTCATGAAGCTCTCGCAGCAGAGGGATTGAGCTGTCCTAGAGATCTTGGATACGTCAGTCTAAATGTGAATGATGATATCGAAAATGCCATGGGCATTAGGCACCGAAGGGACGTGCTAGGAGCGATGGCAGTTGATGCGTTAAACAATCTGCTTCATCGTAATGCGAAGGGTCCTAGCGATGTTATAACCGGAACGCAGGTGGATGGTATTTGGGAGGAAGGGGAAACGCTTCCTGTTCTTTGAATTTGAGGATTAGCCGCAAAAAGCCGCAAAAAGCGCAAAAATGTGGGATGCTAGCAGTTCGGTTGAATTGGAACTGTTGTGCGGGTGGATTTTCTAATTCTAAAAATTAGTATTCTTTTGCGAACTTTGCGCTTTTTTGCGGCCAATCTTATTCATGATAGTCCCGCCGTCGCGCAGCGAAGACGTGAGATCGGCTACGACCTTAGAGGTTGTTAAATAAGTCAGAATAATATGTATATCTGATTGTAGGGGCTCTGCTTGCGGAGACCGCGTATGAAGAGTTCTAGCTTCTTCTGCGGTCGCCGCAAGCGACGCCCCTACGATATTTTGAATTATCTAACAGTCTCTTAGAAGCTGTTAAAAAAGTCCGTTTCATTTACATTTTCACGTAGGGCTGGCTCTTGCGCCACGCCGCATAACAAGAGAGCAATCTTCTATCGCGGCGCGGCGCAAGCGCTGGCCCTACGGATTTACGATATATTTAACACTTTCTTAGATGGCTTAAGGCGTTTACTTCGAGTATTGAGCGCCTCTGGCAGCCAGTTTGACCGAGTAGAGAGACGTGTCTCCTGCGATATAGAGGATGTCGCCTTCGGGGCCGCCGAAGCAGCAATTTGCGCAACGGGTTTCGGGGACGAGTATTCTTCCAAGCAATTCGCCTTTTGAGGAGAAGCACTGTACCCCGTCTGCAGCGCTGGTCCAGATGTTGCCGTCGGTGTCGCAACGGAATCCATCGGACGCTCCAGGCGAGACAGTGATGAAGTCTCGTTGGTTGGATACTGTTGTGCCGTCCGAATTGACATCGAATGCATACATTCGACTGGGGGATCCTGTATCCGAAATATAAAGTTCTGATTCGTCGGGCGAGAATGCGAGCCCATTGGGACGGTCGAGCGAATTGACGACGATTGTGAGTTCTTCGGATTCTGGGCAAAACCGATAGACGTAGTTGCCGCTTTGCTCAGACTCTCGCTGTTTGCCTTCTCTGTCGGATAGTATGCCGTAGGGTGGATCGGTGAACCAGATGGATCCGTCGGATTTAACGACGACATCGTTGGGCGAGTTGAGGCGGTTGCCTTGATAGCTATCAACGAGTACGGTGACTGTGCCATCGCGCTCGGTTCTGGAGATGCAGTGGGTCAAGTGCGTTGCGGTAACGAGACGGCCTTCGTTGTCTGTGCAATTTCCATTGGTGAAGTTCGAAGGTTCCCTGAAAATAGTCGTTTCATTGCTTGTAGGATAGAACTGGAGCATTCGATTATTGGGAATATCGGACCAAACGACAACTTGTGACTTGGGGAGATAGACAGCGCCCTCGGACCATTCAGCTCCTTGCCAATGGCGCGTTACTTTTGAGCCTTCTAAAATGAGAGCTTTGAATCGCGAATCGATTATCTCGAATCCCGAACGTTCTTTGTCGGCGGGAAGTTTTTCGTGATCTGGAAAGGTTTTGGGTAGGGCTAACATATCGGAATTTTGAAAGAGAGTTTAAGAGGCTGTCAAATAAGTTAAAAATCGCTCAGCCTCTAATCTGTAGGAGCGGGTTTATCCCGCGATCCTTCTTTTCTGTCTTATGTAAATCTAAACTATCGCGGTCCACGCTCAGCGGGACCGCTCCTACACTGATTTATTTAACAGTCTCTTGAGGTTAATTCGCTATCGAGTGATTGAATCACTCGAAGCGCGTTTTGATTTTTGCGAGCAGATCTTTTACGACTTCAGGTTGTTCGTCGGCGACGTTGTGGGTTTCGCCTGCGAGAGTGCGGTGATCGTAGAGTTCGATGTAGCCATCTTCGTGGGCAATCATCCGGTGTGTCTCGGTGCGGATGGTTTTTCCATATCCTCTGCTGAAATAGCCGTAAGCATCGTGTCCTGAAGCAGTAGGCGATTTGAGTATTGGAACGATCGATACGCCGGAAGCATGCTTGGGTTTTGGAAGGCCTGCGAGTTCGGTCAGCGTTGGGAAAACGTCAATGGTCTCGACCATGGAATGGGAACGTTTGCCTGGGTTTCGCATGCCAGGATAGCTGATGATGAGCGGCGATCGAAGCGATTCCTCGAAGAGGGAGTGTTTGCCCCAGATGGAGTGTTCACCGAGGTGCCATCCGTGGTCGCCCCAAAGAACGACGATGGTATCCTTGCGCAAATTCAATTCGTCGAGGCGATCGAGGATACGACCGACTTGGGCGTCAGCGTAACTCACGCAGGCAGCGTAGTGCTTGCGGACGGTGAGAGAGTATTCGGCGTTGGTATTCGGGTCGAGGTTGTGACGGTTGTATTTGTAGAATTCGCCGGACTTGTGCCAAGTGGTTTTCCCGTTTGGTTTGTTTGGGTGCGGGACAACGGGCAGTTCCGCATCCTCGTAGAGGTCCAAGTATTTCTTGGGAGCTCCAAATGGCAGGTGAGGACGGAGGATGCCGAATGCGAGGAAGAAGGGTTTGTCCGATTCTTTCCCGGCAAGGGTATTCAATTGCTTGATGGCATTTTCGGTGTTGATCCCGTCGGGATAGATTGTGTCAGGACCCTTGAATGCTTGGATCAGGTCCATCTCGGTCGCGTCTTCTCGGATCTCGCCATGAGCTTGGCCGTGCATCCATCCGCGCGGGTGTTGCCAGAGACCGGCGTCGAGCAAATGGCGATCCCAGGAGTTAGGCATTTCGGGAATAGCTTCGTCATTCCAGTCAGGGCCGCCACGGCCGCCGGGGTGGTGCGATACCTTGCCAACGGATACGGTACGGTAGCCATTTTGGCGGAACCAAGCCGGCATGCTCGGTGGGAACGCCTTCGGGTTTTCGGCGAGATTCTCGGATCGTTCGAAGAGGGCGGCATTGCTGGAACTGCCATAGGTACCGGTCAAAAGCGCGTAGCGCGAAGCTCCGCAAGTGGGAGCCTGAACGTAATGCTTGTAGAAGGCGCGTCCTTGAGAGGCGAGTTTGTCGATGTTGGGCGATTTGATGTAGTCGACTCCGAAGCTATTAAGCTCGGGCCTGAGGTCATCGATGCAAATCAGGAGTACATTCGGTTTTTTAGCAGGCGATGACAGGGGCAGCGTAGCGATCAAAATAAGTAGGGGAATGAGACGTATTGGGTTCATTGCGTTGTTTTTGAAACGGCGCAAACGAAAGCGCAAGATCACTTTGGTTCATGCGAAAGGTAGCGGCCGATCTCCGAGCGGCCATTGATCCAGTTGAGCACAAGTCCTAAACGGTTGATTCATTGCAGATCCCACGCGAGTTCCTCGCGTAGCTACGTCGCAGCGCGGCGTGGTTTTTAGTCGAATTTCAGTTAAGTTGACGCCAATGCGCTGAGCTTGATCTGCACCTCTAATAACGGCCGATCTCCGAGCGGCCGCTACCTTTTGAATACCTCGGGACCTCCCCGAGGAGGTCTTATTGTGGACTTCGTCGAAAATATTTGTCCAACCGGGGTAAGCCGGTCCTAATGGAAGCAGAGGGCGATTGGTTTTTGCGATCGCCTGGACTCATTTCGTATCGTACTTATTTCCTGTAGACGCCCCTCATTTTAATGGATCCCCAAACCCCAACTCCCGATGGAGCTTTGTATGCTCGCCTGCTCATTGCTCATGAACGTCAAATGAGAACGCTGGTTCGCTCGATGATCCCCGGTTGTCGGGACGTTGATGAGATTATTCAGGATGCATCAGTAGCCATGTGGAAGAAATTCCATGAGTATGAACCTCAACGCCCGTTTGGGCCGTTGGCCGTGGCCTTCGCTCGATTTCAATCGATGGCGTACTTGGAGCGGCGTAAACGGATGGCTGCTCGTTTGAGCGATGAGTCATTGGAAAAAATAGCCGATTGCGCCGTGTCGGATGCGCGAATGTGGGATGGGCGCGAGTCGGACCGACAAGTGGCATTGGACGAGTGTATGACCAAGTTGACTCCGAAAGAGACGCGATTGCTCGGACGTCGATATGGAGATGGTCTGACCGTGACCGAAATTGCGGATAGCGGCGAGTTTCGAGGGAGCCGAGAAGCTCTCTATAAAACCTACGCCCGTTTGATTCAACGATTGCTGAATTGCGTGCGTCTCAAGGCGGATTCGATTAGATAGATTGGGAGACACGAAAAATGGATTCGAATCGAAAAAACGAAGATATAGCCAGACGCATCGCCATCCTCGCGAGTCGCTTGGAAGACGGTGACGATAATGCCGAAGCGATAAATGAATTGGACGAATTGATTCGTTCAGATCGCGATGCAGCGCGTATTTATTTGGATACGGTTCGAATCGCTACGGAGTTGCCTTACACGGATGTCATTGAATCGTGCGGGTTTGAAAACGAATCGCCACAGCCTACTGTGTCGCCAGTCCGTTCGTTCCCGGGCCGATTCGCTCGGATTGCCGCATGGCCGGTTGCGGCGGCGCTGGTGGTTGGCGTGTTTGTTTTTTCACTTCGGGAATCGGAGAATGAAATCGTGGAATCGCTGTCGGCGTTGGGCGATTCGACTGAAGCCCAGTCGAAGTCAGGAACGCCTCGTAAGATTTCTGGCGTCGGGTCGGCGACGGTGGCTCATCCCGCCAAAACCGGTCGAGTCAAGGTCGGTGTGGTCGTACCTAAGGGTAGTATCCCCGAAACGGTTACGTTTAATGCTCATGTGCGTTCTATTCTTTCTGAGAATTGCTTTTTTTGTCATGGTCCTGATGCCAATAAGCGCGAAAGCGAATTGCGTTTGGACTCTTTCGAAGACTCGATACGCGATCGGGATGGTTATCAGGTGATTGCTCCCGGGAACGCTGCGGAGAGCGAATTGATCCTTCGTTTGCTCGAAGAGAGCGAGGAGGACGTTATGCCGCCGCCGGATTCGGGACGTGTTGTGACAACCGAGCAGCGTCGAATACTTGAGCGTTGGATTGAGCAGGGGGCGGAGTATGAGGGCCATTGGGCTTTTATTGCGCCGCTTCGTTCGGGAGTTCCTACATCCGAAGACTCTGATTGGGGGAGTAACCCAATAGACGCGTTTATTTTGTCGCGACTTGAAGAGGATGGTATTGCTCCGTCATCCGAAGCCGATCGTAGTACGTTGCTACGGCGTCTTTCCTTGGATTTAATTGGACTGCCTCCGACGCCTGAGGAAGTAGCATCTTTTCTGAGCGATACTTCTCCTGGCGCTTATGAAAGGCAAGTAGATCGCTTGCTCGCGTCGCCGCATTTTGGAGAGCGCATGGCTTTGCCTTGGCTGGATGCTGCGCGGTATGCGGACTCGAATGGCTATCAGCAGGATGGCGATCGGCATGCTTGGCCGTGGCGAGATTGGGTGGTCGATTCGATGAATGAGAATAAGCCGTTTGATCAGTTTACTATCGAACAGGTCGCGGGCGATTTACTCGATGGTCCAACGAACAAGCAGCTCATTGCGACGAGCTTCAATCGGAATCACATGCTCAATAACGAAGGGGGAGCGATTCCCGAGGAGCAGCGAAATAATTATGTATTCGATAGAGTGGATACTACGGCGACGACATGGCTAGGTTTGACCATGGCTTGCGCTCAGTGTCACGATCACAAATACGATGCGTTGACGCAAAAGGACTACTATCGATTCTCCGCTTACTTTAATAACCTTCCAGAAGGTGGAAGAGCGGATTACCGGGCTGGCCGTATTGCCTTAGGCAAGCCAGTGCTGGAACTTCCTACGGAGAGTCAAGCTGAAGAGCAGAACGATTTTAGAGCCCGCATTCAAACGGAGAAAGAGAAACTAAATGCGGAAGAGTCGGAGATTGCAGCGGCTCAGATAAAGTGGGAAATCATTACGCGCGAGAATCCACCGAAGTCCTTGGATCGCAATCGATTTCTACTATTGAGAAACGGTGTTACAGCGGGTACGGATGGCACGGATCCGTTATTGCGAAGGTACTACTTGGAAAACGATGCGCCGGAGAAATGGAAGGCAATTCAGAAAGAGATCAATCAGCTGAATAATCAGTTGGAGAAGGTCCAGGAGGAGATTGTCGCGGTTATGATTATGGAAGAGCGCGAGGAGCGAAGGGATACTTTTGTCCTGAATCGCGGCGACTACGAATCTCCGGGCGAAAGCGTTTTACCGGGGACGCCGGAAGCATTGTTTGGATTGGATACGGATGCGCCGTTGAATAGACTTGGGCTAGCCGAGTGGCTCGTTTCGCCGGAAAACCCCCTTACTGCTCGGGTGATCGTCAATCGTTACTGGCAACATCATTTTGGAACCGGTTTGGTCAAAACAGCAGAAGACTTTGGCGTGCAAGGCGAGCAGCCTTCGCATCCGGCTTTACTTGATTGGCTGGCGACGGAGTTCGTAGAATCTGGTTGGGATATGAAATACATGCACCGTCTGATGGTAACGAGCGCGACTTATCGTCAGAGCTCCAAGGCGCGGCCTGAGTTAAACGATTTAGATCCTGAGAACCGGTTACTTGCCCGAGGCGCTCGGTTTCGTCTTCCAGCGATGTTGATTCGGGATTCGGCGCTATTTGCCAGCGGACTATTGAGAGAGGATGTGGGAGGCCGGCCGGTTTATCCATATCAGCCGGAAGGCCTTTGGCATGAGTTCAGTTTTGAAAAATTCAGCTATACTCCGTCGTCAGGAACGGACTTGTATCGAAGGAGTTTGTACACGTTTTGGCGGCGCACTATCGGCCCGCCGAATATGTTCGATAGCGCGAACCGCCAAGTTTGTCAGGTGAAAGGGGCGACGACCAATACGCCGCTTCATGCGCTGACCACGCTTAACGATCCGACCTTCGTCGAAGCGGCACGAGTGTTTGCCGAGAGAATACTGACTCATGGCGGAGAGACTGATGGAGCTCGATTAAGTTATGCGTTTCAACAGGCATTGGGTCGCGATCCGAGTGACGTGGAAGCGGGCGCGTTGAATACAGCTCTAGAGCGTTCCCGTTCGTATTACCGAGATAGCCCGGAAGATGCCGCTGCCTTGGCCACTGTGGGCGAGAGCGATGCCCCGGAGGCGATTGCTATGGAAGAGTACGCGTCCTACACCAACGTGGCTCAAATCATTTTCAACACCGATGAATTTCTCACTCGAGAGTAACCTCACGTATCCATGAATCCATTTTTCGAACGAGATATAGCGATAACGAGACGGCAGTTCTTTTCAAAAACGGCAACTGGCTTGGGCGGCGCGGCCCTTGCAAGTATGATGGGAGGCTTGGGACTGAACGGAGCGACAGGGCTGCCCGCGGGCAATGGTCGGATTGATGGTCTCCCTCACCATTTCGCCAAGGCCAAGCGGGTCATCTATTTGATGCAGGGAGGCGGGCCTTCTCATGTAGACCTACTCGATCCGAAACCCGGGCTGTCGAAGTATAGGGGGGTGCAGTTGCCGGATTCGGTTCGCATGGGTCAGCGTTTGACGACCATGACTTCGGGGCAATTAGAGCTTCCGGTTCTGCCTTCGATCAAGCCCTTCCGTCGCTATGGGAACAGCGGTTTGGAATTGTCGGAAATGCTTCCTTATACGGGTGGTATAGCTGATGACCTTTGCGTTGTGAATTCCATGCATACGGAAGCCATCAATCACGCCCCTGCATGTACGTTTTTCCTTACTGGCTCTCAAATCCCGGGTCGTCCAAGCATGGGAGCTTGGGTCTCGTATGGTCTCGGAAGCGCGAATGAGAACATGCCAACATTTGTGGCGATGACTTCGCGGGACCGCGAGAACTCCTGCGGTCAGCTTTTATTCGATTACTATTGGGGAAGCGGTTTCATCCCTTCTAAGTATCAAGGGGTTCGGTTTCGCGGAGAAGGGGATCCCGTGCTTTATTTGTCTAACCCTAAAGGCGTGCCGAGGGAATTGCGTAAAGGTCTTCTGAAAGATTTGGAGACCTTGAACCAACAGAAGTATAAGGATTATGGGGATCCTGAAACTGCGACGCGAATCGCCCAGTATGAGATGGCTTTTCGCATGCAGACCTCCGTGCCGGAGTTGACCGATATTACTACGGAGCCGAAGCATATCCTCGATATGTACGGTCCTGACGTGCACCGTCCCGGATCGTATGCCCGAAATTGTTTGCTCGCTCGCCGTTTGGCGGAAAAAGGCGTTCGTTTTATTCAGCTAATGCATGCGGGCTGGGACCAGCATGGGAACTTGCCGACTCAATTGGCAATTCAATGTCGCGATACGGATCAGCCTTCTGCGGCCTTAGTTAAGGATCTCAAGCAACGGGGTTTGCTGGAGGATACGCTCGTCATTTGGGGAGGGGAATTCGGGCGTACGGTATTCGGTCAGGGAAATATTGAAAACGAGACCAAGCACGGCCGGGATCATCACGGTCGGGCATTCAGCCTTTGGATGGCCGGCGGGGGCGTGAAGCCCGGGATTCGCTATGGCAAGACGGATGACTTCGCGTGGAATATCGTGCAGGATCCGGTGCACGTGCATGACTTTCAAGCTACCATCATGCACTTGCTCGGAGTCGATCACGAGCGATTGACTTACCGCTACCAGGGTAGGCGTTTTCGTTTAACGGATGTTCACGGAAAAGTGGTCAAGGGATTGCTCGCGTAGGAGGATGGGTTCCCGGTGAAGGCGCGAAATCGAGTGCGTTATAAGGTGTTGTCTGGTAGGGCTGCTAGTCCCAAGCAGCCGCGTACTCCCGTCGTCAACCCAGCGGTTCGTTGGGACAACGACCCTACCATCTTGTTGATGGCGACAGAACGAAACCTACCCTGAACGATCCAGAATCCAATTAATCTATTGTCATAATGGAGTGGGTTTTGTATTCATTGAAAAATAAACCACCCTAATTATGCCCCAATCGAATATTAATCGCCGCTCATGGCTTCAAACGGCTCTTTTAGGAGCCGGTGCGCTAGTCGGACTAGACGCGGCAAGTCCGCTCGTTAAAGCCGCTCCTATAAATCCCAATGACAAGATTAAGGTCACGAAACTCGAGACCTTTGTCCTTAAGAACTCCTGGGTATTCGTCAAAATATCGACCAACGCTGGGATAACCGGCTGGGGAGAGATGCTCAAGGACGATGCTAAAGCATGCGCAGCAGGCGCATTGGAGGTGGGCGATTACTTGATCGGCAAGGACCCGCGCCCCGTGGTCCATCACTGGCAGGCTATTCATCGTGGTGCATTTTATCGCGGAGGTCCTATCAAATCGGCGATCTCTTCCGGAATAGATCAAGCGCTCTGGGATATTACCGGTAAGTGTTATGGCGTACCCGTTTACAAACTACTCGGTGGGCCGACCCGCGACAAAGCGTTTGTCTATGGAACTCCCAGTAAGAAGACTGGCGTTAGGGCGATGAAAGTAGGCCCGAGCGCTGCCCGAAAGGCGTTTAAATACGCGGAGGGCACAAAATTTATTGGAGAAGTCGTTGAGCGCTTTGGCGCCTTGCGTAAGAAAATGGGTGACGATGTGGATATCGGGATCGATTTTCATGGAGCGGTTCAACCTACGACTGCCAGCGTTCTCATTAAGGAGCTTGAACCGTATAAACCTTGGTTTTACGAAGAAATTGTTCAGGCGCTCAATGTGGATGTGATGGCGGACCTGGCTAAGAAAACGCACATACCTATCGCCACTGGCGAACGCGTTTTTCTCAAATGGGGTTTCAGGGAAATTCTTGAAAAAGGAGCGGCGATGATCTTGCAACCAGATGTCAACTACGCGGGGGGAATAACTGAATTGAAAGTAATCGCCGGCATGGCAGAAGCCTACTACGCGCCGATTGCTCCGCACAATCCTAATGGTCCGTGCTCTCTTGCGGCGAGTTTACAAGTTGCGGCCTGCATACCCAATTTTATGGTTCAGGAACGCGGAGATCGAGAACACGATCTTCTGGCAGAGCCAATGCCTGCGGTTAAGGATGGGTATCGTCCGATTCCAACCGGTCCTGGGTTAGGGATCACGATCGATGAAAATCGAATCGATGACGAGATTGGAGAACCTCGTTCGTATCTTCCTCAGTACGATGAAGACGACGGGTCAGTTGTTGATTGGTGAGGTATCTAATTATGACCCGCGAATTGCTCGAATTTCCACGAATCCTTCTACGAACGAGTGTTCATTCGTGAAATTAGTGGGGAGAATAATCGTTTTTTATGGGACTACGAGCTTAACTATTGAGCTAGAACTTCCTCGGATTAGCACTGCGATTGATCGAGTGGTTTCTATTTTTTAAGATAGGCTTCGATGTCTGTAGCCGCTTTGGTTTTGACCCCTGGTTTTGTAGGAAACCTAGTTCACGGAACCAGTCGATGTAGCGATCGGTCCAGGTGCCGTATGGAATGCCTCCGCGATCTTGGAAGCCTCCGCCATGCCAACCGCTAGAACGATGAATACAAAGGAAAGGTTTGCTGATGGTCAAAATTCTGCGGAGCGCCGGTTTTGCATGGAGAGTATTGCCGGTTTTGCCTAGTCGGTTGAAGGTCCGAGCGCTAAGATGCAGGGATATGTCGTCTCATTTGTTTTCCGAAGGCCCCAGTATTAAAACTACGACCGTTGGGTCGTACTCGCAGATCGATTGGCTGTACGCCTTGCCGAGCGAGCAAACGGTACAGGATGCGACGCGCGTCGTGATTGGTTTGCAGCGAGATGCGGGGATTGATCTGCCGACGGATGGCGAGCTTTACCGCTACGATATCAGTCACCCGGATACGAATGGGATGATCGAATACTTTATTTCTCGTATTGGCGGAATCAACACGAAGATCGGAATCAGCGATGCGAAGGCATTCTCTCAGAAGAACGAAATGTCTTTTCGCCGGAAGCCGGCTGGCGTAGTTACGGAAGCTTTGAGCGAGGGATCGCTTGATTTGTTCGAGTCTTGCACGCGTTCATCTCAAGTAGCAGGTGGTCCGATGAAATTTACGCTGACTAGTCCCTATATGCTGGCGCGGACGTTGTTGGATAATCACTACGGAAACTTAGAGGCTCTAACGTTGGCGATCGCCGATGTGATGGCCGAGCAGGTTTCGGAGCTTCCTTGCGCCTGTGTGCAGATCGACGAGGCCAATGTGCCTGGTAGCCCGGAGAACGCTCCGTTGGCAGCTGAAGCGATCAATCGTATTTTGGACAAGGTGAAGGTGGAGAAGGCGGTTCATTTTTGTTTCGGAAATTACGGCGGACAAACGATTCAATCGGGGAAATGGAAACCACTGTTGGATTTTCTAAACAGTCTGCATGCAGATCATTTGGTGATGGAATTCGCTCACCGTCCGGATGCGGATCTCGATGTGCTCAAGGAAATCGATACGAAAATTAAGCTCGGTATCGGCGTTGTCGATATTAAGGTGAATCACATCGAGAGTCCCGAAGAAATTGCTCGACGTATCGAGAAAGCGGATTCGAAGGCTGGGCCGGATCGCGTAGGATGGGTGCACCCTGACTGTGGATTTTGGATGCTGAAACGTTCGATCGCCGAACGTAAGATCGAATCGCTGGTCAAGGGCCGTGATTTGTTCTTAGGTATCAAGTAATCGAGCAACGTGGGTAGATAGGCGTAAACGGTACAGAGACCACTCCGAGGTGTTGCTGTGGCTCTTCTGAAACTGGAATCTCCAATCTAATGTAGGAGCGGGTTTATCCCGCGATGCGACTATAACGATCGCGGCGTAAAGCCGCTCCTACATCAGTTTCATTTCGCTGACGGAGCGTATAGTAGGTGGCGAAGCAATCCTGCCCGCTGGAAATATTGCTACGCCAAGAATTCGGCGTGGTGCCTGTAGTGGAGGCTAACGGTTTATATCACGCCGATGCGTTTTCACCAGCCAGCGCCTGTTGCTTGCGGTAATCGCTCGGGGAACGTTTCTTCGATTTTCGAAAAGCTCGGTAGAAGCTGGAAAGGTCGCCGTACCCACATTCGAAGGCGATTCCGATAACGCTTCTTTTCGGATCCGAAAGGAGGCGGCATGCGTGGGCGATTCGGAGTTCGGTGATCTTCTGATGACGTGATTGGCCAGCCTGTAATCGGAAGTGGGTCGTGAAGCTGCGCAGGCTCATCCCGAGGCGCGCAGCGGTATCCTCGAGCCGTTCCTCAAGATAAAATTCTTTTTCCAGTTGGGAAAGGTAGTCTTGGATACGCTGTTCGGATGAATTCGTGACAGCCGTGGCATTTTGCAGCGGAATACCTTGCTGCTCGAAGCAAATGAGCAATTCGACGGTCTTTGCTCGAAGAAGGCTTACATGGCCTTTTCGGCGATTGGCTTGCTCGGCGAGTAATTGACGCACCTGATGCCTGAGGGGTTTGGTGAATTGCGTTTGCCCAATGTGCAAACCCATTGGAAAGCGTATTTGGTCGTAACGTTCGATTTCGTTAAGAAGCGATGGAGCTACGCAAATTATGTGGAGCGACAAGGGGCGTTTCGGGTCGTCAACTAACCGATGCTCTTCGTTTTGAGGGATGAGTGTGAGGTTTCCTTCGCAAATGCGCGTTGAACCATCATTTGTTTCTAGAGAACCTTCACCATTGATGACCGATAGTATTTTGAGAAATGGATGGCGTGTCCAATTCATGCGGAAGTCTTGGGCATGATGGCTTTCCAGAACGCAGACGCCGTATTCCGGTAGAATGGCGTTAATGGGGCTAGAGGATCCTCGAAGCATAGGGAAAGGGTTATTGTCCTGTTTTGCCGTATTTGCAAATCGATTGTCGCCGGATGCGAATGTAAAAGGGACGCATAATGCGGCAAAAATTGCAGAGCTGAAACCCCATAGTAAGATCGATGGAGATACTGGCCCTTTAAGTTTACAACGTTGTAATTTTAAAAGTTAGAGCCTTGGAATGGGAGGTGCTGGGGATGCTCGACAGATGTCGTTCTTTTTACTTTCTAGTTTGATTCGATTGAGATCGGTCTCGATCGGTTAGGGGGCGTGGGGACGAGCATTGAGCTTAGAGCGAGATTGAGGGCTCGCCAATGTGAATTCGAGGAAAGCAAAAGGTTTCAATGTGCGGGCGATTCTGTAGGCTTCGGGTTTATCTTTACCGTAATCATGAAAAGGAATGGATGGAGTTGCATTGGTTGTGAGAGATCTTGAGTAAGGATAAATTATGAATACTTTGCTCAAGCCAGGTCTTGTTTCTATAAGTTTCCGAGAGCTTTCCTTGGAAGAAATTGTCGAATTAGTTGTGGAAACCGGTCTTGCGGGAGTTGAGTGGGGAGGCGATGTGCATGTGCCGCATGGCGACCTTGTTACTGCGGAGCGTGCTCGCATATTGACGCGTGACGCTGGATTGCAGGTATCCGCGTATGGTTCGTATTATCGTTTCGACGAGTGTTACGAGAACGTGAATGACGAAGGGCCAGAGTTTGGAGCGGTCTTGGATTCGGCTGAAGTCATGGGAGCTCCATCAATTCGCGTATGGGCGGGCCGACAAAGTTCGGCTGATGTTTCGGGTGGAGATCGCCGTCGCGTAATCGAGCAAGCGCAGAAAATGGGCGAGGAGGCAGGGAAACGAAATATTCGGATCGATTTTGAATTTCATGATCACTCGCTGACCGATACGAACGAAGCGACGGGGCGGCTGCTTGATGAAATCGGGCATTCGAATGTAGGCACGTTCTGGCAAACGAAATTGATAGTGGGGCATGCCTATCGTTTGGAGGGTTTGAAGGCGCTGGTTGATCGAGTTACCAATATTCATTGTAATTTTTTTGGAGAAGACGAGTGGCCAAATGCGCATTTGATATCCGATGGCGAGCAGGACTGGGCGGACTATTTTAGTGTCTTGACGCAAAGCGGGCTGGAGCGATGGATTACTATCGAACATGTGAAGAATAATGCAGTGGAAAGCTTCAGGCGTGACGCGGAGACTTTGAAGCAATGGATTGCTCGAGGATGAATGGAATTTCGAATACGGATATTGAGTAATTAGGAAGCGATGAAATCTACCGAGGAAAATTCAGGGCTACCGTGCTCGATCGATGAAGTGGATTATTTTCTCTCCACGCCTCAAACTGGGGCGATTGAAACGCTTCGAGCGCTTGAGGGCGACATTCTCGTTCTCGGGGCAGGAGGGAAGATGGGGCTTCATTTATGTTTACTGTTGAAGCGGATGTTGAGCGATTTGAACAAGAGCAATCGCCTCTATGCGGCTTCTCGTTTTAGCAGCCTCAATAGTCGATCGGTATATGAGGAGAATGGTATCGAGGTATTGACAGGCGATTTTCGCGACTCCGCTTTCGTCGATTCGCTACCTGATTGTCCTACGGTTTTCTACCTCGTCGGGGCGAAGTTCGGTACATCGGATAATTCTGAGTTGCTTCAGCAAATTAATGTCGAGGTTTCTGCTCGGGTTTCCGAACGTTTTCGGAACGCTAAGATTGTAGCATTCTCAACCGGTTGCGTGTATTCCTACGTGACACCGGATTCGGGTGGAGCGAAGGAGGGTTCCGAAATGAATCCAGTTGGCGAATACGCCCTGTCTTGTTTGGAGCGCGAGCGGCGTTTTCAATCAGCTTCGAATCGATTTGGAACGTCCGTGGTTTTGATTCGATTGAATTATTCGGTGGAATTTCGCTACGGCGTTTTGCTCGATATCGGACAGAAAGTATTGAGCGGAGAACCGGTTGATGTGACGATGGGGTACGTCAATTTGATATGGCAAAATGATGCTTTAAATCAAATTATTCAAACGCTGGAGATCGCCGATAGTCCCGCGGTTCCGATCAATATCGCAGGACCGGATACGGTGGCGGTTCGTGAGCTGGCGCAGCGATTTGGAAAACACTTGGGAATTGAACCGCAATTCCAGGGGGAAGAAGCGGAGACTATGTGGTTGAGCGATTCTTCGTACTCGCAACGTTTGTTTGGAAAACCTTCGGTTGAGTTAGATCGTATGATCGGGTGGGTCGCCGCTTGGTTGAGGCAGGGGGGTGCAACGCATGGGAAACCGACCGGTTTCGAAAAGCGTGACGGACAATTTTAGTTAAGCAATAAGTTCATGAAAGCGAATAAACCGTTCCTGGCCGAGCCGATCCATCGATCATTGTTTGATGGGGTCGCTATTCCTGCGTTGCCACTTGCCTTAACGAGCGGGCGGCGTTTCGACGAGCGTCGCCAGCGAGCGTTGATGCGCTATTATATGGATTCAGGATCGGGTGGAGTCGCAGTGGGCGTTCATTCTACGCAATTTGAGATTCGTGATCCGGAAATTGGATTGTACGAACCTGTGCTGAGTTTGGCGGCCGAAGAGATGCAGGCTTATGAAGCGAATGTCGGTAGACCGTTGATTAAAGTAGCCGGAGTGGTTGGTGAAACCGATCAGGCAGTCAAAGAAGCAGAGCTGGCAGCGAATCTTGGATACGACATTGCACTTGTTAGTTTGAGCGCTTTCAAGGAAGGAACTAACGAACAAATGATCGAGCACTTGAATGCCGTGTCCGACGTGATGCCGATATTCGGGTTCTACTTGCAGCCATCGGTCGGAGGACGCCGATTGGACTATGATTTTTGGCGAGCAGCGGTTAAAATCGAAAACCTCGTTGCGATCAAGACAGCTCCATTTAACCGTTATGATACCTTGGATGTCTTAAGAGCAGTCGCAGATGGGAATCGCCAGGACAGTCTCGCGATGTATACGGGAAACGACGACAACATCATGCTCGATCTGTTGACGCCGGTTCGGTTTAGCGAAGATGAGAATGCGCCTGTCATTCGTTTTCGAGGCGGCCTGCTCGGTCAGTGGGCAGTTTGGACGCGTCAGGCGGTCAAGGATTTGGAAATGATTAAGGAAGTTCGAGACGCAGGTGGAAATATCCCGCTTTCCTTGTTAACCCGCGCCCAGCAACTCACCGATGCCAATGCTGCGATTTTCGATGCCGCCAATGGCTTCGCGGGTTGTATACCCGGTATCCACGAAATCCTACGGCGCCAAGGATTGTTGGAGGGACTTTGGACCCTGAACCCGAACGAAGTCCTTTCGCCTGGTCAATCCGAGGCCTTGGATCGAGTCTGCCAAGCCTATCCAAGTCTAAATGACGACACATTCGTCAAAGAAAACTTGGATCGCTGGTTACGATAAGGCTTCTTCGTACAACTCGTTAATTTTCTTTGTACCATAAAAAAGGCCAACGTTGGCCTTTTTTATGGTAGCAGCAGCTTTTCGTGGAATGGTGCTTTATTCCCTGCGGGTATATGCCTCGATGCTTGGAGGGTGTTAAAACGTCGCGAAACAGTAGCTCAGTAATTTAGCCTGAGTCATCTATCGGAATAAGAACTCAGGCTTGTAGTATGCCAATCGAAGTCATCTCCCCTTTCGGGGCGATTTTCAGAAATACCTGGCAACAGGCTATTATCATCGAAGTATCTACTTTTTAAACACCCTCCTTGCCCCGGGGAGGCAAACAAAGGGCGCAGATATTCACTCAAAACCGCTTCTGAGGCGTTCGCCCATGGCGAATAAGTGTTCTACTACTGGCTCTCGGTTCATGATTTCCATAACCGTTTTTGCGGCGGCTAAGGAAAGCGTTTCACCTGCATAGGTTGTCGTAATCGTGGTCCGGTCGAGCGTGTCCATGTACTCGCGATCGTCGATATCCCACATGCGGCAGCCTTTGGCTCGTTGGATGAAGGGAGGGCGAGTGGTCGCTCCATCGGAATCATGACGCTTGGCATTCGTTTGAGTGGCCCACGGGATTTTTTCTAGAGAGCGTTGGAAAAGAGCCCGGTTCTCGGGTGTCATTTATAAAGAGAAAATTGGATTTCTTGGGACTGGTCTCGCTCAGCGGGGCCAGTCCGCGAAAGAAAATCGTTAATCGACAACGCGGCGTGCCGCAAGCGACAGCCCTACATGGATAACCTTAGAAAGCTGCATATTTAGGATAATCTCTAGTTTATTATCACAGTTGGAGTCATTCGATCGGTTTTCAATGTTGCCTTTAATTTTCCTACTCTGATTTCCCAGCCATCATCGATGGCTTTAGCTTTGATGCTTGGGCTCTTGGTAGATTGTGCAGGAGTGGCAGCCATGAGCGTAAGCACTTCGTGGGAGAGAGCTGGCTTGGAACTGATTTCAATGAAAGGAAAAGCTCCGTTTTCTTCGGGAAGATCGAGGACGGATTTCGTGACCGATGCGCCGGATCGGGCTGTGACTTGCGCGTGAAGAGTCGCATTTGGTCGTTGAATGGAAAATTGGTTTTCGTCGAGGTTCAATCGTGCCTCATTGTCACGATTGTCGGGAAAGTAGCGTAGGGCGACGGGCTGCGGTTGATAGCGAAGGCGGATTTGGTCTAGCACAACAACGATATCGGGTTTCGAGAAGATGACGGTGCGAACGACTTTGAAAATGTGTTCGTTTTCGATTTTGTAAGCAGAAGTGGCGTCGCTGCTCCACCAGGTAGTGTCACCATTTACGTGATACTGAGTGATGTTGGCGTAGGAGAGACTTTCGTTGGTGCCTTCGATTCCGTCGTGATAGTGATGACCTTTCCCGTCGATGAGAACGGCATTGTGAGCCTCGGTTTGGCGAAGCAACCAATGGGCATGGCGTCGATCGTATGCAGCGCCGAAATTATCGTGGATGAGCCGTTCGCCGTGGATCTTGTAGATGAAGTGATTGCGGTCCGAATGTTCGTGATTGGCAGGGCCGCCGCTTTTGAAGGCGAGAACTGCATCATTGGGACCCCAGCCGCTGCGGGAAAGGACCCAGTCCAAATCATTGTGAACGTTCTTTAGAGCTGCGGGCGGCGATTTTGATTTCCGGTTGGGCTCGTACCAAAGAAAATCTAGAAAGTAGTAGGGCTTCGAGGCATTTTCCGCTGTGTATTGGGCGAGCGGACTATTGGTGTGGCGAGCGATCCACGAGGGTACGCACGGGTAGACGCTGTTTTTGGCGTCGCTGAAATTAGCGATGTCGGGAGAGCCGTCTTCCTGGAGTCCCATTTGGGAGCTGAGTATGAATTCGACGATCCCTTCCATATTGGCTTCTTCGGCCCAATCGATGTTGCCGATACAGCGTTGATGGGCCTCGAAAAAACCAAGTGTGGTTCGTAGAGTGTACCCCGCATAGCTGACACCTTCGAAGTAACTTCCATCTGGGCTGAAGAAAGGCAATACGCGGCGGGAGCTAGCGATAGCAGTTTCGAGCCAGAGATCCGCTCTCGGGTCGTGGCCTCGGAGGGCGATGGCTCCAATTCCCAAAGCGCTGCTAGGAGCGGCTCGTAAATTGTTGGCTCCAAGGATTTCGGGCCATCGAGACATATCGATGTCGTAGTAGTCGGCGTGTCGCTTGTTAAAACGCCAGCCTTTGACCGTATCGGGATTATCCATACCGTGGACGGTGCGGTAGCATGGAAGGCAGCCTTTTTCGGCGATTGCGGAAAGGAGGCGTCGATCGAGTTCTGCATCGATTTCGCCTTCGAGAACTTCTCGGGCGAAAAGCAGTCTTACGATTGCCGTCGCGGCGCGTTGGATTCCAATAGCGTCATTGGGACCGTCGAGGAAGTAGTCCCAGAAAGGGAATTCAATGAAGCGTTCGATGCCTTTGATAAGCGAATCTCGCCGCTCTCGGGTTGGGTCGATGATTTGGGTCATCGAACTGTAGGTGAGCGTTTCAAGCGCTTTGCCGAAATCCCCTATGATGTCGCGGGACTCATTAAAAGCGTCCAGCTTGTCTGACAACTCGCTGGGCGGATGGCTTGACCAATTGAGGTAGAGTGGATTGAGGAATTCCGAAGCGGCATTGGCTCGGATTTGCTCGATGTCATCTTTGTCGAAAAACAAGCGGTCGCTTTTCGGATTGTTGGAAGTCGCTTGGGCTCCGTTCACGAATGGGCTTAGGCCTGTTAGAAGGGAGGCGGAAGCGCCCAGGTAGCAAAATTCACGGCGTGAAATAGTCATTCGCTCGGTGGTTGATTGTGAGGTAAATGTTTTTGTTCGTATCTAGAAACGGCTTTCAGAACGGCAATGCCGATGGCGATCGATAGGACTCCGGCGACTGCATTGAGCCAGCCACTACGATCGAGACTGAAAAATGTCATGGGGATTAGGATAGCGCCGATGAGAACGGCTAGCCAGCCCATTAGGCGATAGGCTTTTAGGCCTTCGTCGCCGATCTTCGTATCAGGATCGGAATAGGCGGGCGTTTTGAGATCGATCTCGAAGCTCTCAATGGACTCTTTAAATGCTCCCTCGCGTTTGTTGAAAAATGCCGAACCGAGAAAAACGGTTCCGGTAACGAATATTCCTACACACGCGTTGAGTTCGTAGCGGGAGAGGTCGAAGCCGAACCAAGTGACATTGATGTCGGCGAAAAGGATATTCATGAATCCGATTGGCAGTTCGCTCTGACGGGCGGCGAATATGCCGACGACGAGCGCTGCCAGTACGCCTACCGAAACAGAGACTATCGCAGACCACCAAGGTGTCTTGGTATATAGGATACCGATGAATACGGGAATGAAGAGTGTGATTTTGTAAATCGATTCGGCTTTCATGTAGACATCGAAGGCGCCGCCGAATCGTTTTACGTTAAAGGCTACCCAGATGGCTATGATTCCGAGACAGGCGACTGAGAGTTTTCCGACCCATAGCTGAATCCGTTCGCTTGGAGCTGTACCGGAGATGCGCGTTGCAACGGGGACGTAGACATCTTTGGTGAGAACGGCTGCCAGCCAATTGAAAAGCGTGTCGGTGGAGCTCATCGTTGCGGCGAAGATCGCAGCTGCTAGAAGTCCGAGCATTCCGTGGGGGAGGACTGCTAGAGCAAGGGTGACGAATGACGCTTCTTCAGGTTTGGCTAGATCGGGCCAGAGGGCAGCCATGTCCGGGAAGAGGATTGGAGTGGTGAAGATTGGAAGGATCCAGAGAATTGGGAGTATGAAGGATAGGCCTCCGCACCAGAGGGCCATTTTTTTGGTATCGCGCTCGTCGGCTACGCTGTAGTAGCGTTGGGCGATGTGCCAGTTGACGTTGTAGCCAAATATTATATACACGAACCAAGTAGGCCAAAAGAGAAATCCTCGATCTGTGAGATTTAGATCGAAGTAGCCTTCGGGGGATTCGTTGATGACTCGACTGATGCCATCGATAATACTTCCATCGCCAAGAAGCGAAAAGGCAATCGGAGTCATTATGAACGTGACGAGTAGGATGATTAGAAATTGGATACCATCGGTGACCATGACAGCCCAAAGTCCGCCAAGCGTGGTATAGGTCACTATGACCACTCCAGTGATCAGCAGCATAAACTCGAAACCTTCGAGTTGAGCGAATCCGAGATTAAAAACCTGTTCGTTGATGCCCAAGGCTGAGGATATGAAAATACACAGGGTGTAGATCATAATACCCAGAACAAGGGTGTTGGGAACGACGGCGAGTAAGGTGTAGAAGTAAGTGGTGCCTTGCGAAAAGCGCCGCGTTAGAAATTGAAGTGGTGTATCGATGCGCGTGCGACGCCACAGAGGTCCAAAAATCAGATAGCCCAGGAAATAGGCGGGCATTGCGAAACTGAAAAGGAGTACGGCCCCGCCGCCGTCATTGTATGTGATTCCTGAGGCGCCGACGAACATGAAAGCGGAGAAGCCTGAAATGAAGAGCGATATGGCGGAAAGTTTCCATGGGATGCGTCCGCCTCCTTTGAAGTAATCGACCGTCTTTTTATTGAATCGAGCAACGTAGAATCCGATGCCCAAGATCATAAGCATGTAGATGACCAATACTGAATAATCCAGCGAGTTGAGGAAATGGAGTTCGGGCATGGGGCGATTGGGGGCGTTTGCGAAGAATGTATTCTTAGTGATAAGGACGCAGGGTCACTGTCGACTTACATTGAAGCGAATTATCGCGGATGAGGCATGCGCGAGAAGGTTTATGGTAAACTGCAGTGTTCTATCCGCTAAGGCTCAATATTCCACCTCGACGCATCGCGGGGTAAACCCGCTCCTACAGATTGGGGACAGGTCGATTCATGACTGACCAAATGCTTTCTTAGCGAAAGGCTATGTTGAGGTCTGTGCCCTGTTCGATGTTCGTTTCGAATGTAACGTAGCGGCTTTGCTCGATTTGGACCTCCTTGAATTCAAGGTTGGCGCTGCCGTTTGAGACGCTTGCTACTGAAGCGCCGGGTGGGAGGAGTTGACGTATGTTCGCCGCGGATTTCTTGGCATTGACGGATAATTTGATTCCGCTCGCAATTTCGGTGTACGAATAGCTAACGGCCGCTCCGGAGCATTCGTAACCGACGCCGACTTCGGCTTCGCTCACATTCGCAGCGCTCCAACGTGGGCAAAGCGAGATGGATTCGTATTGCTTCGTTTTATCCTGTACTCCGGCGAGACCCTCCACGAGGCCGTAAAGCATCGAACTAGATCCCCAACCGTCGGTCGGCATAGCATCGGGACTGGTGCTGGTGTCGACAGTGGATTCCGAGCCGTCGGGGAAGTACCAGAGATAGGTTTCGTTATTCTTGGAAATGAGTTTGTGGTAGCTTTGCAGCGTTTCGATGCCTTCAGCTTCGAATCCGCTTTCCAGGTAGGCACGGGCAAGTTCGCCGCCGACGAGGGGCATGATACCGCCATTGCAGTAGGCGCCGCCAATGATTTTTTCGTCACCGAAGATGCCGTCGGGAAACGAAGGTTCGATCGAGAACCATTCGGCAAATGCCTGGGTGGACTCCTTGCGTTTCCGGTATTCGCGCAGGATGGAGCTCGCCTGCTCGGGCGAGGTCACGCCTCGATTGATGTTCATCGGGTTGCTGAAACTTAATTGCGAGGCCTCGTCGACTCCGGGGATCTCGACGGGAGTTTGCTTGACGAAGTGGGTGTAGAAGTCGCCATTCCAGCAAACCTGGTTCATGCGGCTTTTTATGCCATCGGCGAATCGTGACCAATGGGCGGCTCGCGCTTCATTTTCCAAGTGATGATAGATCGCGGCGAGGCGTTTGCAGGCTTGATAGTAGCCGCTGTTGTCGCCGTGCATGATTCCCCAAAAGGTGTTGTCGTCGATTTGAAATTGGAGCCAATCGTGGCTGCCAGCGGTGTAAGCGAAATCCCAGGAGTCGATCGTGTAGGCGCGTTTGACGAGTTCGGTATCCGGATCCCATCTCCAGGGATGGCTGAATACGTATTGCAGCGCGTGTTCCAGATTGGGAAGGAGCGAGCGAATCCAGGCATCGTCGCCGGTGGCTTGCCAGGCGATGAACGCGCCGTTGACGAATCGGTATTCGACGTCGGCTTCTACGGGGACACGCACGTATTTCGACCAGTTTTCGCGTTCGCAGGGGATTTTTTCCGGTTGTACGGTGAAGTAGTCGAAAACGCGGCCATTGCGGGCCTGAGTGTCGGCGAAGTGGGTCACGGCAGAGGTCATGTCCTGCTCGAAGTGTCGAGCTCCGCGCATAATATCCGAGTGGTCTCTTATCCAGACGGCCGGCGTGTCCGGCGAGCGGTAGCCTCGAATGGCGTCGCCATCAATAACCATGTCCATGGTGTCTTTTTCGAGAAAAGCCTGAACTCGGGGCGTGAGTTCATCGAATTCCGGTCGGCCGGTTTTGATGTAAGTTAGATTCGACATGATTGTGACATTTAAAAAACCTATCGGTCGCCTAGGAGATTGGGGGTGAGGATGGGGGCAACCAATGAGGCCTTCGTTTTACGGTATATCGCCATGTCCCGTTGAATTCGTCAAGGGGGGCAAATAGATGATTGAGTTTAGAATGGGTAAACCCTTTTCTAGCAGTCGCGGTTTTCGTTTCCAATTTCTGATTCGATCTCTGAATCGCAAGCCCTCTCAATTTAATAGTAATATCCTTACACCATGGAATTCCTGGGTCTCCACATTCTCGATATAATCGTTCTCCTGATCTATTTCGTCGTCATTCTTTGGCTTGGCAAAAAAGCGGGCGAGAAAAACGACAGTACGGAGGAATTCTTCTTAGCGGGTCGCTCCCTGGGGAAATTCTACCAGTTCTTCTTGAACTTCGGAACGTCGACCAATGCGGATCAGGCGGTAGCCGTTTCTCGAGAAACCTACCGTCAAGGCGTGGGCGGAATGTGGATACAGTTTTTGGTCTTGTTCGTCACTCCTTTCTATTGGATTACTTCGCTCGTTTTCCGTCGCGTTCGATTGACGACCCTTGGTGATTATTTCACGGAGCGTTTTGAAAGTAAATTCGTCGGTGGTAGCTTTGCTGTTTTCACTTTGCTGATGACGTTTGTTGGCGGTGGAATGGGCTACATGGTCGCGGGTAAAACGATGATGGCAATCACACCGAAACCGGCGGAAGTGCTGACGGTCGAAGAGCGCGATGTGGTGGGAGAATTTAATGAGCTCCAAGGTTTGAAGGTGTTGGAATTAAGCGACCGTACTGAAGCGCAGCAGGAACGTTATGAGGTTCTGAATCAAAAGAAACTGAAGGGAGAGTTGCGATCGTTTTACTCCTACACGGATCCGGTGATTTTCTACATTTTCTACGGGGTTATTGTGGCCGTGTATACTATGATGGGAGGGTTTCGAGCTGCGGCTATCACGGATTCGATACAGGGGGTGCTTATTGTCCTGTTCTCGCTGATTCTTATACCGCTGGGCTTATCGAAATTGGGAGGGTTTACAGGGCTTCATGCGAACGTGCCGGCGTTCCAGTTCGAATTGTTTGGATCGGTTAATTTGAGCGAGTACGGGTGGTACACGGTGCTCGCTATGTTCTGTTCCCAGCTGGTGTCGATCGTGGCTGTGGCGACGATGATGCAGACTGCGGGATCGGCGACGAACGAGAATTCCGCTCGATTCGGTATCATTGGTGGAATGTTTTTGAAGCGTCTTTTGATGCTTTCCTGGATTCTTGCGGGACTGATCGCGGTGGGTTTGTATGCGGGGCAGATTCATGATCCGGATTTGGCATGGGGCTTCATGAGTCGCGATCTGCTCATGCCCGGTTTTCTTGGGCTGATGCTGGTCGGGATTCTCGCTGCGAATATGTCTACCTTGGACGCGATGTCCGTTTCGAATTCCGCTTTGTTTATTCGGAATTTGTATGAGCCAATCTTTCCGGGTCGCTCTGAAAAGCATTATTTGCTGGTTGGGCGTATCGTTATTGGCGTGAGCCTTCTCGGAGGAATTGGAGCAGCCATGTTCGTGGATAATCTGCTCGAAATATTTAAGTATTTAATCTCAATACCGGCGATTTTCGGGGCTCCGATTTGGCTGAGCATTTGCTGGCGTCGTTTAACGAAAACGGCGGTTAAGATCGAGGTTGGGGTTTGTTTTATTCTCTTCGCTTTTATTCCGAATTTATTTCTCGGGTTGGATTGGGCTCGGACCAATCCGGATTTTCTCGTTCAGACGGAAGGGTATAGTCATGTCTTCAAGACGCCGGCGTTGACAGAGGATGTTAAGCTGGGGCGGGCGACAGCGGTGGGCGACTCGATCGAAAAAGAAGTCTGGATTGAGCCGAAGGGTGTTTTCTTCGAAAAAGTCGTACGCGAGAATCCGGAAGATCCCAATTCGTCGTTGATCGGAATGGGACGGTTCGAGGCGGAAATCTGGGTGATGAGCTGGTTTGGCATCGACTTCACTACCTTTAGCAAAGCTCAGTTGGTCGCGTCGCGTTTTTTCTTCGTCGCGTTTTTCCCCTTCCTGATATTATTCGGCGTATCGATGCTTACGCGTCCAGCGGGCAAGGCTCACTTGGACTACTTCTACGGCAAGATTTTTACGCCGATTCAGAAGACTACAGAAGAGGACGAAGAAGCGGTGGCCTACACGGCTGCCAATCCGGATTCGATTCGAGCGAAGAAGTTGTTTCCAGACAGTAACTGGGAATTCGCGATACCCGATCGCATGGACTGGATAGGTTTCGGGGGTAGTTGGGTGATGGTAGGAGTTATTCTGATACTCCTGTGGACTATGCTCACTATAGGGCGGTAGCTTGAAAAGCGTTTTTTTGGCTCACAGATTTACGCAGATTAATCGGCGTGTAGGACTGCCCACGAATATCACGAATTTCCGCGAATCAAAAACATTTGAATCGCAACTGGGTTCATTCCCCGCCGCTTGCGGCGAGCTATATCTTGC
>JAPKDW010000026.1 GCA_028822375.1 Opitutaceae bacterium | reverse complement strand
ATGCGGTGTTGGTTGTTGGCACGCGTCACTATTCGCCGGAGCTGACGATGCCGGCTTTGGCGAAGGAGCTCGAGCGATTTGGATTTCGAACGACCGTCGTGATGGGCGAAGGTAACCCGGAAAAGAAAACTGAAAACGTCTTGCCGGGAATCGAGGCTTTGGCGGATGCGGATCTCGCGATCTTCTTCATGCGTTTTCTCAATCTGCCGGACGACGAGTGGCAGCCGATCGAGGATTATATCACATCTGGCAAACCTGTCATCGGGCTGAGGACTGCTAACCACTCACTCAAGTATCCCAAGGGGCACGCTCGTTTCGAATGGAACGATGGCTTCGGGCGTCGGGTCATCGGGACGCCTTACATCGTTCACCAATCGAGCGTCACGCAGGTTAGCGTAGTTGAGAGTCATTTGAAGCATCCGATTATGACCCATGTGGATACCGCCGACTGGGAATCTCTGGGAACACTTTATCTTACGCGTCTAGAAAATGGATGCATCCCGCTGGTTTCCGGAACCGGAACCGGCAAGGGACGGCTTTTAGAGAGAGGTTTTGGAACGACCTTGGTGAATGAAAGCGAAGCGGACATTATTGCCTGGGCTTGGGAGAATGAATGGGGCGGCAAGGTCCTCGGTTCGACTATGGGCCACCCTGGCGACTTCGCGGAAGAGTCCTTTACTCGAATGTTGCTCAACGGCGCTTGCTGGGCTGTCGGCAAACCGTTGCCGCGAGCGGATCAAGCGATTAGCACTTGGGACATAAAACGTGCGGACAAATAATCTCTAACGATGCTTCATGAAGATAAGGTAGGGCAACGATCCCGCAGGCGCGGGAGCGTACCGTATAAGAAGATCAAAACCACCCCGACGTGTCGGCGTAGCTACGCCGAGAATTCGGCGTGGAGTCTGCAATTGGTCCAACTGCCTAGGCTTAAGTAGTAATAAAAAATGAATAGACGATTACCCACTCTTTTAATAGCTACATTGGGCTTCTTCATTGGAGGAGCAGTCGCGCAGGCGGATTCTCCGATTCGACCGGGGATCCGCATCGCGATCGTAGGAAATACCTTTGCCGATCAGCTCCGCTCTCACGGTTACCTGGAGACTCTTTTGCTACGGCATTGGAAAGACGAACCTGTTTCGATTCGGAACTTGGGATGGGCGGGCGACATGCTTTCGGCTCGCGATCGGCCGACTAATTTTCCCACCGAGGAATCAACGTTGAAGGAGCACCAAACGGACGTAGTTATCGCTTGCTTCGGAATGGGCGAGTCCTTTGATGGCGAAGCAGGACTCGCAAACTTTAAGACGGACCTGAAGGCTTTCGTAGCCTCTCATAAAGGTAAGCAGTACAATGGCGAATCGGAGGTTCGTCTGATTCTAGTTTCGCCGATCGCCTATGAAGATCTCGGGGAGCTGACTCCTAAGGTCGCTTCGCGAAATCGGGATTTGAAACGTTACACGCAGGCCATGAAAACTGTGGCTGCTCGGGAGAAGATTCCTTTCGTGGATTTGTATGAACCGTCGAAAGCCCTGATGGCGATCTCGGAATCGAACCCATTGACCACGAATGGTATCCACTTGAGCGGATACGGATATTGGGCAGTTTCTCGAATTCTCTACGATCGATTCATTGAAAACGTTCCGGGTAATAAAAAGTGGCAGCTTACGATTGATGCTAAAGCGAAAAAAGGAGAGGGCGATGGACTGAGCGTATCCAAGGTCTCCTCGAGTCGGCGCGCGTTCAGTTTTCAAGTAACGGAAGAAAGCAGCCCATCTTTGGCGCCTCCCACGGATCGTGAGTTGCCTGCAGCGCTTGCCCAAAGGCGGGATTCCATGACCGTGAAGAACCTGCAGCCGGGGAAATATGTTTTGATGGTCGATGGCGAACGCGTTGCGTCCGCCAGTCACGACGAATGGGCGGAAGGAGTGGCGATCGATGCTTCTCCAGCTCATCGAGACGCCGAGTCGTTTCGCGCCGCGGTGAATGATAAGAATCAACAGTTCATCTACAGTTGGAAAGCGCTCAACCAGGTTCACATCGTTGGCGAGCGCCGAAACTCGCCGAGTGGAAGAGAGCTTCCTGCCGAAGTAATCGAATTCAAGGAGCTCACCGATAAAAAGGATGCGGCTCTCAGCCAAGGCATTGAACTGAAAACGCGCGAGTGGCGTTTGATTCCGGATACAAACTAATTTTTGCAGCTCAAAACATGCCCGTCAACTTAACCATAGGTCGTTTGAAGACCACGCCGCCTTGCGACGTAGCTACCCCGACACGTCGGCGTGGAATCTACAATGGATCAACCCATTTAATAAACTGACAACTCGTAGAAGCGGGTTTACCCCGCGATTTTTCTAGTGATCGCGGTCCACGCTGAGCGGGACCGCTCCTACAAATATATCCACTTTCCAGTCACAAAACACCCTTTTCCTCATGAAGCACTTCATCACAGTAATCGCATCCCTCGCTATTCTATCGAGCTCCTTGTCGGCCCAGACAGCGGCCGGGATCAAAACTGCCAATCTTAAAGACGCGAATCTGGACTTGATTAACAATCACGATCCGGCTTCGGAGCTCGAGAATTTCGAACTGTTGCCGGGTTACGAAGTCAATCTCTTCGCTGCGGATCCAATGTTTGCGAATCCCGTTCACATGGTTTGGGACTCGCGAGGACGACTTTGGGTTGCGTGCTCCTGGGCCTATCCTCAAATCAAGCCGGGAGATGTAGCGAACGATAAGATCATCATTCTTGAAGATACGGACAACGACGGAGTGGCCGATAAGTCTACCGTATTTGCCGACGGCCTTTATCTGCCTACAGGGATCGAATTGGCAAATGGCGGATGTTATGTGGCCCAATCGCCGGATATCCTATTCCTTAAGGATACCGATGGCGATGACGTCGCGGATGTGAAGCAACTGGTCTTAACCGGTTTTGGCATCGAGGATAATCATCACTCTATTAGCGCCTGGCGCCGAGGCCCTGGCGGGTGGATTTATTTTCAGGAAGGCATTTTCCTTCACTCTCAAGTGGAAACTCAGCATGGCGTAGTGCGCAATTTCAATGGCGGGGTCTACCAGTTCAATCCGCGTACGCAGGAACTGAAGATGTTTTGCAAAGGCACGGGCGGAAACCCATGGGGGCATGTATTCGATAAATGGGGACAGTCATTCATGGTTAATAATCCTCGCATTATGTACCTGACTCCTGGAACGGGCGCCTCAAAGGAGGCTTCCCGAATTCCGCCGCTTATTACCACGGAAAAGCAGTGCGGCGGGGATCTTGTAACAGGCACTCATCTACCCGATGAAATCCAAGGCCAGCTTTTGACCGGACGCTTCAAAAGTCGCGCCGTGGTGCGTTATGAATTTATCGAAGACGGAGCGGGTTATAGCGCTA
Source organism: Opitutaceae bacterium (assembly GCA_028822375.1). GTDB lineage: Bacteria > Verrucomicrobiota > Verrucomicrobiia > Opitutales > Opitutaceae > Pelagisphaera. Next base: position 23,824 of record JAPKDW010000026.1, on the reverse strand, counting down.
ATGTTCTAGAGCCAATTATTAAATCCAAGCACCCAAATTTTCGACCGGTCGACATCAAAATCGGCCCGGATGGCGCGATCTATATAGCGGACTGGTACAATTCGATTATCAATCACGGGCAGCACGATTTCCGCGATCCGCGCAGGGATCACGGTCACGGACGGATTTGGCGAATCACTTACAAAGACCGTCCGCTAGTAAAGAAACCGAAACTCGTTGGCATAACGCTCCCCGAGCTAGTGGATCATCTTCAGAGCCCTGAAGCCTGGACGCGTCACCAAACTCGCAAGGAATTGAGCGAGCGGGATCCGGACCAAGTGCTAGCAGCTGTCGAGCGTTGGGTGGAATCGTTAGATCCCCAGGCGGATCAATACGATCATCACCTCGTCGAAGCGATGTGGGCCTGCCAGAATGTCGAACGCGTTAGCGAGCCGATTCTGAAACGCGTCATGTCTGCCAAGGATGGACATGCTCGCTCTGCCGGTGCACGAGTGATCCGTTATTGGCAGGATCAGCTTTCCGACCCTGTAGGGATGATCGGCGATCTTGCAAACGATGCCTTTCCTCGCACTCGGATGGAAGCGGTTTTGTCGGCTGGATTCATCCCTCAAGCCGAAGCTCTCCCAGCGGCCCTGAACGTTTTGGACCACGAACGTGATCGATTCATCGATGCTTCGCTCCCGTCGACAATGAACGCTCTCAAGCCGTATTGGGTTCCTGGGGTGGAAAACAAAACGCTGGCATTCGCCAAACCAGCCCATCGAGATTATGCAGAGCAGTATGCCGGGATTGGAATCGACAAACGGCTCATCGCGCTTATGGGAGACTCGAATCCCAGCGCCAAGGAGATCGCGGCCGTTAAGAAAATGTTCGTCGCAACTCCGAACGCGAAACTCGTTCGTCTGGTCGTCAATGCTGTAGGGAAAAACGGGGTACAATCGGACATTGTTTCGATGGAGCTCCTGGATGGCTTGCAGCGAGTGGGGCAAACGACCGTGATGGAGACTTCGCGAAATTTCAGTACGCTCATTCCAGCGCTTTCGTATTCGAATAGTGGGGTCGCATCGAGAGTCGCTGCGAACCTGGGAACGTGGCAGGTACTGAATGCAGGTCCGGAATTGCTCGGACTGCTCAGAGATCAAAATGCGGCACCGGATGTGCGGAAGGCCGCGGCAATCGCTCTCGGGAAATTGGGGCAGACGGAATACGTTAACGCATTGAAATCACTTGCGAACCTAAGCGATATTGGAACGCGCTACCATGCTATTACGGGTTTAGTGACCGCGGATATGGAAGAGGCTAAGGTTTTGGTCGGCGATGCCCTGACTCAAGCCCCGCTTAATGCGGATCCGGTCAGGCTCGTTACGGAGTTTACAAAAATCCGTCGAGGAGATGGTATATTGGCCGGCCTTCTTCAGGATGTTGCCATTCACCCTGAGGTGAAACGTAAGGTATCGGCGTATCACAGACAGACGGGTCAGCTGCCGCAAAAGCTGATCAAGCTATTTAGCGATCTTCATGAAGATTCCTTGAGCATTGCCCTGCTAAGCGAAGATCGAAATGCCTTGGCATCGGATATCGATCGACTTGGCGATCCCGTGATAGGGGAGTCTGTCTTTCGCCGTAATGCCATGGCCTGCATGAGTTGTCACGCTGTCGGCTCGGTAGGATCGACGATCGGGCCGAATCTGGTAGCAGTGGGTTCGGGAGCATCGACGAGTTATATGATCGAGGCTGTTCTTGAGCCAAACGCATCCATCGCGGAACACTATGAGAATTTGCTCTTTACGATGACGGATGATAGCATGCACATGGGGGTCATCGCCTACCAAGATGAGCGTGAAGTGATCATTCAGGATTCCGCTCTGGGCGAAGAGGTGAAACTTCCAATAGGCAAGATTCGTTCGAAGGCCAGTGTGCCTTCATTGATGCCCGCCGGGCTCGCCGACCAGCTAAAGAGCCGCAAAGAGTTTTTGGATCTCGCGAAATTTCTATCAGTGCTCGGCCAGCCTGGACCCTTTGCCAATAACGAGCGTCCTTACCTGCGTAAGTGGGGACTTGCGACCGGAAGCGAAAACACGCCACCGAACGAGTCCGGGAACTGGACGACCGTATATAGCAAAGTGAATGGCGAGCTGCCCTTCGCTGATATCGATCTAGGAGAACGTGTTTTCGCTCGTGGCGTGGTAGACGTCCAAACAGCAGGCTCAGTCGTTTTGGAGGTTAATTCTTTGAAGGGATTGCAGCTGTGGATCGATGGAAAGTCGGTGAGCGATCCGTCAGCTGCGATCGATTTTGCAAAAGGCCGAAGAGAGCTCGTCTTCGCGCTCGATCCTTCGAAACGCGATAATACCGGTCTGAAAGTCGAAATTGTATTAGCCCAAGGTTCGCCCGCGAAGTTTAAGCCGGAAGAAGGTATCTAAAAAGTTGTTACGCAGGGTTGGGGCTCGACCGTAAGTGATGCGAGGCCGGTTGGTTCCACGCCGCCTTGCGACGTAGCTACGCCGAGAATTCGGCGTGGTTTTTTCAATCGCTAAGCATTTTTATGAGTAAGGTCGCTGTAGGTGAGCCAGAAGCTTTTCCAGAAGTTCTCTTTTCTGGGATCTAATTGAGGATAGCCGGGGACGATTGTCCCTTAGTGCGGATATCGCTCTGCATGACTCACCAAACCGGCGCGAGTTGAGTTTTGAGAGATGTAATAGGCGATCGATTGGAACGCGTCGCGTTCGCGTTCTTTTTCAGTAAGGACGTTATCGTAGGCTTGATTTTGCAAGCGGTAGATGGGTTTTAGTAGTTGGTTCCATTCGCGCCGAAATTGCGTGATGGCTGGTTTGCGATAGCAAGACTCCTAGGCCGTTAGGCTGATGACTGTCCAATATGAAGAGTCACCGCTTCGCTCGGTTACCTCGGCGGACCGAGGTAAATAAGGATGGCTTCGCTGTCGCCAATGAAGGTTTAAACGGTGTTTAACAACGCTCTCTGCGTTCGCTTGTTGTTCCTACCGGAACAAATAGGTGTCTCCCGCAAGCGGGAGCCAATAGGTTTGGTTTCCTGTCAATATTTGCAACTTAGCCTAGTCTGCAACGAACTTTAAGGTAACTATCGGAAGAGCATAACGTGTTCTTCAAATGAGGATCAGTGGGTTGACCTTCCTCGTAAGTTTCTTAAGTTTTCCGGTATGAACCCAATTTTCGAAAGAAAAGAAGCGATCACCGAGGCCTGCAAACGTTTCCAGGTGAAAAGTTTGCATATATTTGGTTCGTTCGCGGAGGGATCATATCATGAGTTAAGCGATATCGATTTCATCGTGGAATTCGACCGTGAAGGCTATGAGGGAGCATTCGAACAGTTCATGGGACTTAAAGAGGAGTTGGAGGTCGCCCTTGGACGATCAGTCGATCTACTCACGAATACCCGATTCCGAAACGAGATATTTAGAGAAGAAGTCGAGAGAAGCAAAAAACTAGTCTATGCCGCATAGTTCACGAAAGCTGCTATTAGATATCATTCTTTCATGTGAAGAGGTCTGCGGCTTCATCTCAGGTATCGAATTTGAGGGTTTCACATCCAATCGGAATTCTGAGTCCTCTTCTGGAGAGATGAGGCAATGAAATAACCTTGCAATCTGAAAACTGTACTTTCAGATTGCAATGATGATTGATCGTCTGTTTGAACCCCAATTGATCGAAGCCTTAATGGATTCGCCAGCTGTCGCGTTGCTGGGTCCAAGGCAAGTGGGTAAGACTACGCTGGCTCATAGGCTTTCCAAAAAGACGTTTGAAAAGGATATTGTTTATCTGGACCTGGAGCTTGATTCCGATTTGGCAAAGCTAAATGACGCGGAGGGCTACCTTAAGCGCTTTGAAAACCATCTTGTGATTATCGATGAGGCCCAACGGGCTCCTGAGCTTTTCCGAGTATTGCGGGGCCTTATTGATATTCGAAAACGTAAAGGCGAGAAGGCTGCCCAATTTCTCTTACTTGGATCCGCTTCTCGGGATTTACTGCAGCATACATCGGAGTCTCTTGCGGGGCGGATACGATTTTTGGAGCTAACCCCTTTTTCTGTCGAAGAAGTCGAATATACGAAGGGGGTAAAGTCGAATTTGGAAAGACTCTGGTCTCGAGGAGGCTACCCAGATAGTTATTTAGCCCGCAGCGATGACGCGAGCTGGGAGTGGCGTATCAATTTTATAAGTACCTATCTTGAGCGTGATATCCCGCTTATGGGACCCAATGTACCTGCGACTCGTATGAAGCGATTCTGGACGATGCTCGCGCATGTGCACGGGCAGCAATTGAATTTTTCCAATCTTGGGAAAAGCCTCGAAACCAGTCACACGACTATTCGAAACTATCTCGATTTGCTGACGGACTTTTATATGGTTCGCCAGGTTCCGCCTTGGTCGGGCAATACTAAGAAGCGTTTGGTTAAAGCGCCCAAAGTGTATATTCGGGATAGCGGATTGCTGCACACGCTTTTGAATGTGCCCGACGTGGAGTCGTTGCTAGGGCATCCAATACTTGGAGCGAGTTGGGAAGGGTTTGCGATTGAGAATATTCTATCGAGACTTTCGTCGAAGTGGCGTTACAGCTATTATCGAACCTCTGCTCAGGCTGAACTGGATCTAGTGCTTGAAGGACCCAGGAATCAGACCATCGCTATCGAAATCAAACGATCAATCTCGCCGAAAATAACGAAAGGCTATCACTTTGCCTGCGAAGATTTGAATGCTACGCAAAAAATTGTGATTCATGCTGGAGAAGAGAGCTTCCCCATGAATGGCGGGATCGAGGCAATGAGTATAAAGACCTTCTTAAGTAAACTGAACGCTTAGGTTGTCCGTAACACGGAGCCGAGCAACTGAAGTCTTTTGAAAGTATATTCAAAATCCCCGGCTGCTGCCGCCCCATTTATTAGTTACCAAAACTACCATGATTGAATTATTACTACTTATTCACTTCTGCATGAAGATCGGACGGAAGCTGAAGCAAAAAGGTTATAGCCCATTGAAATACTATTTCTTGATACCCATCGTGTGGTTTTCCGTGCAGTTTGTGGTAGGTTCGATTGTCACGATCGCCTACATGATGATTAATCAAGATCAGGGTGAACCAAGCCTGATACTCGTCTATATCCCGGCACTTGCATGCGCCTTTGGCGCTGCAGTACTCTTGTCGAAGAAAGTAGATCGGCTACCGGAGGCTACCGAGGTAGACGAAGTCACTGGCACCATTTGGCTGAGTGACGATGAAAATGAGTAGCTTTAATCGCTAGTCTTTATATGTAACTGGAAAATGAAAATGGATACGACGGAACCGCTAGCTCAAGAAGAATTGGGATTGTTGACGGATACGGATGGGCTTACCATTCGGCGTCGTTGGTTCAGTGAACCGGCTTGGTTTATGCTCTTCTTTGCATTCGCCCTTCCGGCGCAGGCTGACAATTGGCCGGAGTGGCGGGGCACTGGTGGTGATGGGTTCAGTGACGAGTTGACGGTTCCGGTGAAATGGGGCGGTCAGCAAAACGTGCTTTGGAAAGTCGATTTGCCTGCACCTGGGAATTCTTCTCCCATCGTCTTTGGCGATCGGGTTTTTCTCACCAGTGCTAACGATGATGGCACGGAGCGTTCTCTTATGGCCTTCGATCGCAAAAGCGGCGAACTTCTCTGGAAACGTTCGAAGGAATACCTGCAGTCGGATCCCACGCACGCGACCAATCCCTGGTGCGCCGCTTCGCCGGCAACCGATGGCGAAAGCGTCTTCACCTGGGATGGCTCGGCGGGCGCCGCCGCCTACGATTATAGTGGCAAACTGCTTTGGCAACGCGACCTCGGCGCTTTTGTACATCAGTGGGGGCACGGATCGAGTCCAAGGCTCTATAAAGACACGGTGATCATTTTCGGCGGGCCGGGACCTCGCGTGCTGCTAACGGCTCTTGATAAAGAGACTGGCGAAACCGTTTGGGAGAAGGATCTCAGCCACATTGGCTCCGAGCCTCAGGAACTGATTGGTTCCTTTGCGACTCCCTTTATCTGGCAGAATGGAAATCGGACCGAGCTCCTTCTGCCACTCCCTGGTTATCTCGCCAGTTTCGATCCCGACTCTGGCAAGGAAATCTGGCGATGCGAGGGGCTCGGACCGCTGGCCTATTCCGATGCCATGGTTGGTGAAGGCATGATTCTCGCTTTCAGCGGATTCAAGGGACCTTCCTTTGGTATGCGGGCTCCCGGCGAGGGAGAGAGCGGCAATCTGACGAAGTCGCACCGGATCTGGTTTAATGAAGTTTCCGAACAACGTGTCAGTTCGGGAGTCATCATCGGAGATCGCTTTTATATGTGCGGACGCAGGGGGCCTCTCAAATGCGGCGATGTCAGCACCGGAGAAATTCTCTGGGTGCACGACCTGGGCGAGCAGGCTTGGGGCTCCATTTCCCATGTTCAAAACCGACTGTATCTAACCGACCAGACAGGCGTTACCCATGTCTTCAAACCCGGAGATCGCTTCGAACTCATCGAGCGAAACGTCTTGGCCAAGGAAGATCAAGGAAACGCCACGATCGCTTTCTCTGATGGTCAAATTTTCCTGCGAACCCATCGCCATCTTTATGCGATTGAAGATTAGCCACAAAGAGGCGCAACGATTTTTTGGTTGAACCACGATGAATGGCTGGACGGGACGACATCGCTACGGAAGCTAAACAGAAGCAAATCTATAATGGCCGCAAAAAGGCGCAAGAGGCGCAAAATTTATGAGTTTGAGAAGTTAGGACCTTCGGATGCCGTTGGATCCAGCGCTTTGGGTTTGGCTTGTTGAACGTTCTGTATTGGTTTTGCGCTTTTTGCGCCTTTTTGCGGCCAATTACTTTCCTAATATCGTTCGATTTAAGAAGCGTTTTAGTTTGGTATCAAGCGTTGTGGTTACCCGGGTTTCAACCTTGAGTATCCCGATCTTATCGGAATGATAAGTAAGTTATCTTCGACTAGTTACTTTTTATGAAAACTACCCCAATAATAACATTGGCCATCGCGCTTTCTTCTTTCCTGTTCTCGACCTCGTTGATCGCCGAGGACTCCCAAGAAGCGCAACTGATCGAACTCGTTCCTAAGAGCGACGTCGATAAAGACGGTCACCTGACGCCTTCGGAGATCTGGTATGCCAAATCTTTATCCAAGGGAAACAAAGAGGCTATTCAGTTGGCCATGAGCCTGATTCGGGACTGCTATTCGCCTACTGGGATCGACAAAGCGAAACCGTATGGCCCCCTTCCGGGCAAGAAGATCAAGCTCTTTATCCTTTCCGGCCAGTCCAACATGGTTGGCCAGGGATTGAGCGCGGAACTTCCAAAGAAGCAAGTAAAGCCCAATGAGCGAATCCTTATGTTCGAAGAGGGTAAATGGCAGCCCTTGCGTCCGCTCAAACCTACTTTCGGTCCGGAGATTGCCTTTGCTCATGCCATGGCGGAGCGATGGCCTGGCGAAACGATAGGCATCGTTAAGCAGGCAGTCGGCGGAACGGGCGTTCTCGCGTGGCATCCTCAGTGGACCCAGGAAAAAGCCGACCTGACCAAAGACGGTCGAAAGGGAAACCTTTGGAAGGCCTTGACCGATAAGGTCAATGCTGCGCGGGATGCGTCGGCATGCGAGGTTTCCGGATTCGTTTGGCAGCAAGGCGGCAAGGATATGAGTTTTTTGGTCACGGCGAAAGATTACTTGGAGAATTTGTCCGCTCTGGTTAAGGGCCTGCGCAAGGAAACGGGCGTAGCGGATCTGCCCTTTGTTCTCGGTACTCCTCGTTCTGAAGAATTTCCAGATGATATATCCAATATCGACTTATCAGACGTTAAGGTTCCGGGGCGGCCCGGGGCAATGTTGGTCGTCAAGGCTCAGTGGGAAGCTCAAAGGGTGTTGTCTCCCGCGAAGGCAATTCCCTTGCGAAGCCTACCGAAACATCAGGCCAATATTCACTACAACACGGAAGGCATCTTGAAACTCGGCGAGTTGTTTGCAGCTGGCTACCTGGAATTGACCGGGGAATAAGCGGTTCAATAGCGTTATGCCAAAAGCGGTTCAACTTGTAAGTCGCCTCGCTGAGGCGACACCTCATTATGAACGGCGGGTCAGCGCCCCGTCCTACGTTGATTTGCTCGAAGATAGCGATTTGTAGGATGCTTACTTAGAGCATTGAGGAATCGATAAGCTATAGGTGGGATGACTGTTTAGTATTCGAAGTTATCTTTCATTTCGGAGTATTCAAAAAATCATACAATATTTTATAATATGGACAGGCGAGATTTCATCAAACATTCGGGAGTCGTTACGTCTGCGCTGTTAGCGCCCAACTCGGGATTGGGCCAGTCGTCCTCTGGGCGCGAGGCAACGGCCTCAAATGGCGTTAAGCAGGGTGGAGCCAGCGTCATTGTTGCAGGGGGAGGCATTGCCGGGTTGTCCGCTGCCTACGAACTGATGAAGCGCGGTCATGAGGTTACCGTCCTCGAGGCATCCGGGCGGGCGGGCGGCCATGTGCGAACGATGCACGATCCACTGGCTGACGGCCTATATGCCGACCTCGGCGCGGAACAATGCACCAAGCCGGGTTACGAACTTTACCGAGCATACGCAGCCGAGTTCGGTTTGGAGCTTCTTCCGTATCCAAGGCGGGTCAATCAGCTGACCTACATTCGGGACAAGCCTTACACCGAAGAGATGCTTCGCGACCAAAAAGTATTGCTGGAGTTTGGTTTTAGCAAGCGAGAGGCTTCCTATATGTCGGAGCACGGTATCAATAAGCTGCCGTCCTTGTTTTACCGTCCTTATCTCGATGCGTTCGAAGATGAATACCAGCCCTTGGGAGTCGGTCTTGACGATCTGGATTACATGTCGATGAAGGACTTGCTAAAACGCGAAAAAGCATCCGATCGAGCCCTGCTGTATTTCGGCGGTAGCAGTTCGTCCGCTTTGCAGGCTCTTTGGAATGCGGCTATCTTGAAACATCGCAAGGTGCCTATGGTTCCGACGGAACTCTTCCGCATTAAGGGCGGGAACCAGAGGATGATAGATGCGTTTGCGAAGCGGTTGGGGAGTCGAATTCGTTTGGGTTCTCCGGTAACCAAAATCGAACACAGCGATTCGGGTGTCACCGTACATTTCAAGGAATTTGGCGACGCTCAGTCGATGACTGCAGACTATCTGGTGAATGCCATTCCATTAATGATTCTTCAGCGCATTCCGATTGAGCCCTACTGGTCGGAAGAAAAGGCCTGGGTTATCAAGAACACGACCTACGATTTTCAATCCCGTATTGTGTTTCAGGCCCGTACGCCGTTTTGGAAACGCGAGGGGTACAGTCCTAATATTGCTTGTCGGCTTCCCCATCTTCATTTGATCTGGGAAATGGCGGAAGAAGTGAAGGGTGATCGCAGTATATTGATAGGCAGCGCTAACGCAGGCACGACACCCGAGCAGGCACTGAATGCCTACCGCCAGCGTTATCCCGGAGAATCCATCGAAATCGAACACGCGCTAGCCCATCACTGGATTCAAGATCCGTGGTCGCCTGTTTGCGAACGACAAGTCTTCGGGCTCGGAAAGCTGAAACGCTTCTGGCCTGAGATCATTCGGCCGCACGGGCGTATCCATTTTGCGGGTGCCTACGCGGATAATCTGAGCTGGGGTCAGGAAGCCGCAACGCGATCGGCCAGTCGCGTTGCCAGAGAGATTGATGAAGCATCGTAAAAATCCTAAATAAATGATTTGCCCACGAATCACACGAATTATCACAAATCATATAAAAAATTGGGTATCTACAAATCAATTGCTTACGAATGAACATATGAATTCTATACGATCTGAAATCGATTCACCAACCTGGAGAGGATCAAGTGCAAATATTGGACCTGCAAGTCATTGATTCGTGTGGATTTGTGTAATTCGTGGGTAACTTAACGCCTCTTTTTTGGATAATGAAAATATCGAAATACATTGTCGTCTGTATGGCCTTGCTGGCGCTTCAAAGCCTTCTGAAAGCTCAGACAATCGTCGAGCTAGACACAAGCAAACAGTACCGTCTTGATTCGTCAGGGAAGCTTGAATACTCGAAGGACGCGAAGGGAAACCGACTCCCCGACTTTTCCCATGTAGGCTATCATTCCGGAGAAGAAGCGATTCCTAGGATCCCCGTGAGAAAGACCCTTGAGCCAGGTCAGGGCGATGACACTCAGCGTATCCAGGATGCGTTGGACGAACTGGGGAAGCTGCCGCTTGATGAGACAGGATTTCGCGGGGCATTGCTGCTCAAGCGTGGCATTTACCATGTCGATGGGTCGCTTCGCATCAGCCACAGTGGCACGGTCCTCCGAGGCGAAGGCAATGGTCCGGATGGCACGGTCATCGTCGCCACCGGCTACGATGATCTCGCCTATCAGCGGGCGTTGATCACGGTCGGCCCCCGATCAGGCGCTACCGAGGTTCACGCTCAGCATGGATACCGAACAGACGAGATGACGATCTTGGCCGATTCGAAGCAGGAGATCGTTGATGCCTTTGTTCCCATCGGAAGTCATTCCTTTGAGGTGGAGTCGGCTGCTAGCTATCGGCCCGGTGATCGAATTGTCGTACACCGGCCTTCAACTGCTGACTGGATCCATTTCATCGGTTGCGATCAGCTGGAATCCAAGTGGTCGGAGATTCGCAATACGCGCTGGGTGAGGGAAGGCGACTCGGCTGGCTTCTACTACCAACGCCTTGATAGTTTCAGCGACTACCGACTGCTAAAAGAAGCGGATGAAAGCTGGGATGCGTTTGTGGGTCGCGTGCCATTTTCCGAAGACGGAAAGCAGTTCGATCTAACGCGCCAATGGGAACCGGGAGACTACGATTTCTATTTCGAACGTAGTATTCTGTCGGTTGAAGGCAGCCGTATTATGATTGATGCCCCGATCGTCCTTTCGATGGAGCGGGAATTCGGGGGCGGCGCAATCTACCACTACGAGGCGGCCGATCGAGTAACGGAAGTGGGCATCGAAAACCTGCGACTGATGTCCGAGTTCAGTGCGCCGATTGCCGGTCACCCCTATGGAAACCCCGAGAAGACTGGTCGGGCTGAAATGCATGCCTGGCACGGAATTCAGCTCAAGAAGAACACTGAAAACACTTGGGTACGCGACGTTACGGGAAACTATTTCGGCTGGTCGCTGGTTTCGGCTGCCGGGAAACGGGCCACGATTCAGGACTGCGTCAATCTGGGTCACGCGTCGAAAATCACCGGCGGGCGGCGCTATTCATTCATGATCAATGGGCAATTGAATCTAGTGCAACGTTGCCTGACATATGAAGGCCGCCACGAATTCGTAACGCAGGTGAAGACACCCGGCCCCAACGTGTTTGTCGATTGCCTCGGAGTGAACACTAAGTCTTCTGCCGGCCCGCATCATCGTTATTCCGTCGGTACTTTGTTCGATAACGTGAAATCCGAAAAACTAATGGAATCGCGATTCCGGGGAAACTCGGGAACGGGTCATGGCTGGGCCGGAACGCAGACCTGTTTCTATAATTGCGTCGCCCCCGAATTCTCGGTGGAAGCGCCTCCGGGAGGAATCTCATGGGTGATAGGCTCCGGCGAGAGCGGTGATGACAATGCACGCGTCGCCCCAGCCAGTCTATACTATCAGCAGGTGTTAGACCGCTTGGGAAAAGCCGCTTTGGACAGATTGGCTACAGAGGAGCAACGAAAGAATCTGGGAAAATATCTCTGGGTAGAAGAGCGACTCAAGAACGAGAGAAAATCGGAATAGTTCAGCAAGTTGTTTTGCAAAGTGTGGGTAGCATGTACTTAAATCTATTACATCGTTTTCTTTTTGCTTCGCCATCTCCGCAACGCATCGTCCCTATTGTAGGTCGTCTCGCTGAGGCGACAAATTCTCGTCCGCTGGTGGGTCAGCCCGCCCTACAATTTGTAGTAATACAGATATGAGGAGATACTTTTGGTCGGATCCATGCGGGCAAGCTGAACTGTACCGTTAGAAGGCCACGTAAGCTGTGACGCGGATGCCGCGTGGGTAATGCAATGGTGACCAAAACGAATCGTATTCACTTTCGTGGTTTGTGAAACGTATATATTTAGTCCTCTTCTTTCTCGGACTCCTCTTCCTCAGGCTCGAAGCCAAGCCATTTATTTACGCGGGCTTTTTGTTCTTCGGTGCTGTCTTTTTTGATTTTCAATTTCCAGGTCTCGGTGGGCTCTTCTCCGAGGGTGACTTGAAGGGTCGTGAGGAGACCTTGTCTGGAAACGAGCAGGTCGACCGTGGCGCCTGCTCCCATCAAACCGGCGAGGCGCTTTAGTCCGCTTGCATCGACGCGATGCCGGTCGATGGCGATTATTTCGTCATCGACGGATAGCCCGGCGGCCGCAGCTGGGGTGTCGCTTGGTATGGAAGTGACTTTTAGGTTTCCTTCGCTGCTGCTCGTGACGGCGCCGAGCCAGCCTTTGGTCAGGTCTTCCGGATCGTCCGCTACCGGTAGGGAGTTGGATTCTGGCGGCTTGGGCTTTTCGAATTCTAGGCCGTACCAATCGAGAGCGGGTTGGTAATCGAACTGGTTGGGCTGGCGTACGAGGCGATCGAACCAGTCGGTTAGATCCTTTCCGGCAATCTCGCTTGCGAGCGCGATGAACTCGGTTTCGGTGTAGCCAGACTTGCCGCTGTAGCGTTCGAAAGCGGCACGGAGGACGTCGTCGAGCGAACGACTGCCGTCGGTTTCCTGTTGAATCTTAGCATCCATTAGGAACCCAGCCACTGCGCCGCCGCTGTAGTAACTGAAAAGCGCATTGATCGAGTTTTCGTCTTTGCGGTAAGCCTTGATCCAAGCGTCAAACGAAGATTCGCTCAGGGACTGTACAAAGCGACCGGGAGTTTTCTCAGTACCGGCTATGGAACCGCTGAGAGCTCCAAGGTATTTCTCATGCGTGTGGTAACCGGCGCGGGCGAGTAGGATGTGTTGATAGTAGCTGGTGAGGCCTTCCACTACCCAAAGCGAGGGAGAGTAATTCTCGTGCTCGTATTCAAATGGCCCCAGTTCGACGGGTCGCAGCCGCTTGCCGTTCCAGGAGTGGAAGAACTCGTGACTGACCAAGGAAAGCCACGAACGAATCCCGCCCCGATTTTTCGTGTACCAACGATCGCCAGTCATCAACATCGACTGCTTGTGCTCCAAGCCTCCACGCGAACCGGTAAGCAGATTGAAAAAGACGTAGGGTTCGTCGTAGGGAAGGCCTCCCCAGAACGTACGCTGCGCTTCGACGAGATGTTGCACGTTTCGAGCTGCCCGCGCGTTGTCCCAGACGCCACCTCCGCCTATCGTCACCAAGGAGTGCAGAATGCCATCGACCTCGAAGCTATCCACCTGCGGCGAACCGGCAATAAGCGGACTATCCACCAAGGTGCCGAAGTCCGGAGCGCTGTAGCTGTTGGCTGTATCAGCGGAGGGGAGCGGGGAAGCGGTTGTTTCCCAACCCGACGGAAGTTCGACGGTCACTAGATAGGGACGCTTGTAGTCATCGACAATCGTGATGAAGGTTGGGGCTCCGTTTACTACTGCGAAATCGGTTTCCACCCAGTTGTTCCGTACATTGATTTCACGGCAAAACAATCGGTAGTTGATTGTCACTGAAGCAACGCCCTCGGATTCAACGATCCAGCGGTTCTTGCTCGTTTTGGTGACTTCCAGGGCGCTTCCACTTGCTGCGGCATTTAGGGATATGATGTTGCGAGAATACTCTCTGACGAGATAGGACCCCGGCGTCCAGGTTGGCAGGAATAAGTTGAGCTCGTTGGCTCCCTCGGTCGGAACGACCATCTCGACATCCATGTAATGAGCGGCTGCGTCCGGAAATCGAAGCGTATAGGCGATGGGGTCGCGCGCTACTCCGGGTAGCGAAGCCAGAGTCGAAACGAGCAATACGAGAAGAAGCTTACGGCATTGTAGCATGCCGCAGGGCTAGAGCCTCGAAGGTAAAACGGCAACCCCAAACCGATTTATGGTAAAGCAATAGGGAGGGGGGGAACTGGAGAATGAATTGTCTGCCTGGATGTAGTAGTTAATTAACTACTGATGGGAGTCATCATGCATGTTTGTTGGAGGGGCTCTGCTTGTGCAGATCGCGTAGTCAGAGAGCGATCTTCTTTTGCGGCGTGGCGCAAGCGCCAGCCCTACGGATTGCCGACTTATCTAAGGTATATTAAATCGATTTATTCCCTCCGGATAAATATCTCGAAGCTTGCTTCGTTGCTGATGTTGGTAGCGGCCGATCTCCGAGCGGCCATTGAATGATGTAATCGTTCAGTACCTTCAATAATAATGGCCGCTCGGAGATCGGCCGCTACCTTTTGAATACCTTGGGGTTTGCCCCAGGGATACTTTATCGAGCACTCTAAGGTTCAGATTCTTCCTGGTGAATCTGACGGCTTGTGCTTTTTCTAGAACCTGCGCGTACTGCATTTGATGGCTCAATTTCAAAAACTGTCCAGTTGGCGACAAATGCTCGGGCCTGGATTTATCGTTGCTGCGACAGGAGTCGGAGCGGGGGACCTCATTGCCGCTGCGGTAGCGGGGCAGCGTTTTGGGTTGGCGGTATTGTGGGTTGTGTTACTAGGAGCCTTCTTTAAGGCGATACTCAATGAGGGTGTTTCGCGGTGGCAGCTTGCGACGGGAACAACGCTCATGGAAGGATGGATACGCTACCTGCCGCGTTGGGTGAGTTGGTACTTTCTTGTTTATCTTTGTTTTTGGGGATTTCTCGTTGCTGCAGCTCTTATATCGGCTTGCGGGGTTGCGGCTCACGCTCTTTTCCCGGTCTTGCCAGTTCCGGTTTGGGCCGCGCTGCATACGAGCGTTGGCGCCGCGCTTGTATGGAGGGGAGGTTATGCGATGTTTGAAAGGGTGATGAAAGGCCTGATCGCGGCGATGTTCGTGATTGTAATCGTATGCGCTATTTGGATAGGCGCTCCGGCTTCAGAGTTCTTCGACGGCCTCCTCATTCCAAGCATGCCTGATGGTTCAAGTCGCCTCCTTTTGGGAGTAATGGGCGGCGTAGGCGGAAGCGCGACTTTGCTGTGCTACGGTTATTGGATACGGGAAAAAGGCTGGACCGGTAGAGAAATGCATCGCCGCACCTGGATAGATCTTGGTTCGGCCTACCTTTTGACCGGACTCTTTGGCATAGCTCTAATCGTGATTGCTGCGGGGGTCGAGCCAGCCGACGCATCTGGCCAAGCCCTCATATTGGCTCTCTCCGATCGTTTGGGAGAACTACTTGGTCCTGTCGGGAAGGGAGCATTCCTAGTCGGTTTTTGGTGTTCGGTTTTCAGTTCGCTTCTTGGGGTTTGGCAGGGAGTGCCGTATTTGTTTTCTGACTT
This sequence comes from Opitutaceae bacterium, assembly GCA_028822375.1. Taxonomy (GTDB): domain Bacteria; phylum Verrucomicrobiota; class Verrucomicrobiia; order Opitutales; family Opitutaceae; genus Pelagisphaera. Next base: position 8,415 of record JAPKDW010000026.1, on the reverse strand, counting down.
CATGGCGCAAATGGGAAAGAAGGAGACCGTTCTTCCATCAAAAAGCTCATCGAGTTACCGCGCGTTTCTGCTCTTCCTTGCCTTTCCCCCGCTGGCTCTTCTCTTCTTCCAACGCCCGCTGACAATTGTCATTCTCTATGCTGTAGCGGGGGCTTTTTTCATGCCTTTTCTCGCCACGCTTCTCCTGATTATGAACAATCGAAAATCATGGGTTGGGGAAATGAAGAATAGCATCTTAACAAACATCGCCCTGGTTTGTTCGCTCCTTCTTTTTGGGCTTCTTTTTGGCTTTGAGATTGTCCAACGGTTTTTTTGAGCATTACCGTTCCCCTGTCTTATCGGATTCACGCAGTAATTGGGCCGGGGTGCTGTACGGCTCGGAATCGACCGAATCGAGAATATGAGAGCTATTTCTAGAATCGATAAATCGAACTCAGTTTGAGGGTTGTATCCATGTGCTTGCGGACGAAACCGGTCCGCTCGTCCAGGTAGCTTTGATTGAGAACGAGGAAGATTCGTTTGCCGGGTTGGTACTCCCAAATGAGGCGACTGTTGATTCCCAATGTATCCGATTTGTTGTCGTATTGGGCGACGTTAGACCAAGTGAAGTCCGGGGTAATGTTTACGAGGGCTGTCAGCGACGCTAGTTTGACGTCAAAGTCGCCGCCTGGAAGTTCTACATTCTGTATCGTATAGCTTAATGCGGTCCCAAAATGCTTGGAAGGGAGGAAGTTTAATGTGGTTCGGTTCTCCGTTTGATCCCCATTGTAGAAACTTCCAAAGCTGAACCGATTGGTCATATTGACCATCCTTTTGGTCGCGGTCATAAAGCCGATAATGCCTCGATTCCATTCGTAGTCGCCAGATGAAATTACCACGCCGTCCGATATCTCGAAGTCTTTAAGGGGAGCGTCGAAGGAATTCTCGAATCGAAAGTAGATACTGTCTGAGGATTCGAAAACGAAACTGAGAGGCGTAAAGGTGTGTCGAGACGATTCCAGTTGGTTGGAGAGATTCGTAAGGTATTCCCCTTCGTAGATGAGATAGTATTGCCTGAGCCAGGCGATATCTTCCGGTCGGGGCTGGTAGGTCAAGGTTGTGCCGAGTCGACGAATGCCGCGTCTCGGCGCAAACCCCATGGCTGGGTTGAAGTCCTCGTCAATTTGGAGAAAGGAACCTTCCAGCTCGAACTCGTCAGCAGGAAGAACGAAGTTGCCGCCGAAGCTGGGAGCTAGGCCGTCATCGAAGCGAGGATCGTCGGACTGCGATGCTAGGATGAACGAGTTTGCTTCCAGCCGGTACTTATCGAGGAAGTTGTTGCTGAGGGAGCGAAAGTCCGATCCAACGACGAGATTATCGTAGTCGGAATTGGGATCGCCATGAGTGACGATGGCGCCGACGGTAGACTGATCCAGTACCGGTTTGCTTACTCTTCCGACAAATGTGTTTTGGCTCCCGAGTTCTTCGCCAGACTCGAGGAGGGCATTGATTATCCCGACATCGAAATCGCCGATGCGACCTGTCAGTTTCGCCGCCCCAACGAGGGGGGCCACTTGACCGCTACTATTCAAGCCGATACGGCGACTAAAGTAGGGCAGGAAAACGGGGCTGTTTCTCGCTCCGCGCCGTACGCGTCCCTCCAGCCCTCCAAAGGTGAATACACCTGCTTCCTCCAGAAAGAAGCGTCGCTTTTCGGGGAAGAAGGCCGAAAAGCGGGTTAGATTGATTTGACGGGCGTCCGTTTCCGCCGCCGCGAAATCCGTATTGTAGCTGACCGTAGCGCTCAGTTTGGGCGAGAGCCGGTAGCGAAAGTCGCCACCCCATTCGAAGTTGAATTCGCTTTCACTGGTTTCTCGATTTTCCGAGTTTTTGCCCAAAATGTAAGGATTCAATTCGATCCCCAATCCCTGTTTCAATCCGCTCAGTCCTTTGAGTGTACCTGCTTCGGCCATGTAGTAGGATCGCATCGAAGAGCGAGGCGACGACCAAATGCCGCGTTGGGACTTTCGCTTTAGATTGCGAGTAATATTCAATCCCCAATCGGTGGAATCGGGATCGAAGCTAAATGTGTTGAGAGGAAATGCGACCTCAGCAAACCATCCTTTGTCGGTCACTTGTGTCTTCACATTCCAAATACCGTCCCACCGAACATTGATGTTTATGTTGTTGCTGATGATCCCATCTTGGCGGGTTCCATTCGGATTGAATCGGAACCAGTACCCGTTGCGTTGATCGTTAAACGTATCGAAAGTGATGATAACGTAATCGTCGGGACGCATGCTATCGTCTCTGCGCATGTAGCGGGCCACAATCTTGTCCGGCTCGGAATCCCAGCACCAAACGGCGACGTAAATGTTGTTGCTGTCGTAGGCGACGCGGAACTCCGTTTGTTGATCCATCGCCTTGCCCGCTCTGGGGCTGTTTTGAATGATCGGTCCGCCGACCTCGGCATTGCGCCACGCTTCGTCATCCAAGACACCATCGATCTTCGGGGGAGTCTCGACTCGGAACGCTGTGATTTGCGGTTTGTAACCCCGTTCCAATCGGTAGGCAGGAATCCCCGGATTATCAGGAATCGTCCTGGCAATATCAATGGCAATCGAAATTGGCAAACCGATCAGGGAAGCGATCAAGGCAAACGCTCGAGCAAAAGCAGTTTTCAGGGGGAGCGGCATATAACTGAAGCTATTTTTGTATCCGAGGAATGCATCCCGCAAGTATAATTAGGGGAGGGTTTTGATTATCGGCTCAACTTAATCGAATTCCCCTAAAACTCCCGCGAGTTTCAAAGAAGGTCACGCATGACCTCGTGAAAGAGGTAGCTTCATTATTGACAGGAAAGTAATAGGGAAATTTTTCGAAGACTTAGAAACTCAACTGAGAGTGAACGTGATAATCGTATATTTTTTCACCCACGAATTACACAAATTTCCACGAATCGTACTGAGCATGGAGAATAATTCATTCGTGAGAATTCGTGTTATTCGTGGGTCCCGAAGCTCTTTTTGAAACGATTGGGTTAACAACGGCCTCTTCGGGAGGGCGTCCTTTCCACCAGGATGCTAGCGCAGAGCCGGAAAGATTCATCCACGTTCCAAAAATGACCGAGCCTAAGGCAGCGTTGGCGCTATTGAGCACGCCAATGGCTAGGGCAGAGCCCATTCCACCGTTTTGCATCCCTACTTCGAGGGCGACGGTTCGGCAGTCCTTCTCGGGAAGACGACCAAGTCGAGCGATTCCGTAACCGGTAACATATCCGAAAGTGTTGTGAAGAATCGCTGCTGCAAATAGGGCGAAACCAATCGCTAGTATCGAGTCTCTAGCATTTGCGGCAATGATGGCGATGATGTAGCAAATTCCGATCATGGAAACCAGCGGTAGTCCTTTTTCCAACCATTCGCGTCGCACTATCGCCATTAGAATGAGGGCTGCGGAGAGACTGATTAGTTGGTCGTGCATCGATACCGTCGAATTGGCGAGAAGGTAGAAAATCACGGCTAGGCCAAGCGCGATAGGTCGCCACATCATTCCGCGCAAATTGGATTTCAGTAGATAGTGAATCGCTAGGCCGGCTGCGATTGGAAGGATAATGAGATTCACGATAGAGAGGAGCATACCGAGTACCTTAATCTCAATGAGTCGGCCCGCCAGAAGCTTCATTAATGCGGGAGTTAGGAACGGCGCAGCAATGGTGGAACAGGCCGTCATCGTTACCGAAAGAGCGACGTTTCCCTTGGCGAGGTAAGCCATCACGTTGGAGGCCACTCCACCTGGGCAGGATCCTATAAGAATGATGCCCGCAGCGATTTCAGGCTCAAAGCCAAAACTAAGGGCAATCGCCCAACCGACTGCAGGCATAACTGAATACTGAAGGCACAATCCGATCAGCACCGCGCGAGGCATCTTTAGGGCGGTTGAGAAGTCGCTAAGACTCAAGGTTGCTCCCATTCCGAACATTATTATTTGGATGAGTGGCACGATTAGAACCCGCTGGTCAAAGCCCTTTACTATTAAAAAGGCGTTTGGATAAACAAGGCTGGCCAGAAAAAACGCGAATACGAGGCAAGTGAAGGAAAACGTCTTCACTGTCTCATCAAATTGAAAATATATAGCCAAGAGTAGGAAGAAAAGAATAGCGGATGGACCCGCTAGCGAATACGCTCCTAGAATGGTGGCGACGATTGTAATAATCGCTGCGACTGATATAGGTATCAAAACAAGGCCTGCAGTTGATTTGAAGTCGATTTTCATAGGGGTAATTAAGATTCTAATACGCTAGTAGAGGATTCCAACTAATCCGGAGGGAAGGCTGTGATATAGGAATCAGCCTCTATTCCCGCTACGTTAGGCAAGCGTATTCATTCGCGAATAAAAAAGACAGCAGCGATTCTGGAGATTTGAAAATTCCAGTCAATTAACCGTAAACCCTTCTACGAAATCACCTCGTAGAAGCGTTGTTCTCGGCTTGGGTAGCTCGCCTCGATCATTGTTGTAGAGACGTTCTGATACGATGTTCACGGCAACTTCTGCCATTTCCTCATGGCACTGGCGATAGCCAGAGCAACCATCGGTCTGTGAAGACCAATTCAAAACCATGTATCCAAATTCTTCGGGCACTTTATATCCCAGGTTCAGAAAGTAGTCTAGAATGTTGGATCTGAATGCGATGATAACGTCGGGTTTGTTCCGCTTGAACCAAACGTGCATCGCCTCGTATTCGATTTTCTCGAATAGGAGCTCTGGTTTTGGAATACGAAGGATGGGCACTTGGTCCTTGGGGTCGATTACGCGGTTCTGGTATTCCAGAAAACCGGCATTCCATAAATGGCCGCCTCGCATTTCATTCTCGGAATCAGTAATAAAACCAATGCGCCGATATCCTCGATTCGTTAGGTTTTCGAGTACATACTGCATGCATCGAAAATTGTCGTAAAAGACGCTCGGTATATGGGCCAAGCCATCCAAATAACCAATAGAGGCCACCGCGAATTTCGACCAATCCAGCTTTAGGATCGAGTTTGAGAATCGAAGCGGAGCGAGGATCAATCCCGATATGTTTCTATTTTCGAGAATCTGCTGTATCCGTTGGTTCGAGTAATAGGCGAGATCGAATTCCAGATAATCGAAATCGAAGCCGAGTTCTAGGGCTCTCCGTTTTGCTCCGATAAGGAATCTGTTCTGGATGTGCCATTCAACGCGTTTCGTGTCCCGCTGCTCATCGATCCAAGTGCTTAATAGGCCAATGGTAGGGGTGGTTCCATGCCAATTCTTCGACTTGCGAATCTGAGCCATATTCGCCGTTACGAGAGGGTTCAGTTGATAACCGAGGTTCGTAGCGATGCTCTTGATCTTTTTTCGAGTGAGTTCCGGAATACGCGGGTTGTTTCTTAGCGCGAGGGACACCGTCGCTTTGCAAACTCCTGCAGCCTTCGCAATGTCGGCGAATGTCGGCGAATGTCGGCGACTTTGTTGGTTTGTCCGCTGGAAGGTCCTTATTCATAGTGGCATGCAAGTGGGGTTAGCCGAATTCAAAAAGAGTCCTAATGTCATGAGCGTGCAGAGCGGTTTTGAAATTCAACTTATAAGAATATCAGTTCCGCTTCGTTACCCAACTTCGTTACCCAAACGAGAGAGAGATTGGACGTTTACGCTTCGCTTTTCTCAGATGTCGCTACATCGGAGCGATCCGTTTCGATCCCACGTTTGTCGTCAAGTTGACATGAGAGTTGAAACTTTCGAAGATCATCCGATTCTTGATTTCCGAATATGATGGGTCGTTCCATAAATCGTTGAACTCCCATGGGTCTTCCAGGAGATCGTACAGTTCCCCGAGATTTTGATCGTGGTATACGCTTAGCTTGTAGCGATCATCTCGATACATGGTAGCAAATGAGCCTGATCCACCCGTGAAATGGGAGTCCAAGGCATCGAAGTATTCACACCTTGCGGAGTCGCGAATCTTGTGGCCCGGTCGCTTCCCAGTAAGGTAGGGTAAAAGACTTTGACCTTGATGATGTTTGGGAATTGGAACCTGAGCCAGTGTGAGTAGGGTCGCGGATAGATCGAGTAATTCAACCATCCCATCGCATTGGAGATTCGAACGAAACATCGGAGGAAATGAAAAAATTAGAGGCACTTTGACGAGGCCTTCATAGAAGCGGCAGCCTTTGAACATTAGCCCGTGATCTCCAAGCATCTCCCCGTGGTCGGAAGTGAATATGATCACGGTATTATTTCGCTGTCCGGTTTCGTCCAGGACTTGAAGAATACGAGCGAACTGATCGTCAACTTGAGCAATCATCGCATAGTACTTTGCCTGAGCGGATTTTGCGTTGCTTTGATCAGGCGACTGTACCTCTCCTTGAAAATCTATGCTTTCCAGGGTCTTCTGATGCTTCAGATCGCTCTCTCTAAAATGAGGTCCCGGCATCTCCTCTGCTTTGAATTTCTGCGAATATTCTTCAGGAGGAATAAAAGGCGGATGCGGATCGTAAACATTGATGTTAAGCATCCACGGTTTACCGTGATCTTGGCTAATATAATCGATGGCGCAATCTGAAGCCCATTTGGTCTGGTGGAATTCCGGTCGCACGCGTCGTTCAGAATTGCGCATCTCGTCCAGGTCTTGTCCCTGTTCTCTCAGCCAATCTGCATATTGGTGGGTACCTTCGGGCCAATCATCGCGTGGTGCATGGGAGTGTTGCCAATAGTCAAAGCCATCGTCGAGTCTTGGTTCAGGCCGTCTGCCGGCGCTTACCAGGTGAAATTTTCCAATCAAACCACATTCATAGCCTGAATCGGCAATCATCTTTGAAATAAGAGGAACATCGGTGGGGAAGGTGTCGTTTCCATTGCGCGTATTGCGCGTTCGGCTAGGGTAAAGGCCGGTCATGAAACTGGCTCGGCTAGGAGTGCAAATGGGGCTCTGACAATAGGTGTTGGTGAACGACACCCCGTTCTTGACCAAGTTGTCCAGGGTTGGCGTTTGGACGTAAGGATTGCCCAACGCGCCGATAGTGTCGAAACGCTGCTGGTCGGTACAGTACCAGAGAATGTTGGGTTTTGTCATAGAGATTCGGTTACGTTTCGATTCGAGAAAATAGAACTTCGGTTCCTTGTTCCAAGAAGTCGATGAAATAGCTGGAGTAAGGTTTTATGATCATTTCGGTGATTCTGAAAAACGAATCTATTGGCGCTAAACGCGTTTAGCAGCATCCGGTAGTGGCTCGTTAGGTCCACTTCTTCAAATCGCAACGAGTTGCGAAACAATCTATCGTCTCTGTCATTCATTTTCCGTTTATTAATTTCACTAACACATAATGACCCCTCCCCGCATTAGATGATAGAAATCTGGGTTTGATTTTTATGTCTGCGCGATCGAGGCGAAATAAAATCCACAAGTTTATGAAAACTACGAATAGTAAAAAGATGAATCAGAAATAGTATTCCCCTGGGTTTATCATTCCTTGTGTTGCTGGCATATCTTTGTGCGCCAGCAGTCTGTCTGCTCAGGAAGAATCGGAGGAGGTTTACGAGTTGTCGCCCTTCACGATCGAGGCAAGCGATAGCAATGGGTATCAAGCTACAAACACCATGGCAGGAAGTCGCCTATTACAGGTTTCTCGCACTTGTCTTAAGCGGGTGTTATATGGTTCGATGGTCTGGAAGGTTGGCGGCAATATCCGCGCTACCTAGAGATCGCCAAGCGTAGCATGCTTGAGGTGAGCAGCTTTACGGATTGGTATCCGAAGCACTTTCTCGACGTGGCTGAAATGACGACGGCCCTCGTCCTTTTCCGATGGAGCTTGGCTTTTGGTGGACTTAATTTGCTTCGATTAATCTCGGATGGCTAGCAACCACAGGGAGGGTCTATAGGATCTAAGCTGGCGCCCGTGTGGGCCTGACCGACCCGTTCGGCGTAGAGAGTTCGCCACGCTCCTTCTGGTTCCGGGTGACAGGGCTTCCAGGTTTCCTTTCTTTTTGCCAGTTCTTCGTCGGGAACATGCAAGGTCAGTCGGCGTTGTTCTACGTTGAGCTCTATTTCGTCGCCGTCTTGGACGAGGGCGAGAGGACCGCCCACGGCGGCTTCAGGAGACACGTGCAGAACGACGGTGCCGAAGTGCGTTCCGCTCATGCGCGTATCGGAAATTCGCACCATGTCGCGGACACCTTTCTTGAGAAGGCGGTCAGGAATCGGCAGCATGCCCCATTCGGGCATTCCGCGTCCTACCGGTCCGCAGTTGCGCAATACCAGGACGCTGTTTTCGTCGATGTCGAGGTCTTCGGAATTCAGGCGGGCGAAGGCGTCTTCGCGATCCTCGAATACAAAGGCCTTTCCCCTGTGCTTCAACAGGTGTTCACTGGCAGCGGAGACCTTGATGATGCAGCCGTCGGGGGCCAGGTTGCCTCTGAGAA
>JAPKDW010000228.1 GCA_028822375.1 Opitutaceae bacterium | reverse complement strand
CACGATGCGTCGGCCGCAGTCGCTGGCCATGTGGCGGTGCCGTGAATCGGGAGCCGGAATGGAAGCCGCGCCGGGAAGGGTGAACCCCATAGCCTCAGCCAGGGAGGTCATGGTCGAGGCGGTGCCCATGGTCTGGCAATGACCGGCGGAACGGGCGCCTGCGGTTTCCATTTGCTTGTATTGTTCTTCTGTGATGTTCCCGGCCTTAAGTTCGTCGCCCCACCGATGGGCATCGGTGCCGCTGCCCAGGGTGTGGCCGCGCCAACGTCCTGTCAGCATGGGACCGCCCGGCACAAAAATAGCGGGCAGATCCATCGAGAGGGCGCCCATTAGCATGGCCGGGGTAGTCTTGTCGCAACCGCCCATCAGCACCACGCCATCCAGGGGATGAGCCCTGAGGTTTTCCTCGACCTCCATTGCCAGCAGGTCCCGGTAAAGCATGGTCGTGGGTTTCATGAAGGGTTCGCCCAGCGACATGCAGGGAACCTCGAGCGGGAAACCGCCAGCCGCCCAGATGCCTCGCTTCACATCCTCGGCTCGTTCCCGGAAGTGGATGTGGCAGGGATTGAGTTCCGACCAGGTGGAAAACACACCTATAGCGGGCCGGCCTTCGTAATCCGCGCGGCTGAACCCCGCCTGGGCAATGCGTTCCCGGTGAATGAAGCCAGCTTTGCCTGGAGCGGCAAACCAGGCTGCGCTCCTGAGTTCCTCGTAGGTTTTCTTGGGCATGATTTAAGTAAGACAAAACGCATTCAGTTTGTCACGGCGCGTGTAACAATCAGAGAAGATATAAACGCAACTCGTTGTGAGGGACGTTTGGGACGTTTCTCAGAGCGCAGCTTACCGTGCTGCGCGCGAGTCCGGTCATATCGGCAATGCTTTGTAGAGTCGATTCGGTCTGCATAGAATAGGAGCGTATCAAAATCACAACGAGTTGCGAAGGAATCATTAGACCCCAATAGGCAAATTTCTACACTATCGACAATTCCCCTAACGATCTCAAAATAGCAGCAGCCAGCGAAATGAAATTATGAGTAACGGAGACAGCTTTCGAGGGATCTTTACGATTCCATCCACACCCTTCCAAGAGGACGGTCAGATAGACATTCCAGGCTTTCGCCGAGTGGTCGATTTTTGTGTCGACTGCGGCGCTCATGGGCTCGTCTTTCCCGTTAATGCAAGTGAATGGATACATTTGACTGATGATGAGCGCCAAAAGCTTACAGAAGTCCTTGTCGAACAAAATGCGGGAAGGATTCCAGTTGTAGTGAGTGTGACCTCCAATGCCAAAGAAGGTGCCGCTTACTTCGCGGAGCATGCTAAGTCGGTTGGCGTAGATGCTGTTATAGCTCTTCCACCCGTTTTGCGGATGCGCAGTCATTCTGAGGATATCATTTTCGATTATTATAAAGAGATTTCCGACAAAAGTGGTTTGCCGGTTTTTATACAAAACTGGACAGGCCCTATAGGTACGCCGATGTCCTCCAACTTCCTGTTGAGGATGTGTCGGGAGATTGAGCATGTCAGTTATATAAAAGAAGAAACCTATCCCAGTACTATTCGGTTGACCGAGGTTGTTGAGGGGAACGATGGGTCCGTTAAAGGTTTCTTCGGTGGTTCCGGAGGGCGGTATCTAATTGAGGAATACCGCCGTAAAACCGACGGCAATATGCCCGGGTGTCACGTAACGGATGTGGTGGTCGCTTTCTGGAATGCCTTGGAGTCAGGCGATGAGGAGAGGGCGGAGGTTATCTATAAGGAAATGGCGCCGCTCTTCTTTTTTGAAAGCCAACTGTCTGGTTGTTATAAGGAAGTGCTCAAGCGTCGTGGTGTGATTGATTCTGCCAAGAAGAGAAATGGAGATATGGTGTTGGATGAAATCTCCTCGGCTTATCTCGATGAAATTCTGGAAAAACTTGAGCCGTTGATGGCATGGAAAAATGACACCTCCTAGTCAGTCGGAAGGGGCCGCTTCCGGCTCTGACCTTGAACGGGCTCCTTACCCGGGCTCGAAGCGAATGCCCCGTTGGGGTTTGGATGAACTGTCTGAGCCCCCGAAGATTGGATTCAAAAACTTCCTTGGAATGATGGGTCCTGGTTTGTTGATGGGAGTTGCGGCAATTGGTGGAGGCGAATGGTTATTGGGGCCTGTGCTATCTGCCGAATACGGTGGCGCTTTGCTTTGGGTGGGCACTGTAAGTATCCTGTTGCAAGTGGTCTTTAATGTGGAATGTAGCCGCTACGCGCTCTATACGGGTGAACCCATTATGAGCGGCATGATGCGGACCTTCCTTGGGCCGGTATTCTGGATAAGCTTCTATCTCTTGTTTGATTTTGGAAGCTTTTTTCAGTTCAAGGTGGCGAGCGCTGTGGCTCCGGTCATCGCCCTGGCTACAGGAGAAATGCCTGATCCGGGTGACACGGGATTGCTGACTACTATGAGCTATGTGATATGGATTCTCCTGCTTATACCATTGTTTATTGGCGGAAAGATCTATCGGACTCTGAAAATATTAATGACTGTCAAGCTGGTAGTTGTCTTGGGAGTGTTGGGTTCGATTGCTGTGTTCTATTCTTCCTGGTCTACATGGAGCGAAATCCTGCTTGGCTTTCTTCAGTTCGGAAACATACCGTTGCGAGACGGGGAATCGGTGAACGTTTTTGTGAATTTGTTCCAAGGTGTGTCTCTGCCGCCCATTGAATTGGAAACCGTAGGACTGTTGACTGCCTTTGCCGCGATTGCCGGCTGGGGCGGGCTAGGTCAGATGGCGGTTAGCAATTACACGCGGGACGAAGGGTGGGGCATGGGCTCCAAGGTCGGGGCCATTCCCAGCATGATTGGTGGCGGGGACGTCAAGCTTTCCCATGTGGGCTGTGTCTTTCGGGTTACCAGCCAATCGCTTCAATACTGGAAAGGGTGGCTGAAACGTGTGCGTTTTGACCAATACTGTTTGTATGTGCCCACCGCCATGGTCGGCATCGCCTTGCCCAGCATGCTGGCCATCGAATTTTTGTCCGGCGTGGAGGTCGTGTCGAACGACTGGCTCATCGCCGGAATGACTGCCGAAGCTGTCCGGGACGCTATCGGAGGTTGGATGGGAATATTTTTCTGGTATATGCTGATGGTATGCGGATTTCTGATTCTTGTGCCATCGACCACTGTTGGCGTCGACTCTACTGTACGTCGTTGGGTGGATACTTTCTGGACGGCCATACCGGGTTTGCGCAAGTGGAACCCCTCAGAGGTTAAGAAGGTCTATTTTTACATCCTGCTGTTCAAGGCCTTGATGACCATGGTGGGATTGTCCATTGGAAGTCCAGTTGCCCTCCTACTTATCTACGGCACCTTGTCCAACTTTGCTCTCGGTTTCGTGAGCTTTCATACCCTGTATGTCAACCTGACCCTCCTGCCGGATGAATTGAAGCCCTGTTGGCTCCAGCGTATCGGGGTTTGTGTGTGTGGTGTGTTTTATCTGTTCTTGGGAGGCCTGATGACCTGGATCAAATTCGCTTGATCAAGGATCGAAAATCTTGAAGTCGAAAATTTAGTAATCATGAATAAATCTAAATCTTTTGCTACTTTTAAGCTGATGGTTGCGGTGTGCGTCTTCGCCTCGATTTTTTCCAGTGGATTAGCTGCCGACAGTGCGCTGCCCAATATTCTGCTCTGCGTAGCGGATGATCATTCTTACCCTCATGCGAGCGCTTATGGTAGCGAGTTGGTGAATACGCCTGGCTTTGATCGAGTCGCTCGGTCGGGGGTTCTGTTTCATCGAGCATTTGCATCGGCGCCATCCTGCTCTCCGTCGAGGGCTTCCATACTTACGGGAAAGCCATTTTTCCTGACAGGGAGCGCCGCAATGAATCACGCTGTTTGGCCAGAGGAGCAGATACCTTTTACGTCATTGCTAAAGGATGCTGGTTATAGAGTTGGATTCACGGGGAAAGGGTGGGGCCCAGGTGAATACACAAGAAAAGACTTCGATAATGCTGCGGGTTACGAACACAACGAAATTGAGACCGCCCCTCCCGGCGAGCATATAAGCAGATCGAATTATGCAGCAAATTTTGAGGAATTCCTTGCTGATGATAAGAAGGACGGCCCGTTTTTCTTTTGGTTTGGAGCATCCGAACCGCATCGTCCGCTCGACTCTGGAATTGGAGCGAGGCATGGACTCGATCCATCTGTAGTTCGCATCCCGTCCTATTATCCTCAAGTGGATGAAGTCCGGCAGGATATTTTGGACTACGCGTTTGAAGTTGAGTATTATGATAATCACCTCGCCCAAATGCTGGAACTCCTGGAGGAACGGGGTGAACTGGATAATACATTAGTGATCGTTACCAGCGATCACGGTATGGCATTTCCGCGAGCTAAGGCCAACTTGTATGATGCCGGGATGCGTGTTCCCTTGGCTATGATGTGGGAAAATGTATTTCCTCAGGCGAGCGAATTCGAAGACTTTGTAAGTCTTCCTGAATTGGCAGTCCTCATCCTTGAGGCGTCTAACGTTAAAGCGCCAGCGGACATGATTGCTTCCGATTTGCTTGTAAGGCTGAAAGGCGGAGAAGCGCTGCTTGATCGAAGTTGGGTTCTTGGCGGATTAGAACGTCACGGAGGCACTAAATCTGGAAATCCGGATTATCCAAGTCGGGCTTATCGTACGGATCGTTACTTGTTTATTAAGAATTATAAGCCGGAAAACAATCCGGCTGGAGTTTATCCGGGACTGACTTGGCCTTTGGGTGAACCGGTTGGAGGGTTTGGAAACGTTGATGGCAGCCCTACCAAATCTGCGATCTTTTTTCTTCGAGAAAAAGATCCTCGTCCGTTCCAGCTATGCCTGCAACCTCGGCCCATGTACGAGTTGTACGATATAGAGCAAGATCCGGATCAGATCGATAATCTAGCAATCTTGCCAAAGTATATAAAATTTATTAATGATTTCGAATTAAAATTGGAAAATCAGCTCATTCAACTAGAGGACCCGCGATTAACTGGGAATCCGAATTTCTTGGAAGAGATACGGCTGCGCTTATTTCCTCGAAAATAGTTGATTTCTATATACGCGATTCCTATGATTTAAACGGTGATCTCAAAGCCCTGCTCCCTGCAGTAAGCAACGGGGTATCTACGGGCTTTCGGTCCTGATATTTGCATTATGAACAGAAATGACTTTATCAAACGTACCCTTCTGGGAGCTGCGGGAGCGGCTGCGCTGAACCAACCCTTCCGGGCTTTTGCCGCCAGTCGAAAACCAGCTGCCGACGAGCTCGGCAACTTCGAGCCGATAGAAAACGTGCGCATCGGCGTGATCGGTGTGGGCAACCGCGGAGGCTCTTTGTTGAAGCAGGTGCTGCGACTGGAAAATTGTCAGGTGACCGGCGTGTGCGACTTGATTGAAGCCCGAGTCGAACGTGGGCAGCGCTGGGTGATCGAAGCCGGCCAGGACAAACCCAAAGGCTATTCGCGGGGCGAGCATGATTACCGTCGCATGTATGAGGACGGGAACTGCGACCTTATTCTGGTAATGACGCCTTGGGAGTGGCATGGGCCGATGTGCATCGATTCCATGAAGGCTGGCATTCACTGCGCGACCGAAGTGCCGGGGGTGCAGACGATTGACGAGTGTTGGGAGCTCGTCGAACTCTCCGAGAAAACCGGCAAGCATTGCATGTTGTTGGAGAACTACTGTTACACCCGCGAGATCATGACTGTCTACAATCTGATCCAGAAGGGACTGTTCGGCGACCCCTTGCATATATACGCCGGTTATCAGAAGGAGGCGCTATACTACAATTTCAATGCGGATGGCTCTCTTTCCTTTGCGGGCGAGGGCGTGATAGATCATTGGGGCAACGTTTACGCGAGTCACTTTGCTGGGCCGTCGGCCCAATGGCTGGGCATCAATCGCGGCGATGCGTTTGACTATCTGGTATCCATGGGCGTGTCGGGAAAATCTTACCAGGTTTATGCGGAACGTTTTTTCGGGGACGATCATCCCTTTGCCAAAAACCCGCCCAAGATGGCGGATGTGAGCAACACCATGATCGCCACCAAGAATGGTAAATCGCTTTCGCTGATTCATGATACCCGCCTGCCGCGGCCCACGCGGCACTATTTCCGTTTGCAGGCGACCAACGGCATTTACGAGAATATCGAGGAGCGAGTCCACATCGGAGACCACAGTCCGGGCGACTGGTCTGTGCCTCGCGGGCTGGTAGACCAGAAGACAGGGGAAAGGTCGAAGGGCGATTACAGCCGTCGTGAGTGGGAGCCCATTTCCAATTACTACGAAGAATACCAGCACATCGATTGGAAAGAGAAAGGCGATATGGCCGCGACGAGCGGTCACGGTGGTGGAGATTTCATGATGCTCTATCGGTTGGTGAAGTCCATGAATCGCGGCGATTATCCCGACATCGATGTGTATGACCTTGGGTCCTGGAGTTGTATTCTAGAAACCTCGGAGGACTCTGCCCGCAATCGGAGCAAGGCGGTTGACCTGCCGGACTTTACTCGGGGCAAGTGGAAAGATCGGAAGCCACTCGCGACCTATTTCGCCTGACAGGAATCCCTTATTTCGTTTTCGGTTCTCCGCATGCCTATTAAGGAAACGATAGCTCTTCGGCTTTCAGCCGGTTTAGCGAGTGTTGCGCTTTTGGCGGGCTGCGTTAGCGAGTCCCAATTGGTTTCGAATTCTGACGCTGCCTCTGAAATTCGATTCCATCTGGCGCTTAATCGGGATGAATACATCATGACCAATTGGGCTGAACCGCCGCAATTTGCCGTCTGGCTTGAGAATGCGCAAACCGGGGAGATCCGAACGCTTTGGGTCACCGGCGACACCGGGACGGATACCTGGAATGGACGGGTCGGCTGTCCGGTAGCACTGCCGTATTGGGTTAGCCGATACGGTGTTGAGCGAGGTGATGGAATTGGACCTACCAACCGGAACCCGGTACCTGATGCCTTGACCGGAGCGACTCCGACGCGCGAGCATGAATGCACAGCGCGAATCGAGGAGGGCGAGCAGGTTGTGGCGGCCGAGCAATACGGGCCCGATAC
>JAPKDW010000227.1 GCA_028822375.1 Opitutaceae bacterium | reverse complement strand
TCATTCTCTACTCTCCACAAAATCTTTGCGTCTTGGCGGCTTCGCGTGAGGTCTTTTCCGATCCTCCAAATTCCTATTGCCGACCGCAGTCGAAATACTCTTACTACGCCACTTATGAAAATTTCTCTCCTCAAGACCATCGCCATCGCCCTGCTTGCGGTAGCGACTTTTTTCGCCGGATGCTCCAAAAAGCCGACCTCTCTCGTCGCTCGCATGGAAACGACCAAAGGCACGATCGTGATCGAGCTCTTCGAGGAAGAAACCCCAATCACAGTAGAGAATTTCACAGGACTAGCTGACGGATCCAAAACATGGACCACTCCAGAAGGCGTCGAAAAAAACGAGCCCTTCTATGACGGCCTCATTTTTCACCGCGTGATCAACGACTTCATGATCCAAGGCGGATGCCCACTCGGAACGGGAACAGGCGGCCCTGGCTATCAGTTCCAAGACGAATGCTACGCAGGTTCGCTCGAACCGCTCGAAGGCCTGATCGACGACGCCGACATTGCCAATGAAGTCTTTTCCGCCTTGCTCCGCCCTCACCTAATGGAAAATCAAGGACAAAGCCCGGTACCCGAGATCGCCGCGATTTTCCAGTCCATGCAAACTGCCCAGAACGTAGAACCTCTTGTCGGAAAAACCGTCGAAGAGCTACAATCTTTGCTCGGCTCGACCGAAAAGCTAACGCGTTTCAAGCCCGAGCTAACCACCATCACGGGTGAAATCACAGACGAGGATGTCGCCAACGCCGCTTTCCAAAGCCTCTTCGCTCCGCACTTGCAAGAACACGAAGGACAAAGCCCCCTTCCTGAAGTCGCAGCTCTCTTTGAGGAAATCCAAGCATCGAATTCCATTCAGCCACTCGTAGGCAAGACCATCGAAGAACTGCAAACGTTGCTCGGAACCGATGCTGCGGTAGGACAACCCAGCCTCATCGCCAAAGTCGACTACGGAACGCTTTGTATGGCGAATTCCGGTCCCGGCACCAATGGTTCGCAATTCTTCATCGTCACCAAAAAAGACGGCGCGCAATGGCTCAACGGCAAGCACACCGTTTTCGGTAAAGTCATCGAAGGCATGGAAATCGCAGACGCGATCCAATCCGTCGAAAAAGAAAACGACAAACCTCTCGAAGACATCTCGATCGTTAAAATTACGGTCGAACGGATCTAATCAATTTTCCCTGTAGGAGCGGCTTTACGCCGCGATCAGTTTCATGAGGATCGGGGGGTAAACCCGCTCCTACAGACTTAAATCCGTTACTCGACCCTCGCTCGGCGAGTTCAGATTCGATCTGCTTTTGCAGCTTCGCGATTATACTGTAAGTAAGCGTAAGCAATGCAGCCCCCACTCCGATCCCAGCCGGAATGATTGAGATCATAAGTATAGGAATTCACGATCGATTTGCCCAAGCCATAGGAACGTTTCCCCCAAAGAGCCGCGTTGAATTTGTTCGCAAATTTTCCCTGAACGGTCCTACTTGCAAAATCACCTGCGATACATCGGCAATTCGCGCACCCCAACTCCCAACCGATACTGGAGAGGATCGCAAATAACTCCAAAATGAAGCGCCCATTTACGGCAATACTAGCGATCATCCTCTGCGGAGGCCTTGGTTTCTACTGGTTTAAAGAACGTCAACCTGATCACGCTTTGCCGCCTCAGGTTCCACAAAACGATACTCATACTGGTTCGACGACCTTACCCCTCAATCTTTCGAAAACCGATGTCGCGCTGAACGAGATCGCTCGCCAACCAACGAGATCGCCATCGAGTCAGCCGACTCTCGTTCAATTCATATTCGACAAAGCAGGCCCCTCACCCTCCAGCCCTGGCCAGCACACGCACATCATTCAGGAATGGAAGGGACAATTCTCGCCCCGCATCCAAGATGCTATAAGATGAACGAAACCGCCTACGAATCCAACTCCAACGCCAAACATCGACGCCCGCTTCCGTCACACATTCGCAGCGTCGCCGCATCGTTAGTCGTTGCGCTGACCACCCTATCCGCCGCCCACGCGGAAACCGCCTCGATCGATGTACTCGTGGTCTATACGGCCGCAGTAAAAGCCGACCAGGGCGATCACGACGGAGTCGTAGCGACAGCTCAGGCCATCATCGCCAAAGGCACTCTCGGTTTCGAGAACAGCTTGATCGACGCCAAGTTCAATCTCGTTCACGTCGAAGAAATCGCTTACACGGAAAGCCTATTCAGCTACGAAGACGACCTCGACGCTATCACAAACGAAGACGGCGTTGTAGACAATGTTCTCACCCTGCGCGAAGACTGGGGGGCCGACGTCGTATGTCTCCTAAGAAACGGCAGTATCGGGGGAACCGCCGGACTGGGTTGGGTACTCAAAGACGAAACAGGACGCGACACGACAGGATTCAGTGTAGCGTCTGTCCAATCAGCCGTATCCAGAAATACCTTTGCCCACGAAGTAGGCCACAACCTCGGAGCCTCACACGATGCCTTTGCGGACAACGCCGACCCCAACGGTGGGCTCTATCTCTATTCCCACGGCCATCACTTCGACGGCGGTACCCCGGAAAGCCACCGGACGATAATGGCCTACCAAAAGAGCTTCAACAATCAGGTTAATTTCTTCTCCAATCCCAACGTCTCGCACCTAGGAGCTCCAACAGGAATCGCCGAAGGCAACGTAAATCCCGCTGACAATGCCAGAACACTCACGACGACGACACCTGTGGTCGCGGGCTACCGCGTCCACCAAACGCCAATCCCCTCCTTTCCTACGCCCTTTCCCAATTTCGCTTTTGTCGAAGGCCAATCTAAAACGATTCTCGCTCAAGCAGTCGGCACGCCCGACCTAAGCTATCAATGGTACGAAGGCGTCTCCGGAGACACGAGCAACCCAGTTGGCGCAGCGACCGATGCATCCTTCACAACTCCGGTTCTCAATCAAACCACTGTCTATTGGGTTAGAGCGACAAATCCCAATGGTTCCGGCGACAGTCCAAGTATCACGTTGACCACTACCGTAGCTCCAAGTGAGCCGAATGTACTCGATCCAAACAGCAATCACAACCCAGGCAATCAAGGGGACGCGTACCTCCAGTTTTCCGTATCCAACGGTGAGGTTTGGCAAGAATTCGTCCCTTCCTTCAGCTACCTTCATCAACTTGAAATCAATCTATGGAAGAACGGCACACCTGGCCGCATGAGTCTAAAGCTCACAGACTCAAACAACGTCGTCCTTTTTAGCAAAATCTATGAGGAAGGCGACATCCCAAGCACAAATGAATGGCTCGACGTTCCCCTTCAAATGTACGTCAACACAGACGAGACTTACCGAATAACGCTACAACGACTCGACGCCAAAGCACTTGATTCAATCCTAGTTAACGCAATCGATCAACTAGAGGATCTAAGTTCGAATATTTTTGGCACCGACGTACCAGCATTTGTAGCAGACAACGATACAATCACCATTGGCGATTCAGAGAAATTCGAGGAACTATTTTTCTGGTTGGATACGCCTGCTAGCGGATCAGGGGTTTCACCAATTTTCGAGTTCAGCACTGGTATCGATACCTGGTCAACATTCACGCCGACAGACAATACCAATGGTTTGACGAATAACTTTAGAACAATAGAATGGAACAACGCAAGTATACCATTGTGGACAACAGGTGCTGGATCGGAACTTCTAATACGAATCACGCGTACTGCGGATACAGTAACGACTAACCCGGTTCTATTCCAGGTCCAAGACAGGCATTTCTTAGCTTGGTTACATACCGAGGGCGACTCCTACCCGGCAGGCGATGCAAGTCTATTCAATAAGAGTCAAGTCCCCACCGATCACGACTACTACTTCCGCACAACCGGCTCCAGCGCGTCACCCCCGACCGCAGACATCGACCCGACCGAAAAAACGATCGCCGGTGGCGCTGGAAGCTACGACATTACCGTTACATCTACAGGAGACTGGACCGTCCTCGAGGCTCTCGACTGGGTGAGCCTGATTCCGACGATCGGCAACGGCAATGGTACAGTCACGGTTACCGTAACCGCCAACAATACCGGCTCAGAACGATCAGGACTTATCCTAGTTGCTGGAAACAATCATTCGATTACGCAATCTGCTTCCCCTTTCGAAGGCAGCATAGATCCTCTAAAGGCCAACTTCCTATCTACGGGCGGAAACGGGTCGGTCAAACTGACCACCGAACATCCTTGGAGCGCCAGCAGCGATTCCTGGATTACGATAACCAGCCCGACTTCCGGCACAGGCGACGCGACTGTAAACTACACGGTAGCTGAAAACACGAGCCCAAGCGCACGAACAGGCACCGTAACCATCGAAAGCCTACAACACACGGTTCAACAATTCGGAACCATTCTCACTTTCGACGAATGGCTCCTCTCCTTTTACACAAGCGAAGAGATCGCCGCCCTAACGCCTTCTGCACGCGAAGCCGATTCCGACGGAGACGGCCTCAATAACAACGGCGAGTTCCTCCTGCTTCTCGACCCCAGCTCTCGCAACTCGGGACCACAAATCATCGCGACGAAATCCTCCAACGGAATCGTCCTGACAATCTCGCCACAAATCGACGGCGTAGTCTATCGACTAAACGCAAGTACCGACATGATAACTTGGACCCCTGAGCCTTCGCTAACGCCCACAGTAATCGAAAACACCGTCACATTCACGATTCCAACAGGCTCCGAAAAATTCTTCCAATTGGAAATCGAAGCCACGGCGCCGTAACGCTTCAAAAGGTCGCAAACCAAAACCGAGTGAATATAAGCGAACAATAATTTAACCACAGATCTCACAGAGAACACAGATAAATGGATCATTTCGCCTCCCTACCTTCGTGTCCTTCGTGGTTTATGAAACGCTGGGGATAATTTAGGAACTCAATTTTTAATAACCGATTAAACCTCGTAAGTCCTTCGATTTGGAACTCATTGGATATTGGATATCTGTGAATATCCGAGTCATCTGTGGTTAAGAATATCTACAAATTCAGTTTATGGATCCGGGACCCAGAACCGTCCTCCGATTGGAATCGTTAGTTAGATACGAAACTATTGAAACGATGCGCTAGTGCTTCTCGTACACCAATCGGTCGATTTCTTCAGCCGTATCGTACAGCAGCGAACGAGGATTGTACCCATCAAATGGATGCGGACGCGTCGGACCACCCCAAGATTTAACTCCTTGATCGCGCCACTTGCGATTTTTCCACTGCGGCCCCCTAAATGGATCACGCGTACGATCCATCCACGCGGTAATTTCGTCATGCAACCCGTTTCTCAATTCAGCTAGCGCTGGGTCGTCAATAAGGTTTCGCATCTCGCTCGGATCAGTCTCCAAATCGTAGAGCTCATCTTTATCAGTGAGATTGATCGCCAGCTTATAGCGCTGCGTCACGACACATCGAGTCAGAGACAATGCTCCAAATCCATCGTGATCCAACTCGAATCGATTGAACTCCAAAAAAGCCTGTTCACGCGAACAAGCGCTCGGATTTACGAAAATGGGCAATAGGCTCTCTCCCTGAAGAATCTCAGGTATATCCTGACCGAAAAACTCCAAAAACGTCGGCGCCAAATCGATGTGCGAAATCGGTCGATCTACGCAGCTAGCCTCTGGAGTGGACCCTTTCCACTTAACGATAAACGGGATCTTCGCGATTTCATCGTACATCGTTGGCCCCTTTCCCAGCAAACGATGAGCGCCCAGCATATCTCCGTGATCCGAAGTATAGACCGACAACGCATTAGGTATCCATTTATCAATCGCGCCGAGAACGCGCCCAACCTCGTAGTCGCAATAACTATTGCACGCGAAAAACGGATCTAATCGAAAGACCTCCCCATCCCCCATAAACTCCGCAACATGTTCCGCCCAATCTCGTTGGCTCTGCGGCTTATCCGCCAAATCATCTTTCGCGTTTTCGCCAAGCTTGTATTCGAATCCTTCGAAAGCCTCTAGATACTCGGCAGGACAAATAAATGGGTGATGCGGCTCGTCAATGGATACCACCAAAAAGAAATCCTCGTCTTTGTATCGTTCGATAAACTCGATCGCCTTGTCTGCGCTTCGGTGCGCCATGGTAAAGGTCTCGTCGAATCCCCGATCGCGCATGTCTTGAGCCGTTGGCACGAGCCTGGAAAAATCGCGCTCGGACTTATCCTTTAAGCTATCCAGGTAACAGCGACCATCGAACCAATACTCCGGGTCCCAACCTTCAGGACAAATCCCGTTTCCGAAATAGTCCGTTCCATCCAAGTGCCACTTTCCGACAAAACCCGTTCGCGCTCCGGAATCCGACAATCGCTGTCCAAGCGTCTTCATATCCAAAGCTGGGGCCATGTCATTGCCTAAAACGCCATTGGAATGCGGATACATTCCCGTAAAGATAGCCGACCGTGCGGGACCGCATACTGGCTGCGTCGAATAGGCCCGATCGAAACGAATGCCCTCCGAAGCCATCCGGTCGATATGCGGCGTCTTCATGTCAGATCGTCCGTAACAACCGATAACGTCGGTCCCTTGAGTGTCGGTAAGAATAAAAATCGCTTGGCGAGGCATATCGGGACAAATGATTGGCTGGGCCTGCCCAAAACTCAAACTACAATTTAAAGAGATTCCGATTCCCCAAGAAACGAACTCCTCAAACCCGCCAGTGTCCCAACATGACCGAGGCCGCCATTGCGGCGTTGAGCGATTCCCCACGGCCGTACTTCGGAATCTGCAACCGCGTATCGGCAAGATTCAATACGCGCTGCGATACGCCCCGAGCTTCATTACCTATCACCAACACCGTTTTAGACGGCCAAACAAACTGAGACAGAGATTCGGAATCCCCTAAAGAGCTCGCTACGATGCGATAGCCGCTCTCCTGCAAATCCTTCAACGAATTCGGCAACGACTCTACTTTAGCAAGGGACAGATGAAACAGCGCTCCCATGGTCGCTCGAACAAATTTGCCGTTTTCAATTTCCGAACAGCCCATCCCCAACAAAACCGCGTCCGCGCCAAACCAATCGCAAGCGCGAACAATCGAACCGCAATTCCCCGGATCGCCAACC
>JAPKDW010000226.1 GCA_028822375.1 Opitutaceae bacterium | reverse complement strand
ATTGATGGTGGGTATAATAAGGAAATGGATGAATCTGGCTGGTGGGTCTGGACAAATAGATCACTTGAATTCGAAATTTCCGTTGAATCCATAGATAATCCAATAGAATTACCTTTGGTTGCATTAAACTTCACTTACTTAGCGGCGATCAAAGCATGTAGCGTCGGAGTAATTGTAACAGACAGTAACACTAATGAAGTTCTCCTTCGCGATGATATCGTAATGAATGAGTGGGGAACCTACAGTTCATTGACCAATTTTAATATGGCTAAACATAAATCACTCGCAATTAAGGTTTTTAGTGATGATAAAACTGTAACACTTGAAAACGACGAGAGGTCGTTACTTTTTCTAATTAAAAACCTAGAGTTTATCCCAGCCAATTATAAGTGACCTGTGATAACCTATAATTAGTCAATATTCCTCTGTCCTAATGACCTAAGGGTTTTACCTTTATGTCATACATACCCAAAATCATTGTTCGGGTATCTCCAGATTGTCTAAAAAGAGTTGGTTTCGTTGTTGAAATGAAAAATCACTAGTGTCCTTAAAGAAGTACAGATTTGATTCTCGCTTCACGATCGGCAAGTTTCAAATCAGCCGCTACCATGATCGCTACGAGCTCCTTAAATTTAACCTTAGGCTCCCAGCCTAGTTGCTTTTTCGCCTTTTTCGGATCTCCAATCAGTAAGTCAACTTCTGAAGGTCTCTCATACCGATCATCGTATTCAACATATTTTTCCCAATCTAGGTCAAGTTGGCTAAACGTTTCCCTGACAAAATCTTTGACCGAATGTGTTTCGTTTGTGGCGATCACATAATCATCGGGTTGGTCTTGCTGCAGCATAAGCCACATCATTTCCACGTACTCTTTAGCATAGCCCCAATCACGTTTTGCGTCGAGATTTCCCAGATAAAGTTTATCTTGAAGTCCTAATTTTATTCGCGTCGCAGCACGTGTGATTTTACGCGTAACAAACGTCTCACCGCGTCGTGGTGATTCATGATTGAAGAGAATCCCACTGCACGCGAACATGTTGTATGATTCACGATAGTTCACCGTTAGCCAGTGGGCATACATTTTAGCGCAACCATAAGGAGAACGGGGCCAAAACGGAGTATTTTCAGTCTGTGGAACCTCCTGCACTTTTCCAAACATTTCGGAAGAAGAGGCTTGGTAATACCTAACCTTTTTTACCAATTTTGCTTCTCGAATTGCTTCTAAGATCCGCACAACTCCAACGCCAACGACATCTCCCGTATATTCCGGCACATCGAAAGATACCCGAACATGACTTTGAGCTCCCAGATTATAAATCTCATCCGGTTGGAGTTCATAAAGCAACTTAACCATTTGGACTGAATCTGCTAAATCGCCATAATGGAGAAACAGTTTTACGCCATTAATATGGGGATCCTGATACAGGTGGTCTATCCGCGAAGTATTAAAAGTAGACGAACGTCGAATGACACCGTGGACTTCATACCCTTTTCCAAGGAGTAACTCAGCAAGATAAGAACCGTCCTGACCGGTTATTCCGGTAATTAGAGCTTTTTTCATATACACAATAGTGCAAATCCCCATCGCATGTAATTCGATACAGATTTGGATAGAGGGGTATTTAGGATGTAAAATCGAATTTTTCGATCAACACTTCCTGCTATTTCCCCTTCTGCTTAAGCAGAATCTGAGCTCTCGCATACGCTACCTGCGTTTCGAACATCGCGATTTCCTCGTCGGACATCTTTTCCATGGTTGCGAGGGCTGTTTCGGCTCGTTTTTGAGCTTCTTCTACCGCCGACTCATCGATTTCGTCGATGTGGATGGCGTTTTCGGCAAGGACTGAAATCTTGTCGCCCACGCACTGAGCGAAACCTTTGCTTATCGCCAGGGATTGGCCGGAGCCTGATTTGGAAACAATGATCTCTCCTGCTTGAATCTCTGTAACGAGCGGGATGTGACCGGGCAGGATGTTAATCTCGCCTGAAGTCGTCGGCAGGACTACCGAATCGACTGTGTCTTCGTAGACTCTCGCCTCGGGCGTGACTATTTCGAGATTCATTTGACGTTTCTTAGATTATTGCTAGTTAAGAACTTATATCGATTACGCTTTCGAAGCTTCGAGAACTTCGTCGATTCCGCCCTTCATGTAGAAGTCGTTTTCGGCAATGTGGTCGAGTTCTCCATCAAGGATCATCTTGAAGCCTTTTATCGTATCAGCGACTGCAACGATCTTTCCCGGAAAACCAGTGAAGATCTGAGCAACGTTGAATGGCTGCGATAGGAATTTTTGTACCTTACGGGCCCGGTAGACGGTTTGCTTATCTTCGGCCGAAAGCTCATCAAGTCCGAGAATCGCGATGATATCCTGCAAATCGTTATAACGTTGAAGCACCCGTTGTACTCCTTGAGCCACTGCATAGTGCTCTTCGCCGACGATTGAAGGTTCGAGCGCTTTCGAAACTGAATTAAGAGGATCAACCGCCGGGTAGATACCCAAATCGGCAATTGCACGTTCGAGTACGATCGTGGAGTCCAAGTGAGCGAAGGTATTCGCTGGAGCCGGGTCAGTCAAATCGTCTGCGGGAACGTAAACCGCCTGGAAGGACGTTACAGAACCCTTTTTCGTAGAGGTGATACGCTCTTGAAGCATACCCATTTCAGACGAAAGCGTCGGCTGATAACCAACCGCTGAAGGTGAACGCCCCAAAAGAGCCGATACTTCAGAACCCGCTTGCGAGAAACGGAAAATATTGTCGACGAACAAAAGCACGTCCTGGTTCTGCTCGTCGCGGAAATACTCAGCCATCGAAAGAGCCGAAAGCGCAACGCGCATACGTGCGCCAGGCGGTTCGTTCATCTGGCCGTAAACGAGAGCAACCTTCGAGTTTTCGAGATTCTGTTGATCGATCACGCCGGAGTCCGACATTTCATGGTAAAGATCGTTTCCTTCGCGAGAACGCTCCCCTACCCCTGCAAACAAAGAGTATCCACCGTGAGTCTTCGCGATGTTGTTAATCAGCTCCATGATGACAACGGTCTTGCCAACACCAGCTCCACCGAAAGCGCCAACCTTACCACCCTTGATGAACGGGCAGATAAGATCGATGACCTTGATTCCCGTTTCGAGGATATCCGAACTCGTGTCTTGCTCGGTGAGCGGAGGAGCCGGGCGATGAATTGTATAACGCTTCTCGTGCTTAACTTCGCCACGATTATCTACCGCGTCGCCAGTCACATTAAAGATACGTCCAAGAACGCCTTCGCCAACTGGCACGGAGATCTGCGAACCGGAATCGGTAACATCCATGTCTCGTTTGAGACCTTCTGTCGACGACATCGCAACCGTGCGGACAACGCCTTCGCCGAGGTGCTGCTGAACCTCGAGGGTCAATTGTTGAGTTTTGCCCGTTACGGCAAACTCGATTGTCAATGCCTGATAGATTGCGGGAATCGAATCTTCAGCGAATTGGACGTCCACAACAGGTCCAATAATTTGGAGGATTTTTCCGGTGTTGCTCATTGGTTTAATTAGAGATGTTAAAAGTAAGAATTAAAGTGATGGAATTACTCGGAGCCTGCAGTTGCCGCCGCGATTTCGAGAATTTCTTGAGTGATCGCCGCTTGACGAGCCTTGTTGAATTGCAACGTAAGCGCATCAAGCAACTTATTTGCATTATCCTTGGCAGTCTTCATTGCAACCATTCGAGCGCTATGCTCGGAAGCGCGTGCGCTCAAAACTGCTTGATATACCTGCCGAATGACAAAAAGAGGTAGCAACTCGTTTAAAATCGTTTTCGGATCCGGCTCGTATTTGAAATTGCGATCGTCGTCCGAATCTTCAAATGGCTTCGCGTTTTTGCCCCTCAACTCCGTAATCATTTCGCCGAGACCGGCGATAGGCAATAGTTTCGCTTTCGTTGGCGACTGAATGAGAATATTGATGTAACGCGGATACCATACTTCAACCGTATCCACTTCGCCAGCGAGATACTTTTCGATCATGAACTCGGTAAGCTGTTTGATCTTTATATATTGTACTGAATCCCCAATTTCAAAGTCAGCCAACAATTCACGACTCGAACGACTAAGGAATTGTTTTCCCTTGCGACCGACGCTAACGAATTTCGCCGCACCTTCGATTTTCTGAACTTCGCGAATTAGGTTTCCGTTGAGAGGTCCGCACAATCCACGGTCCGTAGTTACTAGAATGATACCGCGTGTCTTAACTTCTCGCTCTTCGAAAAACGGATGATCCAATTCTTCGATACGAGTTGAAATATTAGCCAATGTCTCGGCAAGCAAAGCTGCATAGGGCTGTCCGGAAAGAGCCGATTGCTGAGCCTTCTTCATCTTCGAGGCCGCAACAAGCTCCATCGCCTTCGTAATCTGGCGAGTATTCTTGACCGACTTAATGCGGGTACGAATTTCCTTTAAATTTGGCATCGACTAATTAACTCGTAGCTCAGTTCGCTTTCTCGATCTCGTTAATCGCGGATTTACGCGAAAGTTGGCTTCCATTCTTCAACTGCCGCTTTGAGCTGAGCAGTGAGGTCATCATCGATTTTCGCTTTTTCGCGAATGCTAGTAAGCAATGCTTCCTTGCGGGAACTCAGGAAATCGCGAAGCGAATTGGCGGCAGCAACCATCTTCGATACGTCAATATCGTCGAAAACGTTATTCTGCATCGCCCAAAGTACGCCGACTTGCTGCTCGATTGGAATCGGGTTAAACGCGGGCTGCTTGAAGAGTTCAACAATACGGGCACCGCGATCGAGCTGAGCCTTTGTTTTCGCATCAAGATCGGATCCGAACTGAGCGAACGCCGCTAGTTCGCGGAACTGAGCGAGCTCGAGCTTGATCTTACCCGCAACTTGCTTCGTCGCTTTCTGCTGAGCAGCCGATCCAACACGGGATACGGAAAGACCAACTGATACCGCAGGGCGGATACCTTGATTGAAAAGATCGGTTTCCAAGAAGATCTGACCATCAGTGATGGAGATCACATTGGTCGGAATGTAGGCCGCCAAGTCACCCGCGAGCGTTTCGATGATCGGGAGCGCTGTGAGTGAACCGTTACCATGATCTTTGCTAACGCGAGCCGAACGCTCGAGCAAACGAGAGTGAAGATAGAAAACGTCGCCAGGATACGCTTCACGTCCAGATGGACGTTTCAAAATGAGAGACATTTGGCGGTAAGCCGCTGCATGCTTGGAAAGATCATCATAAACGATCAACGCATCCATGCCATTCGCCATGAACCACTCGCCGATCGCAGCACCTGTGTATGGAGCGATGTACTGGTTCGCGGCCGCGTCAGCAGCAGGTGCAGAAACGATGATCGTGTATTCAAGAGCTCCCTTTTCTTCGAGAACCCCGAGCGTACGAGCAACATTGGAATTCTTTTGCCCAATCGCCACGTAGATCGAGTATACTGGACGGAAATCAGGATCGCCCGATGCGATACCAACTTTATTGATGTTCGCTTGATTGATGATCGTATCGATCGCGATGGTCGTCTTGCCGGTACCGCGGTCGCCAATGATGAGCTCGCGTTGCCCACGGCCGATTGGAATCATCGAATCGATCGCTTGGATACCAGTCATTAGAGGCTGATCAACCGACTTACGCTCGATGATACCTGGAGCGATTCGTTCAACCGGATAGGTCTCGGTGCTTTCGATTGCTCCCTTGCCATCGACAGGCTGTCCCAAAGCATCAACTACCCGACCGAGAAGTCCATTGCCAACCGGCACGGAAAGGAGCGTTCCCGTACATTTAACTTCGTCGCCTTGCTTGAGGTGATTCGACTCGCCGAGAACAACCGCTCCCACTTCGTCTTCTTCCAAGTTAAGGGCGATGCCGATCGTTCCACCAGGAAACGCGATCATCTCGTTATACATTACCTCGGACAAACCGTCGATCTTCGCAACGCCGTCGCCGATCTTTAGGATCTTCCCGGTGTTGCTGGCTACTGCCTTAGTTTGGAGGTTAGCAATTTGCTGTTCAATCTGTTCGATGACGGAACTCATGGTCTTCTATATTGATTAAATGGAATCGGAAAGGCGCATTAGGAAAGGGAAGATTCTAGCGTAGATAAAACGTTCGAGATCGAGGAATCGTATACATCGCAATCAACGACAACACGCAGACCCGCTATCAAGCTTGGGTCTTCGCGAGTGATCGGCACAATACTACGACCGTATTTTGCGGAAAGCTGTTTTGAAATCAATTCGACCGAACGTGCTCCGATCACGCCGGCGTGGCTAATTATTGCAGTACTCTTTGCCACTTCGCGTTCGACCAGCTTCAAGTAAGCCTTGAGAACAGCGATGTGGTGGCGTGGTGGATTTTTATCCAAAGCCTTCAATACGCCATCAACACGATCTGCAGACAGGTCGCCACCCTCAACACTCATTTTGAGAAGCTGCTTAGCGAATTGTTTGATCTGCTTATTTTGTGTCATTGAAAATTAAATACTAGTTGCTCGATTCTACGAGGCTAGCGCTTGCGGATTCAGTGAACCGGCTCTTGTCATCCGAAGAAAGCTCTTTGGCGAGCACCTTGCTGGTCGTCGCGACAACGAGACGGGCGATTTCGCTCCGCGCTTCGGCGAGCATTTTCTTGCGATCGAGTTCGATCTGTTGCTCCGACTTAGTCATGATCTCCGCCGCGCGGCTGGACGCTTCTTGAGAAGATTTGGAAATCCTCTCTTCGGCAATCGCTCTGGCGTCGTTGACGATTTGCTGTGCCTCAAGCGAGGCCTTTTGAAGGATCTCTTTGTGCTGCGACTCCGCTTCGGCAAGCTTCACCTGCATCTCCTCGGCGTATTTCAGGCCGTCTGCGATTTTCGACTGCCGTTCGTCAATTGTAACGAGAACGGGCTTGAACGCGAATTTGTAGAGGACAAAGGCAACTACGCAAAAGCTGATGATTTGGGAAAGCAGGAAGGGGCCTTCGACTCCGAAATCATGGAGTATTTTGAAAATCGTATCCAAAATGCCACCATCACCTTGAGCCGAGTCTTCTATCCCGTGCTCGGTAGCGGCTGCGAGAATAACAGGGAGTATTGTCATTTACCGATGTTTTGAAAGATGTAAAAAGAAAGTGCGCCGGCCCTATTCAGGAACCGACGCGAAAGGTATTCTATGATTAGAGGAAGAGAGCGTAGAACGCGACCGCTTCTGCAAGAGCCA
>JAPKDW010000025.1 GCA_028822375.1 Opitutaceae bacterium | reverse complement strand
TCTGAATAGAATATCACCCCATCGCCAAGAGAGTTTTTATAAGTTCGTACTACCGCTTCAATGTACAGTTTTCGCAATAGTAGCACAGGCATCTTGCCTGTGAAGAAACAGGCTGGAAGCCTGTGCTACTCTTCATTCGAAAGCTCCCGCCTCCTACAATTCCTTCTCTGGCGAAACATCTTCCAATAGTTCGTTTTCCGCTGCCATGACTTCCGTCTCCGCTTCGAAAACCAGTATCGACTCCATCATCTGCTTTGCCTGAGGGTGCTCTTCATCCCAAGCCAGCGTATATACGAACTCGCTCTTAGCCGCCTCGTAATCCTGACGGAAATAATGAAAGTAGCCTAGAACGAAATGCGCTTTGTAGTCCCTCGGGTACTCGCCGACCCATTTGTTCAAATTATCATAATGCTCCTGGAACCAATCGGGATTTCCGTAAATCTCAGCCAAGTTTAATTCGACCTCCGACCACTCGGGCACCATTTCCAAGCCAATAATTAAATCGTCGTAAGCCGACCGGTAATCCCGAATCGCTACCTGAGCCTGCGCTCGCGCTATATACAATATCCCGTTCTCAGGATCTTCCTCGATCGCTTGGTTGAACGCTATCACCGACTCGTAGAACTTACCTGCATTGAAGGCCGCATAGGCTCGGCTCAGAGCGTCTTCATCATTGAAGATGTCCACCGGTTCATTTCCGTAATCAAGCGACTCTTCGTAAACATGCGTCGATACATTGCGACGTCTGAAATCTCCAAGATCTACGAAAAAGTAGAAGCTGTCGTGGCGGTGACGCGTGTAGTATCCCCTCGGATACGAATTCCAACGTCGCTCGTAGTAATGGTGACCGCAGTTTGCGCCATGAATATGCCCCTGGTTACCATGCGCGTACCAACTCAAACCATCGTACAAATGACCGCAGCTTGACGAGTGAATATGCGCCACCGGAAAATCATACCAGCGACTGCTGTGATAATAGTGACCGCAACCATCGAAATGAGAATGCAATCGAGGATAATTCCACCAGAGGCTACTATAGTAATAATGACCGCAACTCACTCCATGAACGTGGTGATGCCCCAAATGAGACAACCAGCGGCCGCCTTCGTGGAAGTGACCGCAACCAATGCCGTGCCGATGCCCTATCGAAAAGGAAATCCATGCGCCTCCGGAAAAATGGTGCCCGCAGCCGGATCCATGGCGGTGCGAGCGAGCATAGTCGTGCCAACGACCACCGTAGTTATGGTGCCCGCAACTCGCTCCATGAACATGTTTATGCTTCAAATCGAAATGAGCGATTCGTGCAGGACCTCTACTATCCCCATGTTTCGAGCGATGTTGAATTTGAGGAGCAACGGTCGAAGTTTGTGGCGACACGATCGAATTTTGTGGCGATACAATCGAGGTTTGCGGCGATACAATCGAGGTTTGCGGCTGAATGCGGTTCCCGGTGCCTGGACGATTATTCGCTACACTCGCTACGAGCGTATTTCGCTCAATCTCACGGCGCTCCGTTGAACGCTGATTAAGCTCTCTCCGCGAATTGCGATAGACGTCCTGTGAAAGCGTCCGACTTTTCCCATAAATTCCAGCCGCGCTTGAAACCTCTGCACTCAAACCCTTAGGGCCCACAACCGATGGATTTGACCGCGCGCTACTTCGCCGAATCGATGACGGCGATCGAGCAAGGCTATTGCCACTTGTATCCACATTTCGCGACGATGATCGCGTACCAATACTCGGCGATACGGAGGGTCGACTCGGAGCGCGACTCGGAGCTATCTGAGTATTTACGCTCGAAGAACGAGAACGGGAAGTCGATGCGCTCGACGAGGGTTGCGAAACCGTTGTTCTCGAAGAATTATCATTAGAACGAATCGTCGAAGACGATCTCGACCGAGATGGAGAACTCGATGGACGAGTCACATTACTCGATCCAGACGAACTCCGCGGAGACGCGACTTCAGCTCTCGGAGCGCTACTCGGACGAACAGGCGAAACCGATGGTCTCGTCGAACTCGATCGAGTTGAAGGTTGGCTAGAGGAGCGCGAACGAGAATAGCTGGGAGCGGGTTGAGCCCGCGAGCTTGAGCTTGGCGAAACGCTCGACCTACTACGTGAGCTATTCGACGAAGATGATGATCGCGACGAAGGTGAAACTGTTGATGACGAACGCGACGGACGGCTCGACGATGGCGAAACGCTAGGAGCCCTCGAAGGCGTAGACTGCGATCTGCTCGAACTAACAGAGCTCCTCGAAGGAGATGAACGTTGGGTCGGCGAAACGCTGGAAGAGCGACTCGACGAGCGTGAAGAAGAAGCTGAAGGAGATCGCGGGGCTGGCGACGAACGAGACGAGCGGGACGAAGATGAGACTGAAGAAGATCGCGGAGATGGTGATGGGCGCGAGGTTCGACTAGGTGCCGACGTTGAGGGCCTAGATGCGGATGGAGGGCTGCTTCTCTGCCTCGACGTAGATTGAGTGCTCGAGGAGGAAGAAGATTCGTTCGCAGTGGAACTCGGCGCCGGAGAACGGCTACGCGTGGCGGCCGATAAAAGAGGTTCCCCAACAATCGAGAATACATAAACCAAACACATCGATCCAAGCTTCAACATTCCCTTCGTTTCATATCTTTGGCGTGAATATTTCATAGTATTCCCTTTCGATTTTATTTTAAGCGCTGCGACGCATAAAGACCTGATCCAGATGCAATATAAGCGCTTTCCAGGCCTTCAGACGAAGAAAAATGAACTCTATTCAGAATCATTTTCGGGAAACACCAATTTAATTAGCCCGCCTACTCGCCCAAAGAAATACCCCCAGTAAAAGAGAATGATCCTACCAATACTCCAATAAGAACATCTAATAGAAAATTCGCGCCAATCCTAGGAAATGACTTTCGAAATGCGAATTTGGTTAGCGGTTTACTTCGAAAACCTAAAAAACGAGCCTAAACCAGCTCTCGCCGACCACCATTGGCCAGCGAACGGTAAATCGCATCGATCACCCTCATATCTCGCATTCCTTCTTCGCCAGGCACGATCGAAGGAGTACCGCTCTTAACGCTTTGAGCAAACCCATCCATCTGTCTGGCTTGCTGGTTGATTGGCTGAACATCGAGTACCCGTTTCTGGATCGTACCCTTAATGCCTGTGTACTTCGTTGCTGGCTCGAGCTGAGCCGCTCCCTTTTTGTAGCTGACGTAGAGGCGATTCGCTCGGGCGTTGTACGAAGTCGTTGAATTAGAATAAGCCCCGCTCGGAAACTCCAATTGCCAAGAAACGGTTTCATCCACGTCTTTGAACTTCACATTGTCAGTCTTGAACTCCTGAGCTCGAACCGCGACAGGTTCTTCGCCAGTAGCGTAGCGTGCAGCCTGTATGCAATAGATCCCTACATCCATCATTGCTCCGCCTCCAGCCATCGTTTTTTTCAAACGCCATTGAGTCGGATCTCCAATCGTAAACCCAACCTCTGATTGAACGTATTGAACATTCCCGTACGGTTTTTCCGCCGCCACCTTCATGATCTCCCGCGTGTTCGGATCGAAATGCAGCCGATAGCCAATCGAGAGCATAACATTGCGCTTCTCGCAGGCATCGATCATCGTTTGCCCTTCTTTCGCAGTCAGAGCCATCGGCTTTTCGCAAATAACATGCTTGCCTGCTTTTGCCGCGCGAATCGTGTACTCCGCGTGCATCGAATTCGGCAACACGACGTAAACGATATCGATGTCCTTGTTCGAGGCGATCGAATCGAAATTTTCGTAATTGTAGATATTCTCCTTCTTAATCCCGTACTTCTCTTTCCATACGGCCTCCTTTTCCTTCGTGCCCGTTACGATACCCGCCAAATAGCAATCCTTCGCCTGTTCGATAGCAGGAGCCAATTGCTTGGTCGCGTAATTGCCGAGGCCGATGAACGCGATGCCCAGCTTTCCCGATTTCCTAACGGACGCAGTCGCCGAAAGACTCGGCAATACGCTTGCTAGAGAAAATGCTCCGATTCCGGCTGACACGCGTGTCACGAAATTGCGGCGAGACGAAGTACGATTGAGATGATTCATATTTAGGATAGGATAAATAAATGCCCAGAATTACAGAATGATACCTACTAGATGCCCCTTCAAAAGCGGAGTAAACTCAAAAAAACATCATTGAAATCCGATCTTGCCTCTGAGGTAACCAACACCTATTTTCTTTGAATCCTACAGACCGATTGTCGGTCTTTTCACCCCGAAAACCAAACGTCGTTATGAAAAAGCTACTCGTTATCGTCGCAAGTCTTGCGCTCTCATTGTCTTTATTCTCCGCAGAAGAGGGAAAGACCGTCACATTGAAAGGCACCGGACTTTGCGCCAAGTGCTCGCTTCAAGAAACGAAATCCTGCACCAACGCCCTGCAAGTGACCAACAAGAAAACCGGAAAAGTGCGCACCTATCTGATGACCGAAAACATGGAGCACGGCAAATTCTTCTGCAAAGGCAAAACCGAGAATCTCCTCGTTACCGGCGTCGTCAAAAGAGAAGACGGCAAACTAATGCTCACCCCATCATCGGTTAAGCAAAAAGAAGGTTGATCCACTAACCGACAGAACAAGCATTTTACTTTCCAGCCCGTTTCGCTCGCGCGAAACGGGCTTTTTTACACCCTAAACTACTGGAGTGCGAATGGCATCAATTCATCATACAAATCCTGGCATTCGTCTAAGAGCGGCTGCAGTCTCTTCGGAAACGCTTCGGCCTTTGACTTGTAAGCAACAAATCCAGTCGAGAGATGGGCATTCTGGTACCAATGCGGAGCCCAAACGCCCTCATCAGCCTTTGAACCTGCCTCCCATGACAACATGGAATCCTCAAACTCAATCCCGACGCGATCGCATAATTGACGCAAAATCAATTCTGGTGATTCCAACAAACGCTTCGAGTCGATAACAACCGGCTCTTGCCCTTTAGCGACAATCTCATCGGCAAGCTGTTTCAGCTTATCATAGCCGGTATCCGCGAGTCCAAAGTTAGGTATAGTCTTCGAATAGGAATGCAGCATATCTCGCGGCTGGCGGGTCAACAAAACGTTGGTCATGCCATCCAGGAAGCTCCAATCCAGATCCACGAGATGATGGGCCATATTCTTGAAAAACAGTACCGGTGGCCCATGGTCCGCCATCAAGGTGTTTTCAACAACGCGGCGGCCGTCATTCTCTTGAGCATCTAGAATTTTTTGCTCGCCGGGGTGTTCCGGTCGATCCGCAATCGAAGACAGATAATGAGCATATAGAGGCTCATCAAAAACCTGCGTATCCGCGCGCTGAGCAAACGAATACATCAAAGCCGTTGAAATATTTCGTGGCCCCGACCAAACGGAAATACGCTTAACCGATTGCTCGCTCATTATCGGTGACAAGCTACAATATTCCGAATCTCGAGATCATACCAATCGCTGAGTCGCCTTGTCATTGGTCCAGGCAATGAATCGCCGGGCAGCTTCCGATGATCGATCTCTGACACTGGCGTCAATCCGCCAAAGGTTCCCGTTACAAACGCCTCGTCCGCGCCATAAACGTCCAATAACGAAAAATCCTTTTGCCGAACCGTGATCTCGTTCTTTTCGCATACTTCGATAACCTTCGCTCGCGTGATCCCATTCATGCAATAACTACCCGTCGACGTCCATACTTCGCCTTTTCGAACGATAAAGAAATTCGTCGCATTACAGGTCGATACGAATCCGTGGATATCCAACATCAACGCCTCATCTGCTCCAGCGTGAAATGCCTGGGTTAAAGCGATGACCTCGTGCAATTTACTATGGCAATTTAGCCGGGGATCCAAGTAGTCGGGCGAACCGCGCCGAATAGCCGAAGTAAACAAGCGAACACCCGTCTTCTTCGTCTCTGGATTCGCCTCTTTGTATTCAGCGATAATGACGATATTTGGCGGCGTAACCGTCAATCGAGGATCCTGGGAAGGCGTTTTCTTGTTACCGCGAGTCACCATCAAACGAACATGCGCTCCATCGGTCATCCCATTCGCCTCAACCGTCTTCACCAACGCTGCTTTCAATTCCTCGCGGTTTTTTCCTATATCCAAGAAAATCATACGAGCTCCTTCGAATAGGCGATCCAAGTGGTCATCCAAAAATACGAACACTCCCTTGTGCAGTCGCAAACCTTCCCAAATACCATCCCCTACCAGGTAGCCGCTGTCGAAAACAGATATCTTCGCTTCGTCTCTCGGCAGCAATTCTCCGTTAATGTTTATCAAGATCGAATCATTCCGATCATCCGTCACGCTGTCATGAGTGCCTCTCGCCATCCCGACAAGCTCTATCCCTATCGCCTCAAGTGTCAACAAAACGCGCCCATCTTATGAGTCATAGTCAATCCACTACACAACCGCGATCAACAAGCGATACCAAACCAATTGAAACGAGTCCAAGGAAATCAACTTCCCCAATACTCCCGTCGTCCCGAATACAAAGACCGTTACATGCAGCCAAATTTGGTATTTATATTTCTCGTACATCTACAAGCTAGGCATGCCCATTTTGCCTAGCTAGCGAGTTTCGGCCAAAACGTCTTCCTGCGATTCCAATTCTTTGCTGGGGGCATTTACCTGCCAACGCCAGTAAGCCCTGAACCCTCTTTTCAAATCATCTAGAATCAAGGAATTCACCGGTACGAGAAACAACGTTATTACCGTTGCGAAAACGACTCCCCAACCCAAGGAAATCGCCATTGGGATCATGAATTTCGACTGAGGACTTTGGGCTAACATCAACGGAAGCAATCCAACAAACGTCGTTAAGGACGTAAGTAAGATCGGTCGAAATCGCCGAACCCCAGCCTCCTTCGCAGCGTCGCCAATCGATTCGCCCCGTTTTACCGCCTCGCTGATAAAATGGACCATAATAAGACTATCGTTCACCACGACCCCAGACAAAGCGAGGAACCCCAGGCGAGACATAATGTTGACCGTCACCCCGTCGCCCCAAAACGCGATAAGCAACCAGTCCATAATCACATGACCTAAAATAGCCCCGACAATTCCAAAAGGGATCACCGTCATAACGACAAGCGGCTTCACATAACTTCTAAATGGAATCGCCAATAACACGTATACGCCGATAATCACCAGTATCGTATTGAAACGAATATTACGCGCGTCCTCTTCGGCCTGAAGCGCATTGCCGGATTTCACATAGCTCATCCCCACATACTGCCCTACAAGATTCGGCAGAAAATTCTGCTCAAGCTCCAATACGATTGCATCTACATCGAGTTCATCCGACTCCGCGTTCGCCGTAACGCTTAGCTGCCGTTTCCGATCGATACGGTAAATTGACGGCAAACTTTTCCCTGGTTTAATTTCAGCGACAGTATCGAAAGGAACTTCGGTTCCATTTGGGGTTCGAATCATCATCGAATCCAACGTCGCGAGCGATTTGCGCTGAGCTTCTGGATACCGAATCATAACGCGTACATCATCTCTACCGCGCTGAATCCGTTGAGCCTCCGTTCCGAAAAAGGCTTGTCGAACTTGGCGAGCCAAATTAGTAGCCGTGATGCCAAGGTACTCCGCTTGAGGTTTTAGCAGAAGTTCGAACTCCGACTTAGCGCTTTCGAAGGAATCGGTGATTTCGTTTAGGCCCTGATACTCCTTGAGCTTCGCTTGCAACAGAGTAGACGACGCCTTCAGATCGTCGAAACTCGGGCTTGTCATGCGCAGGTAAACCCCCGATCCGCCCCCATGCAAATAGCCCAAAGTCAATTGCTCCGCATCCGGAATCTCGCCGATCGCGCTGCGAAGGTAGGCAGTCGCCTCGGAACTCCCAAAAGATTCTCCATGCACCTCCTGCGGAGCCAGTTCAATCACAATCTCGCCAAGTTCAGCAACCCCGACCGCGCGAGTGCCATAACTTCGGTACATAGGCTGTCCACCAGCCGTTGCGAAAACATTTGTAATGATTTCCTTACCATATTTCGCATTCACCTGATCCTTATATGCCAGAGCAATCTTCTCCATCCGACGGATATGTCCATCGGTAACTTCAAACGGCGTTCCCGAAGGCATCGTCATACGAATAGTAACCTGGTCGCTTGGGATCCGAGGATAGAAACTCGACTTGATTCGATTGGTTTCCACCAAGCTGAATACAATTCCCAAAACTCCGATAAATACGGTAAGCGTAACGTATCGGTGCCTTAAACACCGTTCTAGCATAGGACGATAGAATCGTTCAATACCACGCTCCAGCCCATCGGCGATGGATCGCTGAATTCTCAGCAATGGATTCAACTTTTTGCGATTACTACCCCCTTGCCCAATCCTTGCGCAATGCTTCAAGTGGGAAGGTAAAATCAATTTCGATTCGACCAACGAGAACAGAAGAACCGGAATCACCACAAAGGAAATCTGCTTCAGGTTATTTCCCATAAAGCCTGTCATCGCTTGTAGTGGATAAAACGCTACGATCGTAGTCAAAACGCCAAACACAACAGGAATCGCAACTTCCTGTGTTCCCTTAATCGAGGCCTCAAGAGGATCCGCCCCTTTTTGCATCCACAGAAAAACGTTTTCTCCGGTAACGATCGCATCATCCACCACTATTCCCAAAACGAGGATAAACGCAAAAAGCGTACTTAGATTTAGAGACACATCCCAAAGGTAGAGCAATATGAACGCTCCGGAAAACGCAACCGGGATGCCAAGGCTTACCCAAAACGCCAATGACGGGCGCAAAAACAACGACAATACGATCAAAACCAGAAAGAAGCCCATCAATGCGCTCGACGACAAGGTCGAAAGGCGCTGTTTCACCCGTTCCGAATCATCGCTCCAATAGCTCAGTTCTACTCCTTCGGGCAAAGTCTTCTGCCGCTCCTTGAGGTAGCGTTTCACCTCGTCGGCCAAGACGAGCAAGTTTTGATCGCCCGAACGATACACATCCAAGACGACGCATCGCTTTCCGTTATAATTTGAAATCAAAGGGGTCTCGTCGAATCCATCATTCACCGTCGCGATATCCGCTAAGGTCAGACGCGTTCCATCTGATCGGGTGAACACAACGATTTTTGAAAAACCTTCATAGTTGTAAGCCTGGTTCGTCGTGCGAAGAAGGATATCGCCGCCCTCTGTTCGAACGCTTCCCGCCGACAAATTAATCGACGAGCTTCGAACCGCCGATACGATCTGATCGAAGGTCAATCCATAGCGCTTCAACGTTTCTTCGGACACCTCGATTCCGATTTCGTACGGTCGAGCCACCTTCAAATTCACCATCGTTATATTCGGCAAACTAGTAAGGTCGTCGCGCACATTTTCGCCCAGGCGTTTTAAGTCGCGTTCATTCAGGTTTCCTGAAATAACGACGGCTATCAAGCGTTCCGTAAACGTATCCAAATTTACCCGTGGACGCTCCGCTTCAACGGGAAATGTATTAATGCCATCGACTCGGTCTTTCACCTGATCTAGCACTTCGCCCATATCGTAACCGTCTTCGATCAAAAGCGTTACTCGTCCCGAATCTTCGCCTGCGCGGCTTTCCATTTCCTTGATGCCCGCCACGTCGAACACCGCTTCCTCGAGTCGCATAACGATCGACTCCTCGACTTCCGCCGGCGTTGAACCGCGATAGGTTACTGATATTTCAATCTCGCGCTGCAGGTAATCAGGCCATTCGCGCAAAACCACTTTTTCGAAAGCCATGTATCCACCCGTCAGCAGGATTGCAAGCATCAGAAGATTCGCGGCAACTCCGTTTCTCGTAAACCATTCAATAACCTTATGCATGTATCCAATCTCCTATGTTAACTGCCGGAACGTTCTTTTCTAGGATCCCCCGAAGAATCATCTTGGGCGACATCGACTCCGTCTTCCTGGATGACTGCGACCTTCATCCCTTCCGAAGGAAAACTCAACGGCGTCAAACACATACGTTGCCCCGCCTTTAATCCTGAGCTGATCACCAAAGACTCTTCATCGCTCCATTCGACTTCGATCTCTCGACGACGAAGCTGGTTCTTCTCGTCGATAATAACGATGTATTCATTTTTTCGATAAAACTTGCGAGGAATGACAAAAACCTCCTTCAAATGCTTTCCCTTTATCTTCGCCTGGACAAACGAACCTACCTTTAGCGGAGGCCGTCCATCAATCCGCTTGCCGTATGGATCATCCACTTGAGCCACCATAAACAACTGCCGTGAACGCGTATCGAAAGCGCCTTCCGCCCTTACAATTCGCCCCTTCCACTCAACGGACGCCTTGCCAACTGTAGTGGTCAACAGAACTAGCGGCTGGCTACCCGTTTGATCCGGCTCGCCGCGATAAGACTCGGGCAAATCGATATAGCCTAACTCTTTTTCGCTTAGCGGGAGACGAATCTCCGCGTAGTCGACCGCATAAACCTGAGCCAAAATATTTCCGGTCGAAACGAATTGCCCGAGATCAACCTTCGTCGAAAGGATACGTCCCACATAAGGGGCTGCAATGCGGGTTCGCTCAAGATTGAGTTCAGCGTTCGCCAAGCGAGCTTCGGCCGAATCGGCGTTAGCCCGAGCCTCTTCCAATTGGGGTTTACGGCTAACCAGATCCGGCGGATCCTCATTTGGATTCAGGCGCTTCCAATCCACACTCGCTTGCTCCGCGCTGGCTTGCTCTTCTACGAGAGCGAGTTTCGCCCGGGCCAATTCCGCTTTCGAGGTGACAACAGCAGTAGCATAGTCCCGGGGATCGATTTCCAACAGAATTTCCCCTTCCTCGAAAAACCCGCCCGCCCGAAAAGAAGGCGATACTGAGATCACCTTGCCGCGGGCCTCGGATATCAATGAGCTTTCGGTCCTCGCTTGAACCGTTCCCTGCGAATTCAACCAAACCTGATACGATTCGGGCTCAAGTCGCTCGATGCTGACCTTCGGCAACGTCTCGCGCTGAGGGAACTTTCGCGGCTCGGGCTCGGACCAAAAAATCCAATAGCAGATACCGGCAGATACCGCGAGTACGCTTAGTGGGGGTAAAACTCTCAAAAAATTCATAAGATTAAAGGCTTTCTCGCCAATACTGACCTAATTCCCTCATTCTACGCTTAGTTGGACCTAGCAACAAGCTTCGTTCTGCCGAAAATCTTGACAAGGCAGAGCGGAGACTGAAAGGAGTAGCAAGTTGGCTTCCTCGAAAATCAAGCCAAACCGATTCCCCCCTCGAAGCCCAAGCCTCATGAACGATTCCAAACCCACGCGATCCGACTACTCCGACAACTACAGCGAAACCGGCCTCTGGGATAAGCTTACTCAATTTGCCAAATCCGCCGGTCGAGAAGTCGTCGGGAAAGCACTCATTCTATTCTACGCCGCATCCGATCCCGACACGCCTAAAAGAGCCAAAACCATCATCTTTTCCGCTCTCGGCTATTTCATTCTACCCCTCGACGCGATCCCCGATTTCACCCCGATCCTCGGATTTTCTGACGATCTCGGAGCCATCGCCCTAGCCCTTGCCACAGTAGCCGCCCACATAAAACCCGAGCACCGCCAAGCCGCAAAACGCAAAACCACTGAATGGTTCGGC
Source organism: Opitutaceae bacterium (assembly GCA_028822375.1). Classification (GTDB taxonomy): domain Bacteria; phylum Verrucomicrobiota; class Verrucomicrobiia; order Opitutales; family Opitutaceae; genus Pelagisphaera. The sequence continues at coordinate 16,002 of JAPKDW010000025.1, read as the reverse complement.
GAAGCCTAAAACGTCCAGAGCAAACCACCCCCTGCTCAATCGCGCTTTTCGACTTGTTAAATTACAACATTGTAATTTAGAAGGTCGAACCAAAGGGCGCCTCGTTTGGGCTTAGGCGATGCCCAGATAGGTTGGATGGGCTATTTCCACTCCATAGTGACCGGGCAATGATCCGAGCCGAGTACGTCTGGCAATATCTCCGCGCCCTTCAAGCGATCCCGCAAAACCTGAGAGATCACGAAGTAATCGAGGCGCCACCCCACGTTGCGTGCCCGGGCTCCCGCTCGATAGCTCCACCAGGAATAGTGTCCCTTACCCTGTTTGAATTCGCGAAACGTATCGACGAATCCCGCTTCGACGATGGCATCGAAGTCCGCTCGTTCCTGGTCCGAGAATCCAGCATTTTTTCGATTCGTCTTCGGATTCGCCAAATCCTCCTCCGTATGGGCCACATTCAAATCACCGCAAAACACGACGGGCTTTCTCGCCTCCAGTTCCTTCATCCGTTCCAAGAAAGCGGCATTCCACTCCTGCCGGTACGGCAAACGCTTCAATTCGTTTTGAGAATTCGGCGTATAGACAGTCGTCAAAAAGAAATCAGCGTATTCGAGCGTCACAACCCGACCTTCTTTGTCGTGTTCCTCAATGCCCAAATCATACGCTACCGAAAGAGGCTCATGAGGCGTAATAATCGCCGTGCCCGAATAACCTTTCTTATCCGCCTCGTTCGCGAAGACGCGCAAACCCGGGGCCCAACCGATTTGCTCGACGATTTCGCGCGTCGCTTTCGTCTCCTGCAAGCAAATGAAATCCGCTCCGCTATTTTCGAAAAAAGACATGGCGTCCTTTTTGACTGCCGCTCGAATACCATTCACATTCCACGAGATGAATTTCATGCGCTCCGTGATAGATCGAATCATCCAGCAAGCAATCGTTTTCGCGGCCAATCAGCCCTCTCAAGCCTATGACGAACTGAGCTCTCGACAAGCAGATAGCTCGTCCTAGAGTCGCGACCAATTTCATGAGGCTCAGCGAACAGATTCCACTCGGAAAACGCATTCCAAACATTCCGCATGCCGTTTCGGTCAGCCTGCCTACAATGGCAGACGTGATCGGCTACGAAGAACGCGATCCAGAAATCCTCGCCAAGATGAATTCCGGCTATCCGCGATTCGTTAAACACGAATGGTTGCGCGAAATTGAATCTTACTGGGAAACCTTCTTCGACAAACCAGGCGAACCCGTCTGGCTCACTTCCTCCGAAAAGATCGCCCAACAGCTGAAAGAGCACCTTGACGTTCCAGGAATCAAATTCCAAAAACACCAAGGAGTATCCGGACTCAGAATACCCGCCGACGAACAGCTCAACCGCAAAGCCAAGCTCTTCCTCCAGCACGTGGGCGGCTATCTATGCTCGCGACAAGCCGAAGACTATCTAGTCGCCAATGGTCTAAAGAGTCACATCAAGCCGGAAGCTCTCTTCCAAGACGACGCGAAAACGAAGATCCTCGAATCGCTCCGCCCCCTTTTCAACGCCGAAAATCGCGACGACATAGTCCTTTCCAACTGTGGAATGAACGCCATCTATACAGCGTTCCAAGCGGTTAACGAAATCCAAGAGCTCAAAGGTCGCAAATCCTGGATCAAGCTCGGCTGGCTATACACCGACACCATGTCCATCTTGGACAAACTCTCGCACAAAGATAGCGACAATCAGAAACTCTACAACGTCTTCGACACGGAGAAACTCGAAGAGCTGCTAGCAAGCCGGCCCAACGAATTTGCAGGAATCGTAACGGAAACGCCCACCAACCCGCTAATCCAGTCAATGGATCTCGATCGTATCCGAGAATTAGCGACTAAGTACGGAGTTTACCTTATCCTCGATCCGACCATTAATTCCCCAGCAAATGTCGATGTCTCGCCTTACGCGGACATCATCGTCAATAGCCTGACCAAATACGCGTCCAGCGAAGGCGACGTTATAATGGGAGCCATCTGCGCGACCGCGCAATGTCCCGAACGCGATGCTATTACCGAAAAGATTCGCGCCATCGTCGAGCCGCCATACGAACGCAACTTAAAGCGACTCGCCCAGCAAATCGATGGATATCTTCCTCTAATTGAATCCATCAACGCTTCTGCCATAAAAATCGTGGAGCATCTCGAAACCCATCCGAAAGTCAGCAAAGTCTATTGGTCAAAAGAAGCTCGCTCGAAAATCAACTACGCCCGAATCGCTCGGACGCCCGAGTCAATCGGCGGAATGATCTCATTCGTTCTGAATATCGATCTAGCCACATTCTACGATCGCCTTCTCCTGGCAAAAGGACCGAGCTTTGGCATGACCCAGAGCCTTGCCTGTCCATTCATGTACCTCGCTCACTATGATCTGATTTCAACGGAATCGGGCCGAGCCTACCTCGACCAGGCGGGCATTGACCCCAAGCTCATTCGATTCAGCATCGGAGCTGAACCCGTTGAAGAAATCATCGAAGCCCTCGACTACGCCTTAGCGTAGAAGGCAACCATTCTCAGCTAAGCAATTAGCAATCCAATCTAAAGGATGTAATCCAATGAAAAGCGAAACATCGAAAACGCTCCTTCTGACTTCCACGGTTTTGTGGTCCACGAAGAAAACGGGACGGAGTTCATCTACGGAGCGGGCTTGGTATCGCAGGAGATCTATATGTAGTTGATGATCTTATCTCATTAGAACTACCCACCGCCGATTAGTTCATTTCATCTAATCCAAAGGGATCACTACCCTCTTCAAGTGTTCAAATACAGGGAGTTCCAACGGTCCAGTCGTAAAAGGTTGAAAATCGACGCAGCCCAACTAGACCCTGCTTCATGACCTTACCTGGCAGACCAGACACTGGAGAAATCCACTACGATTTGCCCTCGCCCTACATTCCTCATTCCTGCGGATTGCTGCACTTGCCGCGTTTCATAGCCAAGGCAAAACGCGCCGTAAAAGGGGAACTCGGAAAATCCTACCAACGCAATTACAAGCGAGGCTTCGACCGTTTTCTCTGTCTCCATCTCGGAATCGATCCTGATACAGTCGAAGAGATCGTTCGGACCAGCGCAGATGATGCCGAGATCAATCGCCATCTTTTGAAAATCCTCCCCGAAGATATCCGAGTCGCCAAATGGAATCGCGAAATCGTCCAAAAAGGCATGAGCGAAATGGGTCGCGAAGCCCTTGAACGCGCCAAAGACAAAATGGATATTTCCGACCGCAAGGATCTCGTTTCCTTTGCCGATATGATCGAATTTGACGAAGAACGCATTCCATGATCTGAATTGATCTGCCTCTTTTAAGAAACCCGGCCCTATGGATAAACCATCACCGCGAGAATCGATAATTAGCTCGAACGAAACCGCTTTCGTTAGAGGCTGCCATGAGATCTCGTTCGCTCAAAGCGACGAGTCCGTCAACGAGCTACCGCTGATAGTTGCCCACACGTTGCCAAGCGGAGCCATAAGAACCTCGAGAGGATTCGCAACGAGCGACGGCTTCATGAAAGCGCGTTGCTACATTTGCGAAGAAGGAGAGTGGAAATGGGAAGCCAAAAACCTCGCTGGACGCTGTATCGAAACCGGTGAATTCCAAGCAATGGAATCACCGCTTCCTGGAAAGCTAAGCGTTTCCAAACATGACCCCAGACAGTTGCAATATGATTCAGGGAAGTGGTATTTGCATTTTGGCGACAATGCCTATCGCTTTCTCGACGCTGAGGAGAACCGCTGGAAATCCTACATCGATCAGGCCGCTCAAGCAGGATTCAACCGCATTCGAACGCAACTCGATTCTCCTATTGGATCGCTCGTAAAGGCAGATGGAAAGCGTCTTAATCTACAAACGTGGGATGCGATCGAGGAGCGGTTAGTCTACGCCCTAAAGCGCCACCCGGAGATTCAATTCGAACTCATTCTCTTTGGAGAAAACACGGAAGCTCTCCTGAAATTTGGCGACGGAGACCTCCTCTCTCACCTAGTGCTCCGCTATGCAATCGAACGTTTCGCTCCCTTGCCGAATATTCATTGGAGCATTGCCAACAACCTATCGATCGAGAACGAAGCCGTTCAATCGGCTTTGGCCATGGCGGGAGAATGCCTTTACGAAAACGATCCCTGGAACAGTTTGATTACGGTCGCCGGAAACCGTTTCGCCCCCCCCCCTGCCGCCGAATCGAAGTGGCAATCGATTCTCTCCCTCAGCTCGCTAGGACAGGTCATCGGCGACGCGATTCTGGCTGAACGCGTGAAAATCAGCAAACCGATCTTGCTCGTCGAGGATCGCGGCGAACACCAACACGGGCCACGCTTCCCCCGATACTTTTTTCGCCGCCTGTTCTGGGGGACTTTGCTTTCCGGAAGCATGCCCACCTATCGCGGATTGAATACCGACTCTGCATCCGACAGGAACTACAACGGCATCGAAGGCTATTACGACTCCTGCAATGGCGGCCATCTTCGCTATGGAGCCCATGACTTGCTCAAGATTAAGCAGTTTTTCGCCGACACTAAAATCAGTCTCGAGAACTGGAAGCCCAACGACACCTTGTCCGGGTCGAATCCCCTCCTCGTTAAATCCATGATTTCGGATAACGCTACCCAATGCATCGCCTACGTCGCCAATCCCGAATCCTACGCCGCCCATAGCCCGAACGGCTACGATGGCATGCATTCCGACCAAATTTCCGACACGAGTCAGACATTCACCACCTTCACCTTAGCGCTACCTTTTTCGACTGGGAAGATCCGCTGGTTCAACCCCAGTACAGGCGAATGGAACGGCAGCGCGGAAATTACCAAAAACTCCACGACCCTACTCACTCCGACGCCAGGAGACTGGGTCGTATGGGTTCAGCGCGGATAACGGCTTCCGCACTACTCATTCGAATCGCCAAACCCCTCTTTTGCGTTTTCCTCAAGCCATGGAAAAAACGTCGCTCATCAGCGCCATTATCACTCAACTCGAAGCCGACCTCGCCCAGGCGAGCGACGCCGCCCTTGAATCCGCCGAGTCAGCCACGCACGAAGAAGCCCGTGCCGAAAGCAAATACGACACACGCGGATTGGAAACCTCCTACCTCGCCAGCGGCCAAGCCCGACACGCTTTGGAGCTAAAGGAAAGCCTGGACGCCATTCGTAATTTCACTCTGCCAACATTCGACCGCTCGAGCCCCATCGCCCTAGGAGCTATTGTCACCACACTTTCTTCCAACGGACGCGAAACCTACTTTTTAGTTCCCGGAATCGGCGGGATAGAACTCTCGACTGAGCAAGGCCCGCTCACCGTAATCACTTCGAAATCGCCTATTGGCAGCGAATTGATCGGCAAACAAACCGGCGACCGCATTCAAGCCGGCGGCGGAAAATCCATCATCCGCATAAGCTGAAAATCCGCTAAGGAATAATCAGCGACATTCCAGGCTGCAACTGGTTAGCGCTCGGCAAAGTCGCTCGATTCGCCTGAAGAATCTCCTTATAACGACCACCGTCTCCGTAAAGGTCTCGACTAATATTGTAGAGGCTATCGCCTGGCTTGACGACGTAAACACGACGCTCTCGAGGAGTGGACATTGCGCCTCCCGGACGCCTTGGTTCCGTGCGACCTCCCGCCACTGACACTTCCGATCCCGAATTGCCGCCTACCGGCGGTTCCTGGAAAATACCCTTTCGGCTCTTCACAAGGTCCGCTCTCAAGGTTTCGTTTTCCCCACGCAACTGCTCGATCGTGCTAAGCAATTTCGAACGGTAGACCTGAGCCTCCAATGTCGACAGCAACTCCTTCATCGCCGTTTTCACCAGATCGTCCACTCTCCCCAAGGAAGCGGCGAGCTGAGGAGACTTCGATTCCCGCCCTCTCAACGCCTGATAGCGTTTAAAGTGATAAATCGCCGAAACCGGGTCCTTCATATGATCGAGAAAGATGAGCCCTACCTCCAAATGCGACTCCGGGGCATTGCCATCGCGCATCATAATGAGTTTTTCGAAATTCGAAAGCGCCTCGCTATGCAAATTCCGAGCCAAGAGATCTTTTGCCCGACGATAAACGGGGTCCTCCGTCTCGCTTTGGATATTAATCGATACGCGCTCCGAGCAACCCACCCAAGCGATCGCGCCGAGTAGAGCGAAAATAAGTTTTGATGCGTAGAGCGGTCTCGTCATGATCATTAATGCGCGTTCACTATGAGACCATCTCCGCCTGACTTTCCAAGTCTGAAATCCGCGAAACACCTCCTCTCTACTAAAAAAATGAATACCGACGAAATAATCGCCAAAGGACGGCGCTGCATCGACATAGAAGCCGATGCTCTGATAAAAACAAGCGAACAGCTCGATTCCGATTTCGCCGAGGTCGCCTCCGCCTTGATCGATACCGTAAACCAAGGCAACAAGCTCATCCTATCGGGCATCGGCAAGAGCGCCCATATTGCCCGAAAGCTAGTCGGCACCTTCAATAGCATCGGCGCGCCCGCAAGCTTCCTCGACCCAGTAAACGCCCTACACGGAGACATGGGCCTTTGCCGCGAGGGTGACGCGCTGCTCGCGTTCAGCAACAGCGGCGAAACCGAAGAGCTGCTTCGCCTCGTGCCGCTCATCTCGCGCTTCAACATTCTCTCCATCGCCGTCACCTCCAAAAAGGACTCGTCACTCGCTCAACTCTGCCAAAACAGTCTGGTCTACTCCGCCGACAAGGAAGCCTGCCCTCTCGATCTCGCCCCAACCGCAAGCTCGACCGCATGCATGGCGATCGGCGATGCCGTGGCGATGGTGATTCTCGAAGGCCGCGCATTTAGCAAAGAAGACTTCGCCCGTTTTCACCCAGGCGGCAGTCTCGGCAAATCGCTCGCCGTCAGCGTTAACAGTATCATGCGCCAGCCAGGAGAATTCGCGCAATTACCCGACACGGCATCCTGCAAAGACTGTCTACAGCAAATGACCGACCCAAACAGCGGCTGTATCGCCCTTACCGATTCTACCGGCAAACTCAGCGGCGTATTTACCGATGGCGACATTAGACGCCTTGTATTAAACGATTCCGAATTCCTCTCGAAACCCGTATCCACCTTCATGACGCGGAATCCGGTCGTGATTAAATCCGGATTGCTCGCGGTCGAAGCGCTGCGCGTTTTCGAATCATTGAAAATTGACGATCTGATCGTAATCGACGAGAATGGAGCTCCCATCGGAGTCATAGACGGCCAAGACCTCACCAAAGTCAGAATGGTTTAGGCTTCCCGCCCATAATGCATACACGCGCTTTTTGATTGGGAAATTCAAAAAAACCGTCACGTTGGTTTCGAGTCGCGAACTTGACCAGAATGCTCGCGACGCGCACTGCCAAAAACAATTCCATGAGCCAAGCTCCACAGACGCCCACGCCAAGCGAAATCAAGCTCCTTCCCGAGCTGTTTCAATTGCTACAGCCGCATCTGAAAGCTCTCGACTCCTTTCTCGTCGATCAGATCGACAGTTTCGAAGCCGAAATCCGCGAATACGTCGAATACTGCATCGACACGAGCGGCAAGCGTATCCGCCCCTCGCTCATCTTCTTTAGCGGTTGGCAAGGCCCGAACGCAGTAGACGAAAAGCTCGTCAAGCTCGCCGCCGTAATCGAGACGATCCACCTAGCAACCCTCGTTCACGACGACATCATGGACGAAGCGGACATACGTCGCAATCGCCCAACCGTGGCCAAAGCTCACGGAAGCGCGACCGCCGTTCTGCTAGGCGACGCTCTCTTCTCACACGCAGTTTACCTAGCAACCCAATTTCCGACCTCGGAAGTCAGCGAAAAAGTCGCCATCGCAATGCGAAATGTCTGCACCGGAGAGATTCTCCAGACCATGCAGCGGGGAGACCCCAATATCGACCTGCCAACCTATTATCGCGTCATCGATCTCAAAACCGCCGAACTCTTTCGAATCGCCTGCTTCCTTGGGGCCCGCCTGGCGAACCGAAGCGACGCCTACGTCGAAGCTGCTGGCTCATTCGGACGACATCTCGGGATCGCCTATCAAATTTACGACGACCTCACCGACCTCATCGGAACCGAGGACAAAATCGGCAAAACGCTAGGCACCGATATCGCTACGGGGAAAGCCACCTTACCCCTCATTCTCATGCGAGATCGCCTTCCTGACGAAGAAGCCAATCGGCTCAGAAACACGCTTTCCGGTAAAGAGGAAGCCGATATTCCTTACTGGCTCGAGCAGCTCAATCAACTCGGAATCTTCGAAGAGGTTCGCCAAGCCGTATTTTCCGAGATCCGTTCAGCTCGCGAGCAGATCGAACCCTTCCTCCCCAGTGAAGACTCAAAACTCCTGCATACGATCAGCGAACTCCTCTGGAACCAAGTGGAAGCCCTTGGGTCTGTTCAGACAACTAGCTAATTTTTCGCCAAAAATGATCCTTTTGCGGCTATTTTATAGCGATGCAATCTAGACATTTCCGCAGCAGTTCTATAGCTTCCCCAAACTGCTTCCCATGAGCTTCACCAAAACCATCACCAAATCGCTTGTTTCCTCGCCTGAAAGGCGCTTGGAAGCGGACGAGGATCTCGCCATTGTGAGTAAGATCCAAGCTGGCGATGTTGATGCATTCGATACTCTAATTCTGAAATACAGAGAGCGCGTTTACTCGGTCATTTACAATCTGACCTCCAATCGGGAAGACACCTCGGACCTGACTCAAGACTCCTTCATCAAGGCCTTTCAGTCCATCAATCGCTTCAAAGGCAAATCCAGCTTCTTCACTTGGCTGTATAGGATCGCCCTCAATACGACGCTGACTCATCTGCGCAAAAACAAGCTACGCCGATTTCTCAGCTTTGAGAAAATGGCTGATGAGGACCATACCGCCGGATTTATCGAAAACATGACCACGGAGTCCGACTCCGACAAAGCCGCTCTGATGAACGAGCTACAGGAAAAGCTGAACGACGCTTTCCAAAAACTCTCCGTCAAACACAGAACCGTCATCACCCTTTTCGAAATCGACGGCCTCAGCCACAAGGAAATCGCCGATATCACCGGAACGACCATCGGAACCGTCCGGTCGCGACTCCACTATGCCAAGCAATTCCTTCAAGGCGAACTCAAGGACTACCTTCGCTAACCACCAATCCCATTCTCCCATCTATGCCATCCCAAAAGCCAACGCCTGAAGCCGAAGAACGCTTAAGCCAGCTTTTACGAATGAAACGCCAGGAACGTCCTGACGCCGATTTCTGGAATAAATTCGACGAGGAACTGCGTAGCAAGCAGCTTTCAGCTCTCGTCCGCACTCAATCTTGGTACGAACGGCTCGGAAAAACGTCGCTCGTCATAGCTCGTAGATCAACGACCGCAACTGCGACCGTGAGCGTTTTCGCTCTTGGGATTTTTGCCGTATCTAAAAGCGAATATTTCGCCAACAATGACTTGGAAGCGACTCAACCTTCAGTGGCTGCAACAAACGAAGCAGTCGCTCTAAATGCGACTAACGCAGCGCCGCTGTTTGTAGTAGAAGAGCATTTCGTCGCAGCGCTAGAGCCGGAAGAGCCCGTATTCATTCAATCGTTCGATGCGCAACCGCTCTACGAGATCCACACCCTCACCCAAAGAGCATCTTCTTCTAATTACTCGATCAACGCAGCGCCGAAGCAATTTACAGTTGGCGGGCAAGCAAACGGGACAAGCCTTGGAGCTCAAGTAATTCGAACCGGAAATCAGTTCTAGCAAATGCTCGTCCCGATGCTTAATCGCGCCCCAAAGACTGGGCGCACTCTCCTTGCTATTATCGGTCTTTTCGCGGCTTCCCCAATAGCCTCAGCGGCTAATCCCGGCTTAGGTGATCTCCAATCCACAATCCAAAGCGTCTTTCAAGAACACTCAAGCGCAGTAGTCAGAGTAAAAGTCGCTACGGAAACGCAAACGGGCAACAGTGAGCCGAAGGTCGTACTGCGCGTTTTCTCTGGTTTTTTCATCAGCGACAAAGGGCAGGTTTTGACCAGCTATATGCCTCCAAGCGAAACGACCCGTGTCTGGATCGAACAGAACGGAATTTCGTATTTAGCCGATATTTTAGGAGCAGATGCTCGAACGAATATCGCCTTGCTTCAGATAATCAATCTACCGAAGTCCTTCGATTTCATCGAACTCGTCGAAGACAAGGATCCGCAAACGATCGGATCGTTCGCATTTGCGATCACAAGTCCGCTCGACTTCGATCCAACTCCAAAATTCGGCCTCGTAACCGGGTTCGAAAGCCATTTCGCCGAAGTCGAATTCCCCTTCACCTACACGCGCCTCAGCATCCCTATCGGTCCTGCCGAAGGAGGATCTCCAGCCTTCGATGCTAATAACGAGTTAATCGGCATCGTTATGGCAACTTTGCCCGAAGTGAACTCCTCCTACATAATCCCAACCAAAGCGCTTGCTCGAATAGTGGGCCAGATCAAAGAGTATCAGAAAGTAAGATACGGAGTTCTCCCCATTTCATTCGAAGAAAAGGCCGACAGCTACAACCAAAGTAAACGCGTTCTAATAAAAAGCATCGTTCCCGGAAGCCCCGCCGAACGCAGCGGGCTTCGACCTAAAGATATTCTCCTAAGCTTGGATGATGCTTCAGCCAACAGTCTCAATGAAGTACGAAACCAAATCTTCATCAAAACCCCCGGTGACTTCATTTTATTCAAAGTTAAACGTGACGACAAAGAGCTCGAGTTTGCGATTCTTCTAGAGCCCCAGGAAGACCATATTCGATCTTCGGATACGCGAGACGATCCAAAACAGCAATAACCGGCCGCATGGCAATCTTTCAAACGGAGATCAAGGTTCACACAAGCGGACAAGGCACTTACGAAGTTTCGGACAAAGCGCATAACGCTCTTAGCGTTTCCGAATTGCAAAACGGAACGCTGTCCATCTTCTGCCGCCATACAAGTTGCAGTCTCGTACTGATGGAAAATGCCGACCATTCCGCGCGTCTCGATTTGGAAGCCTACATGAAACGCCTCGTTCCCGAAAACGATCCACATTTCACGCACACTTACGAAGGACCAGATGACATGCCAAGCCACATCAAGATGGCCTTGACGCGAAGTTCCGAAACAATCCCTTTCTCCAATTCTCAATTGCTTCTAGGAACCTGGCAGGGCCTCTTCCTCTGGGAACATCGCGATCAGCCACACACTCGCTCCCTCATCATTACGCTAAGCGGAGAATAGACCCCGATTCAATTAGGCCATAGCAATCTCCCAAACGAAAACAGGCCCCTCCCTCTCGGGAGCGGCCTATTGAAATTAATTTCGATGTGACGACTTTCTATCGATTACGGAAAGCGTCCATGTCAATTCCGACTTCGGTCATTCGCTCTTGCGAGAAAACATCTTCGAAGTCCGCATCTTCGCTAGGCAAGATCTTAGCCGTAATGAAGATAAGCAAATTCATTTTCTGACCACTCTTATTCTTATGACGGAACGCAGCTCCGATTACAGGAATCTTGGAGAGGAAAGGTACTTTGCTCAACTCGTCAATCTCGCTAGCCTGCAACAAGCCGCCAATACCCATTGTATAGCCATCCTGCAAAGCAATCTGCGTCTCAGTGCGACGCGTCGAAATGATCGGAATGCTTGCTCCGCTAGCCCCGCCGAACTCACGTTCACCAGTACGGCTGCTTACCTCAGGAATAACGCGCATCGTGATGAGACCCTTGTTGTTAACCGAAGGCTTTACCTTAAGATTGACGCCAATGTCCTTGTATTCGAAACCGCTAATTTCAAACGTACCACGCTCGTCATTATATTGGTAATTAGGAATTGGAAACTGCTCTCCAATCGAAATCGTCGCTTCCTGGTTATTCAAGGTTACGACCGTTGGGTGCGACACCAGTCGGCTATTACCCTGTTGCTTTAAAGCGCTGAAGATAAATCCGATTTGACTCGAGTTGAAAATGGCATTCGTGACCTTAGTCAAATCGCCATTGTGAACCAATGAACTCAGATTCCGAACCGCATCTTGCTGGACTAGAGAATCAGCTTGGCTAGTCGCGTCCAACAATGTTTGACCAGTCAAATTATCGATAAATTGACCACTGCGAGTTCCAGCCTCTCCAGAAAGCGATGAGCCACCTGCATCTAGATCAACCGATCCAAAGTTATTTTCGCGATTGTTTTCAACGCCTCTCGTATTCGCTCCTTGGCGACCATCGATATTCGTGTAACTACGACTAATGCTATCTGCGGTAATTTCCAAATTATCCAAGCTATTCCAACGAACGCCAATTTTGGTAACATCCTGATTCGTAACTTCAACAAATCGCGTTTCAATCATAACCTGCAAAGTCGGCTTATCCAAACGCTCGATCACCTGACGTATCGTACCCATTCGCGATTGGCGTTCCGTTACGATCAATCCATTAGTGCGAGTGTCGATTTGAACGCGACCGCCTTTTTCCGCATCTACCATGCTGGTTACAGTGCCTGAAATTTGACCAGCTTCGGCATAGTTCAACATGAAGATCTCCGTAACTGGAGGTTCGAAATTCAAAGTGTCATTCGAAATCACTTTGATAATATTTCCCTCTTCTACGTATGTGAATCCAATTGGATCTAGCACGACACTGAATATTTGCCTCCAAGATACTTCCCGTAATTTGATCGAAGTCGTTCCCTGCAAGCCTTCGGGAATTACTATATTCAACATGTACAAATCGGCGACATTTCGCAGAACCGTCCGAATTTCTTCATTCGGAAAATCCACTGAAATCATATCCGATTCTCCTAAGGAAAGTTCATTTCCCAATAGCGATCCACCAGACGCACCAACTCTTGGTTCATCGTTTCCATTCAACGACTCGCCGCCTAAAATGGATTCGTCGAACTGTTTTCCAACATCTCCCTTACTCGGGGGATCCAGACTTACGTCATTCTGGCCAAATGCCGCAAAATGCAGACCTCCAATCAGGATCGCTGTTATCCTTATTCTTATTGCTGTGCTCATATGTCTACTTTAGTTTAATTTCCACTTCCGCATCCCCGAAACGAAGACTATACCCGTTTCGCAAGATATTCACTATTTCCAAATTGTATTCTACATTCTGATACTTAACAGGAACAGAACCACCAGACTTTATCTTCATTTCTTTAAACATCAGATAGTACTCTCCTCCAATCGCAAAGATACCAGTTGGCTTAACATTCCTGGCAAGAATTGGCATCAGCTCCTGAGCAGAAAGACTCTCTTCGACCACAACGATCCCTTCTACTACTTTCAGAGAAACCGAGAATGGATCCCCAACCAAAGTAATCGTTTCTTCGGTCAACAGAACGATTTTCCTGTCCAAAAGCCTTTTCGACAATTCGATTTTATCCTTACGCTCTTCTGGAGACTTGACCGCCGAGTAGCTGATTGTCGCGAACGCCAGAATCAACGCCAAAGCAGACAAATATTTCGAAAACCTCATGAGGACGCGCTCCTTCCCAAAATCAATAAAGACAAATCCATCGAGAGTTTTTCGGAATCCGTCCCCGTGCTTTTTGATACGCGAAATTTCTCGAGACGGTAAAATGAAGGACCGCCCTCAAGCATACGCATCAGGTTAACCAATTGCGTGTAGTCTCCCGTCGCCTTCAAATGGTATCTTATTTTTTGATACACATTTTTGGTAGACTTCGGCATACGCTTCCTATTCTTCGATCGAACTTGGTCTTCACTCACCTCAAACTGCTTCAAACCACTTATCTTCACCCCGGTATCAGCTTCTATATTAAAGAAGTAATTGTAGTTAGTCGCCAATTCCTGAGAATCGAAAAGCCGAGCATCAAGCTGCTCGATGCGCTTCTCTACAAGAGCTAGATCCTCCTCCAGCCCAGCGCTATTCTTCATATTCTTCAAGATCGTTGACATCCGAATATCGAGTTGCTCGATCTCCGAATCCAAATCGGCCTTCTTGTCCAAATGAAACAAATACACCGATACGCACGCAAAGAAGACGACACACGAAACTGACAGTACGATCTTCCTTCTTACAAAATCTAAAATTGGTTCAAACCTCATCACTAAGACTTCTTTTTGGTTTTGTCGGTCGCTTCCGATCGAGTCGCCTCTAAATGGAATTTAGTCTGGTCTGTCCCAGGCTGACGCTCAACCGACACTTGGGTAAATTCATCGTATCGCTCGCTAAGAAGTTCGATCTCCTTAAGCCTCTCCATATATTGCTTGAGGAGAGAATCCGTCTCTTCGTTCGCAACGACGAAACCATGCAAAACTGTTTTGCTTTCGCCGAATTCCACGCTCGAGAGTGACATATCGGGCATCAAGCTTTTGCCAACATAGACAAGCATATCGCTCGCAATCATTTGATCGCTTTCGAACTCATTAACCTCATCGATCCGGCGGACTTTTTCGATGAAATTGTTATTAGTCCCAATCGCTTTGGCATGCACGCCTTGCCTAGTTGCAATTTCAGCATTGACCGCTTCGATCTTCTCTTGAGCCGAAATGATGCTATATTCATGAAAGCCCAGATGCATGACGCTCATCACGGCCAGACTCAGAGCCAAAGCCGAAACGAAGAAACTCGTTCGAACCGTTTTAACATCAGGCAATGAACTTGCATCCCTAAAATCAGGACACCAACTATATTCTCTGACTTCAATTTTCTTCCCAAACCATTTCATTATGCTGCAATCTCCTCTTTCTTGAAACTGCACAACGCGGCTAGTTGACCTATCCAGGAAATATCCAAACGTTCAGTCATGGATTCATCAGCGCACTTGATTCCATTCGCATCCAACCAATCGGTCAGACTCAAACTAAACGGCTTGAGATTCAGCAAACTTCCGATGCTGCCCTCAAGCCAGTCCATCGAGGTCGCTCGCGTCGAACAATGTATCCAACTGACCGACTGGCCTGTCTGCACTTCGTAAAATCCAATCGACGACTGTAATTCGCGCATCAACCTTCGCAGTATCTTACGCGAAATCGAACTGAAATCGAAGTCTCTAGAAGAAAGTAATTTGTAAGCAGAGTTCTCATCCTTCAAATTTAGTTCTTCCTTTAGAGCAAACGTTATGTCTTCGGAACCCGTTTCAATTCGACGAGACATCTCGATTCCTTTTGGTCCGATTATCACTGCATTGGAAAAGTTCTTCTCTATTTCCAAAAAAAGAGAAGGAGCTTCAGAGCCCTGCTTAATCAAAGCGTCTTGCAACGAGCCGATCGTTCCCAATTCAATTCTGCTAGGATAGATTCCGTGCCCTAGCATTTGCTTCTGCAACTTCACGA
The DNA here is from genome assembly GCA_028822375.1 of Opitutaceae bacterium. Classification (GTDB taxonomy): domain Bacteria; phylum Verrucomicrobiota; class Verrucomicrobiia; order Opitutales; family Opitutaceae; genus Pelagisphaera. Next base: position 715 of record JAPKDW010000025.1, on the reverse strand, counting down.
TATCGATATTCGGAACGCCACATACGATAACCTCCTTCTTATTATAATTGGCCGGATCGATTTCCTTTCCAGTCGCGGGCGATAAGCAATGAGCCGAAAGCTCCACCGGAACGTCGCTAAAGCTCTCGCCGATAGCCTTGAAGACGAAATCCGCTTCAGTTCCTTTAGGAGTATCGATCGTGATTTGCCGTATAATGCGGCGCTCCGGATAAACGACGCAGGCTCCGTTGAGGTAGCCATTCGCTTTCACACCAGCTAATTTTCGAACTGCAGCCGCAATCGCATCCGTATCATCGCCAAGAGGAATCTCCGCGATGGCTTCGATGGTGATGGGCGTCGTGTACGAACTTACGCGAACGACCCTAATACAGGTCGGTCGATACTCTACGATATAATCTTTCTTGCTTGAGGAAATCATGACTGGATTCCCGGGCGAATAGACGCCCCGATGGGATGTTATTCGTATCGACTCTCTTGGCCTTTAATTGAGCTCTTTAGAGGGAACTTATCCGAAATCCGAATCAATAGCCATATGCCCATGCACACTTTCCACCCTAAGAGAAACCGCTCGGACCAATAGGTTTACCTAATCCTCTTAGAGGCCCTTACTCACCAGGCAAAAAGCTCCGCCCTCTAACATCTTCAACTTTAGATGACTGGAACCACCTAATCCTCAACTTGCCCTTTCTCTTAAGGGAACCGGCCATTATTGTTG
>JAPKDW010000225.1 GCA_028822375.1 Opitutaceae bacterium | reverse complement strand
CCAATTCTCTCCATGTCGTCGTGTGGCGTCCTCGGTGCCCGTCATCCACATTGGGTTGCGTGTCCATGTATTTGCAACCGGTCAATGCATTTACCAGTGTTGATTTCCCTACTCCAGACGATCCTACGAGCGCGACGGTCTTGCCGGTCCCCAAGAATTTCTTGAGCTCGTCCAGTCCCATTTTCATTTCCGCCGATATTACAAATACAGGAACATCGGGGACTAAGGCCTTTACCTCGGATACTACTGCTTCCGAGTCCTCGATCAGATCAGCCTTATTTAAAATGATTACTGGCTGAGCGCCGGTTTTAAAAACTAAGGTAAGGTAGCGTTGAATGCGCCTGAAATTCAGATCGCCATCCAGCCCGTTTACAAGAAACAAGGAATCGACATTGGCAGCGATCGATTGATGGAGCGATCCTTTTCCTGCGGCTTGACGGCTAATCAAGCTCTGACGCGGTAAAACGGCTCGAACGATCAAATCCTTACCCAAACCTGTTTCCTCCAAAGCAACCCAATCCCCAACCGTCGGCATTGCCTCAGTGCTCTCTCGCTCTTTGCGAAAGGTTCCCGCCAACAAGGCTATTTGTTCTCCGTCTCCCGTATCCACGACGTACTGGCCTCGGTTTTCACGAACGACACGCGCTGGTATCAATCCAGGCGTATCCAGGGCATCAAATGCCTGCTTAAGTTTGTCGTCCCAGCCAAGATCTTCGAGAGCGTCCTCCGTCATTATTGCACTTCCTAGTTTAAACAGCCCATTGAGCAACCCCGGAATTCGAACACCTGCTTCGGGTGGCGGCTATTTAAACAATCGTCAACACTTTCGCCTTTTCCGTCATTATCCCATTATAGACCCCGACTTGTCGGCCAATAATCGTCACAGATGGTAAAAGGGTTTACCGGTTCAAGTTTGAGAAACCGAGTCCGGAGGCCTCGATCCACCTGATCTAATTAGAAGAAGGTGGCTCGAGGCGTCCCGACTCGGGTTCTTCAGTAGCAATAGTTCAGCAATCGACTAGCGTTTCACCAGCACTACCCAGTCTTGTCCGTCGTCTGAAGGTGGAGTCCCGAGGGAAACCTTGCTGCCGACTTGGATTGTCTTTCGCTTGCCTGCGTATTCGCCCGTGCGCGGATTATACAATGACACCTTGAATTTCCCGTTGAAACTACTGAAATTCAATCCGTTTCTCCACCGTTTTTGAGACAGACAACGTAAACTTCCCCTTCTTTTGCCAAGCAGTAAGAATCCTCGTTGGACGAAAGCCCGTTATCATTAGCCATTTCCCAGAAAGGAAACGCGCTAGTTCCACTGTCCTGGTTCGTCTGGAGCAAACACGCAAGCTTACCGCGATTAAGGTGTGGGGCATTGATCGATTCATAAGAATTAAAATTGAGGTCAAACGATGAGGGTAAGTCGGAGAAACGAAAAACCGTCGTATTCAAAAACCAATTGAATATAATGTTTCGCTGCGCTCTTCGCCATCATACTTCGCCACTCGAAATAGGATTCGGTCTTGGCATGCCACCGGTGTCGCGAAAATTTCGTCGCCGAGCTGATTTTCCGCAACGAGTTCCAACTTATCGGGATTCGGTTTTATCACGGAGATTTTTCCTTCTTCGTTAGCATGATAAATATGTCCTCCCCCCAATATGGGCGAAGCGCTCTCAGGACCTTTCGTCAATCGGTCACGCCAACGGAGATTTCCATCCGCGATATCCCAGCAATGCACGACTCCTCCTTCGGCGATTCCATATAGGTGGTCGCCCACCAAGAGCATTGACTGCTCATAACATTTGGCAGGGAAACTCCAAAGAGCTTTCTGTTTCTCGACGTCCAAAGCCCATGTCTCGATACCAGGATAACCTCCAGATGCGAATACAACCCCATCCTTCCAAAGGACTGTATTGGCGATCAAAGGATCACCTCCCGAAAACGACCAAATTTCTTTTCCGCTTTCCGGAGCATAGCCCGCGATTCGATCCGCCCCGTTGAGTACGATTTGAATGGAGCCATTGATGTTGGCCAACACGGGAGTACCATGAGATGACCGCTCCGCCGTCCGAATTGTTCGCCATACTTCCTCGCCGGATTCGCTATCGAAAGCGGCAATAAATCCCTCTCCTTGGCTTTCTGAGGTGACCACTACATTTCCGCCAGCCAACAAAGGTGATGTTCCGTACCCGAAGGAACGTTCCGGATAAAACCGGCCTGTATCTTTGCTCCACAATTCCTTCCCGTTCAAATCCAATGCAAATAGCTGTAGTCGATCGCCTCCTACGAAAAACAAAGCATAAACGCGCTTCCCATCACTCACCACGCTTGGTGACGCATGGGTGTTCTTTCGATGTATCTTTGTTGGCAATTTGCCCTCGAGAAGAATCTTTTCCCAAAGCAGTTCGCCATTGATAATCGAATAGCAAAGTATCGACTGCGTCCCTTCCTGTTCCCTTGCCGTCGTTAGAAAGACGCGTTCTCCCACAACGATTGGAGTAGAGTGCCCCCGCCCTGGTATGAGAGCCTTCCAGTGGACATTTTTAGATTCGGACCATTCAACCGGAAGCGTCTGTCCGTCCTCGGCAACCCCATTCCCGTTGGGTCCTCGCCAATTCATCCAATCGCCGTCACCAGCGATTGCGCTAATACTGAATACGAAGTAGGCGAACACCGCCGTCACCAGTTTAGGGGGGATAAAAAGCTTCATAGTTAATAAGGTTGTTTCAAATTGAGGACGCCTGCTATTTTTGTCACGCACATACGCGTCAACTTAACGTTTCCGAGTAGCCACTTCGCAGGATTCTGTATCCACGACCCGCTGACAATCTTGCGGCTTAAACTCGAATTCGACGGTTCCGTCATTGATTTCGCATGGCCAGCGCAGAATGGGACCGTGGTTTTTGAACTCTAAGTAGAGTTCTGGATCGGATACGCAGCTAGCGACCTTGTCTTCGAATATCCATTCTCCTCTAAGCGCCTGACGAATCTCTAGTTTGGGATCTGAGAAATCATCTCTAAATCCGGCCGATTGACCGAAAGAAGTCGCTAACAAAAGAGTAAATGCCGCGAGGGGCAGTCGAATAGCTATCATGCCTTTCACGCTTCGACTGAATACCTGAGCGCACAACGCTTTTTTACTCATACGCGTCTAGCTTGTCTTAGACGTCCAAATTGTAGGTCGTCTCGCTGAGGCGACAATTCTTCATCCACTGACCCGCCCTACAAATAGACCACTCAAATGAATCCGTTTCTCGATCATGAAAATGCCTCAGCGCTTTTACCATTGCCCTATCAATCCTATCTGAACAGCTTCTTGGTATGTCTAACTCTCTATCCTTAAACGCCTTTCTGGTAAAGGAACACGTCGGCATGTTTAAGGCCGCTAATAATTTCGACATCTACGATCCGCAATCGGGACAGATTATCCTCGAATGTCGCGAAGAACGACTTGGCTTTTTCACTAAGATGCTTCGATTCACAGACTACAAGAAGTACACCCCTTTCCACATTGAAATCCGGGAACCAAACGGAAAGACGCTTATTCATATCAAGCGTGGCATCTCGATTTTCCTTTCGAAGGTATCGGTCCATGACGAAGGCGATTCTCTCCTCGGGAGCTTCAAGCAGAAGTTTCTCTCGATTGGGGGCAAGTTCGATGTGGTAGATCCAAACGACCAACTGCTTTGTCAGCTCAAAGGCAAGTGGACCGGGTGGAACTTTTCCTTCGGCCTAGAAAACGTTGAATTTGGTCACGTATCCAAAGAATGGAACGGATTTGGAAAAGAGCTTTTCACTAGCGCTGACAACTACATGTTGACGATCGACGAAAGCTTGGAGGCTGATCATCCGCTAAGAAAACTCATCGTTGCAGCTGTCATGTGCATCGATATGGTCCTAAAGGAATGAGGGCTATGTAGAAACCGAGTTCGGAGGCCTCGATCCGCCTGATTCAGGTTGAGAAGGTGGCGCAAGACGTCTCGGCTAGCAATTTTCATGGTTTCTTTTTAGAGACCTTACTTGATCTTCTTGAAGCGAATTTGCAGCTCTTTCTCAATCTCTTTAAGGCGCTTCATATCCGTCCCGGTGATGAAAGCGATGGATATGCCACTCTTGCCCGCTCGGGCGGTCCGGCCACTGCGGTGAGTATAATATTCAATCTGGTCAGGTAATTGGTGATGGACTACGAATTGCAGATTCTCTACGTCGATACCGCGAGCGCAGACGTCTGTCGCTACCAATATCTGGGTACGCTTTTTCTTAAAACCGCGCATTACTTTCTCGCGATCCTTTTGCGACAACTCCCCTTGAAGTACGCCGACTAGAAATCCCTCCTCCTGCAAATGCTTGGCTAGGTTGTTCGTACCCGCTCGCGAACGACAAAAGACCAGGCCACGATCCTCTTTTTGCGCTTTCAAGTATTGAGTGATTTCCGAGAATTTGTCCTCGATACGGCAAATGACATATTGATGCTCGATGTTGCTATTAACCACGTTTCGGCGATCGATCCGAATAGCGTGAGCGTCGTCTGACATGTAATTTTTGATCAACTGGCGAAGGGCCTTGGGCATCGTTGCCGAGAAAAGCCACGTTCGGCGTTTCACCGAGAGATGCCCCAAAATGGTTTCGAGATCTTTCTTGAAGCCCATGCTCAGCATTTCATCCGCTTCGTCCAGAATGGCGATGCGTACTGCCGACAGGTCCAATGCTTTGATTTTCAAAAGATCGATCAAGCGACCTGGTGTAGCGACTACGATGTGAGTGGGACGATTCAAGGCGGCCCGCTGCTTTTCGATAGGATCGCCGCCATAAACCGCTTCTGTAAATATTCTCTCAGGAGAGTAGCGGGCAAAACGGAATAGCTGCTTGGCGATCTGCTTAGCAAGTTCGCGAGTTGGAGCTAGAACCAATCCCTGGATTTTCTCTATCTTCGGATCGACATACTGAAGCAAGGGAATGCCGAATGCCGCCGTCTTACCTGTACCTGTTTGGGCCTGTCCAATGAAATCGCCTCCGTTCTGAAGTAGATGCGGTATGGCCACATTCTGGATTTCAGTAGGAGTGATGATGTTGTTTTCCTCCAAAGCTTTAATCAGCTTTCCGGAAACTCCGAGTTCTTTAAAATTTTTCAAAGCGAAGGCATATGTGCTCAAAGAGTGTCCACTGGCAAGGATGGAGTCTTTTTACGGCGAATCAATGGTCCTAAGCTTCACCTGATAGGGTTGCTTGTCCCAATCAACCGCCTGCGACCGATTGCAATTCAACGGTTCGTTGGCTTAGCGAAGCCTCCTATCGATCCCATGCAGAGCAATAGCTTACGGAAATAGTAGCGCTCAAACCCAACACGTGGGTGTTTATTTGATCGCATCTCGTCACAGCTTCCGTTCACAGTCCGTTCCAATCATGAAAAAGAAACTTTTACTGGCTACCTCTTTGATCGCCCTATCACTCGCTCCGCTATTCTCTGCCCAGGACAATCAAATTGCCGAGAGCCAGACCAAATGGATAGCGAATTACGAGAAGCAGGAAAATGTGCCGGCCCCGGAGAGCATGCTGATCAACACGGCTCCCGAACCCAGCCTGAAGAAAGACTTTGTCGATCTATACAATGGCAAGAACCTCGATGGCTGGACGTCTTACGGCGGTCACTGCACATTCGAGGCGAAAGGCGACGTCATCATCGGCACGACGATTCCTGGATCGCCCAGCACTTACCTTTCAACGCTCAAGGACGACTACACCGATTTTATCTTCACTGCCGAATTGAAATGGGAAATCGACGGCAACACCGGTTTTATGTTCCGCGGGCAAGTCAAGGAAGATGCCAAAGGCAAGCAGACGGTCTTTGGTCCTCAAGCGGAAATGGAAGCCGACTCGAAAAAACGCTTCTGGTCTGGCGGTATCTACGGTCAATCATGTGGCGGATGGTACTATCCCCTTTGGCTTAACGCCCATGAAGAAGCCCGCAACGCAGTCAACCGTGACGGATGGAATCGCATCACCGTGAAATCGAAAGGCAAACTCTCGAGGACTTGGATCAACGGCGTACCCGCTGCGGCCTGGAGAAACGGCGAATACCTAAAGGGATTCTTCAGCCTCCAAATCCACTCGGGCAAAGAAGGCTCAGTTCACTTCCGCAACATCAAGGTAAAAGAGCTTTAAATCGACATTGGCAACGGCTTGAACTTTAGGTGGTTCGAGGCCTCCGGAATCGAATGGAATTCGAGCTCATTGCTAAACCGATAAATGATTCCAGACTACGCCTGCATCAGAAAGGTAAGCAGTTTCGAGGAGCTCGTATCGACTCCTTTCAGCGATGGCGTTAATGCCCATTGCTGGGAGCGAACACTGGCTGGGCATTTCAGTGAAATAGTGAATTGCCTAAACATTCATGATGAAATCACGACTCTCGATGAAGAAGATCTTCATAGCCTTCAATTAAGCGAAGCCGGCAAGCTTGCCCGAAATATCCTCATCGAAGACCAACGCCTTCTCCTCGAACACGGACTCTCCCCCATACTCGATTGCATACCGGCCTATCCGCGTGATCCGGATGCCGGCCCGGTTCCGACTGACGTATACTCTTATCACGTAGACAGCGCCACAGTGGAAACCGACACTTACCTCTGTAGCTACAATGAAATCTCATCGGAAGGTCTTCGGAATGAAGAAGCGCTGCGGCGCGTTGACATTCCCGAAACGCGAGCCGCAATACTCTCGAAATATGGAGGACAGGATAACGATGATTTTATCGCCTATTTAAAAGAGAATTTCTTCGACCTTCACTATTCCCCTGTCCCCAACGCCCAGCCCTATTCCTTCGGCCTTGGCAACCTTTGGCGAATCGCCACTCAATATCCAGACAGCCCCGTTCCGCCATGTATCCATCGCGCGCCCACGACGCAACCAGGTCAGCCATCGAGATTGCTGCTCATTAGCTAGGCCAAGTGTAGGAGCGGGTTTATCCCGCGATGCCTCTTCACGCTTGCATCACCTAACTCTAATTCGTTAAATCAGCGACAGCTCTTCGAGATCAATCGTAGCGCAGGCATCTTGCCTTGTGGAATAAACAGGCTGGAAGCTTGTTCTACTTTTTGCATAGAGCTAAGAGCACCCCGCCAACCCCATACGCGTCAACTTAACTGAAATCGTCTGAAAACCACCCCGACGTGTCGGGGTAGCTACACCGAGAATTCGGTGTGGAGTCTGCAATAATTCTTTCAAATAGAGT
>JAPKDW010000224.1 GCA_028822375.1 Opitutaceae bacterium | reverse complement strand
AACCGCTGTTTTTCCGCCTAGAGCCGGAGCAGGCCCACGAACTCGCAGTGGACTCGCTTTCGCTTCTTTCCAAGACGCCGTTAATTCGTCCGGCGATGGCTGCATTCAACCAATTGCCGCAAGCTGCGAAGCCAATTGAAGCATTCGGTTTGAAGTTCCCAAACCGGGTAGGTTTGGCTGCAGGGTTCGACAAAAATGCGAAGTGTTGGCCAGCATTCGAAGCGCTTGGATTCGGGCACGTGGAGATCGGTACTGTAACAGCCCTGGCTCAGCCGGGAAATCCGAAGCCGCGCATGTTTCGTTTTCCAGAGCATGAGGCGATATTGAATCGTATGGGGTTTAATAACGACGGAGCTTTAGAAGTCGCTCAACGTTTAGAATCTTTGCCTGGGCCCGGTCAGCGTAGAATCCCGCTAGGAATTAATATTGGGAAATCTAAGGTCGCTCCATTGGATGAGGCGGTTGAGGACTATAGAGCGTCGTTCCGATCATTGGCGGGTTATGCTGATTATTTAGTCGTCAACGTGAGTAGCCCGAATACTCCCGATTTGCGCAAACTGCAGGAAGGAGATCGTCTCAGAGAGTTGTTGAGCGAGCTTTGCAAGGAGAATGAATCTCTTCTGGAGAAAGCCGGCGGAGTACGAAAACCGATACTTTTGAAGATCGCTCCGGATTTGAGCGAAGGCGAGCTCGACGATATTTTGCAAATCCTTATCGATCTAAAACTCGACGGTATCATTGCCACCAATACGACAATGGCTCGCGAGGGCCCCTTTGATAATCTAAATGAAGCTGGAGGAATCAGCGGTACGCCGGTTTGTTCGAAAGCGACTGAAATTATCGCCCGTATAGCTAAGCAGACAAGTGGCCGTTTACCGATTATTGGAGTCGGCGGTATTTCGAGTCCCGATACGGCAAAGGCGAAAATCGACGCTGGCGCGACTTTAGTTCAAGTGTATTCTGGAATGATCTTCGAAGGTCCATTTCTCGCGAAACGAATTGCTCGAAGTTTGGCGGAGTCGCTTGGCGACCTGCAATAGCGAGCGCTTGGTTCTAGACGTTTACGATACCTGTAAACACGACCTTGGCGGGTCCGCTAAGTGAGATATTGCTAATCGTATCGCCGTCGCGATTGAAATCGACTGTTAGCAGATCGCCGCCACGTACGCGAATGTCGATCGGCGCATTGAGTCCCTTGGTCAGACTAGCTGCTATGGCGACGGCCGTAACGCCAGTGCCGCATGCGAGCGTTTCATTTTCAACGCCCCGTTCGTAGGTTCGGACCTTGATTATTCCGTCGTCTTGGATTTCGGCGAAATTGGCATTTGCGCCTGCCGGGAAACGTTCGTGGTATCGGATGCCGCTGCCTTCCGGTACGATGTCGATGTTATCGACGTCGTCGTGAAATACGACCACGTGCTCGACACCGGTATTCATGTAGTCGAAAGCGTATTCGCCGTGGTTGGTCTTCAGGGATTGCCCGAGTTCGATTGAATGAACGGGGGTCATGGCAATGGTGAATATGCCGTTTTGGCTGATTGCCTTCATGGGGCCCGCGTCGGTGAGGAAGGAAACGGATTCTCCGTTGCCAACGCCCTTGAGCAATGCGAAAGAGGTGAAGCAACGAGCGCCGTTGCCACACATGTCCACGCGTCCGCCGTCGGCATTGTAGTAGAGCATGGTTGCATCGCTATCTGGCTGCTGAGGCGGATTGAGCAGAATGAGCCCGTCGGAACCGATGCCGAAATGACGATCGCAGAGGGCAGCGACTTGTTCTGAAGTCAGCTCGATCGAGCCGTCCAGATTTTCGATCATCACAAAGTCGTTTCCAGCTCCGTGCATCTTTGTAAAAGCGATTTCCATAATATGCGGTTTGTAGGATACGATTTGGAGCGGATTTGCAATACGGAAAAACAAAGACGAGTTTGCAGTTTCCTTGAAATGCGAGTCGCCAAAGCGAGGCGACTATTAATTCCTTGCGAATGGCCGGATCGTTACGCAGTACGACTTTATCCAAGCGGAGTACTTTTAGAAACGATATGAGCGACTGCAAGATCGCGGGAATTGGAGCGATGAAGTTAAAGTCGGAGTTCGTGAAAAGGCTTAGTCTCTCGGCTGGTTCCAGAGACGGAAAGGATCGTCTCGTAGGCGCATTTCGGAAAGGAGGAGTTTCTCCATTTCCTTGAGCTTGTTGGCGTACTTTGGATTATCGGCGAGATTGGTCTGCGTTGAGTCGGGCTGGAGGCCTGTTAGGGCGGCGACCTTTGGATTGTGGTGCTCGGCTATCAATTCGTGGGGATTTTCTGCGAGATTGAATAGTTGAGTTTCGCGATGTTTGCCATCCATCACGTCATATTTGATGAGTTTCCAGTCGCCTTGTTTTACGCATCTCAGGCCCGGACGCGTTTCGGCGCAAAAGACGCCATATACAAGGTCGCGGACCGTGTCCGTTTTACCTTCGAAAACGGGCTTGAGGCTGATGCCTTCGTTGGTGTCGGGAGCGGAAATATTCGCGAAGTCGCAAAGGGTAGCGAGGGTATCGAGAAGATAGGAGTTTCCGGTGGCTCGCGTGCCGGCTTCGATGCCGGGGCCCTTTACTATGAAGGGCACGCGCCAGCTGTGTTCGTAGAGGTTTTGTTTGCCTTGCAAGCCATGTCTCCCGATTGCGATGCCGTGATCGGACGTGTAGATTATGTAAGTGTTCTCGAGTTCGCCCATCGCTTCGAGTTTGTCGAGAACGCGGCCGATTTGAATATCGATATTTTCACTACAGGCGAATTCCCGACCGAGTTCGTTTCGAATGGTAGCTTTGTCACGATTTTCCCAGACACCGCTTACGCGTTCTTCGTCTCGAGCTCCTGGGAGGCGAAAAGGGAATGGGTGAGCAGGAAGATAGTTCGGCGGAAGCTTGGGTTGTTTGAGGTTTTCCAATGGCAGAGAGTTGGGGTCGGTGTGATTTACGGCGCCGTATTTCGAGAGGAGTTCAGGTTTGCCGTCTCGCGTGTCGTGAGGATGGGAGAACCCAAAATAGATCAAGAATGGATCGGCGTCCTGGTTTGACTCTCTCTCTGCGAGGTAATCGAGGACTTGGTCTCCGTGCCATCCGCTTCCGGATTCATGAGTACCGCCGCGTTTGTCGGCATCGCGACGGACGGTAAAAAGCTCATTGGCAGCTTCGAAGCTATTGCCCCGTTTGCAGGTTCTCATCGTGTCATAGCCAGCTCGGTTGAAGACTGCTGGTAGGGTGTTTTCCACGATGTTCGGTGGTACCTTACTCGGATCGTTGGCGTGTGGATTATCTGTGCGGCCTGGACGATTGGGGGCGTGCCAGAGAGTACGCCCTGACATGATCATGTGTCTGGATGGAACGCATACGCCAACAAGCCAGGCTCCCATGTGGTAGGCTCCGTCAAGGACCATCCCTTCTTTGGCGAGACGATCGATACGGGGCGTGTTGAGTGACGAATCCGGATTGTAGATCTTTAGATCGAATGGCGATTGGTCATCTGCGATGATAAACAGAATATTGGGACGCTTGGGCGTGTCCGCTCTCAACGGAGCTGCTAGACCTGAAAACAGGGAAAAAAGCAAAAAGGCTGATGACGCGATTGAAATTCGAGATGGTTTTTTGGTCATAGGATTTGTGGGATATAGGAATTGTCGCCTTATAGTCTTAGGCCGCCATCTATAAAGTTGTTAGATCCATTGATGTAGCTGCCTGCCTCGGAGCAGAGCAGGAGGGCGGTGCCAGCGCAGTCGCTGGGTAGGCCGATGCGGCCGCTGGGGATTTTGGATACGAACTGGTCGCGGTTTTTAGAGTTGCTCAAGAAATCTTTATTGCGGTGCGTATCGAATATTCCGGGAGCGATGTTATTGAAGGTGATTCCGTCGCTTCCGTATTCTTTAGCGAGATTGCAAATGAAATGCGTTTGGGCCGTTTTGAGTGCAGCGTATACGATGAAGTTGGAATTGAAAATTTCCTCTTGCACACTGCCAATGGTGATGACGCGTCCCCAGCCTTGGGCTTGCATGTGGGGAAGCACTGACTGGGTTAGCTGAAGCGAGGCTTTGAAATTCGTAGCGAATTGAAGATCCAATTCATCTTCGCCGATGTCCGGGAATTTTTGCCCAAACTGTATCGCTGCATTGGATATGAGTATATCTATGGGCCCTGCTTTTACGCTGGCTGCATTGTATAGCGATAGAGCAGCTCCAGGTTGGGAGAGATCTGTTCGACAATACCAGGCTTGTTGTCCGGTAGATTGGAGAGTGTCGAGGGACGGTTGCGCGTCCTTTTCGTCTTCAATACCATTGAGAACAATATTGGCCCCTGCTGAAGCGAGCGCTTCAGCTATCGCGAAGCCGATACCAATAGTGGAGCCAGTGATAAGGGCAGTACGGCCAGATAGGTCGAAGGATGCTGCGTTGTTGGACATTGGAAAATTAGAGACCTGTAAATGGTCCTGGAAATGACTCGACCGTTTATTTTACAACGTTGTGATTTTAAAGGTTAGGGTTGTCGACTCCTCTGGAGGCTAGAGTTCTTTGATGCACAGGTTTCGGAATTGGACAAGGCTAGATGCGCCGTTCCATTTTTTGGCTTCGTGGTCGTAGCCTCCGTGATGTTGGAGGATGAGGGGACCACTTTCGGGAACTCCAGGGAGCTGGGCTTTGTCGAGAACGCGTTTTCCGTTGAGGTCGACAGTGAGGCGGTCGCCTTTCATTGTGATGACGAATGTATTCCATTCGCCGATCGGATTGTCGGCCTTGAGTCTGGGCGTTACGCCGGCCCGAATGGCAGGGTCTTTTTGATTGTTGCGATAGCCATAGACTTCACCCGAGCCGATGGGCCAAGCCCAGATGTTTATTTGCGATTCCCTGGATCCGCGCACGTGAATTCCTGAGTCGGCGCCGGGGGCCGGATTGATAACTTTTTCGCCATTCGCATCCAATTGATAACTACCGTCCGGCAATACGATGGGTATGTTGTAGATGCCTTTAAGCTCCTTAAGTCGCCATTCCGCGTGAAGGGTGAAGTCGCTGTACGATTTGGTCGACCAAAGGCTTTTGTCGCCTTTCATTTTCAAGTTTGGTTCGCAGTCGATGACTCCGTTGATGACGCTCCAAATCGATTTCGCTTCGTCGGTTTTGAATTCCCATCCGGATAGGTCTTTTCCGTTGAAGAGCGAAATCCAATCGTCGGATTTGGGATTACCTTCTTTGTTCGAGCAACCTGCGAAGGCAATGATCGCGAAAAGTGAGAATGAGTTAAGGAATAAGGACTGTTTCATCGAATTGAGATAACGAGGGTTGAGAACCATTTGGGGGCGATTAGGCTGTGTAAGGAAGCGGGGATAATCAATGGGATAATTGATTGGCTCGCGAAGTTGGCTGCGTTTTAATGTGGCAGGAATTAATATCTATCGAGGTTCGTTACCCTTCGATAGAGAAAGGTCGGGCAGCATCGCCGAGGCTGCAGTGGATCTCTGGTTTAAATTAGGCTCCGCTGCGGCCTCGGCGATGCCGCCCTACCACTTTAAGGTTCACCTCATTAAGTGACTGTATTCTGAGAACCAGCAATCGAGGGAGAATGGCATTCGCCGATGTTATGGCTGGCGAACGGCTTTTTCCTATTCTCCGGTTTGGATGGAAGGCGCCGGCGCCTGTGGAGCTTTGCGCCTCCAGGAGAATATCGATGATAGACGATTGAAGAAGAGTATTCTGAGATCGTCGAACAAAGTGTAGAAAAGCGGAATAATGAGCAATGTAAGGACTGTTGAAGTAAGCATGCCTCCCATCATTGCTCGACCAAGTGGCGAGTAGGACATGTCCATCATCTTGGTGTCGCCAAGCGACATGGGGACCATTCCGAATATAGTGGTGAGCGAGGTCATCCAAATTGGGCGGAAGCGACGTTTGCCGGCTTCGATGATTGCTTCGGTTCTCGCAAATCCTTCTTTTCGTAGTCGAGTTACCAGGTCGATTAAGACAATACCGTTGTTCACAACGACTCCCAGGAGGATGATGATTCCAATGGATGCCATTATGTTGAATGACGTCTTGGTCAAATAGAGTGTCCAAACAACGCCAACGCCTGCAAGAGGCATTGTGAGGAAAACGCAAAAGGGGAGTAGGAAGGACTCGAACATTGCACCCATTAATAAGATAATGAATACAACAATCATTATGAGCGTAAAGGTGAAGGACTGATTGCTTTCCTGCATTTGCTGGTACTGTTCGCCTTTGTCCCAACGATAGCCTCGTGGCATTTCGAAGCCTTGCATGACGGCGTCGGTTTGTTTGAAAAGTTCCTTTGAGTCGTCTTCGTTTGCGATACCTGTGATGCGCAGTACGGTTTTACGGTCCTGGCGGCGAATCGAATTGGAGCCGTTTTCGTAAGAAAGGCTAACCAGCGATTCGAGAGGTATTTGAGACCCGTCTTCAGCATCGAAAGTCGTTTTGCGTAGTTGGGCAACGGTTTCTCGATCTTCTTCGTCTATCCAAATCCGGATACGCGTTTGCCGTCCATTGGTATCGTAGAAGTAGCCAACTTGATTACCGCGAATCGCGTAGGAAACCGCTCCGGATATCATTCGCGTATCGATCCCGAAACGGAGGGCTTTTTCGCGGTCGATGGTTAAGTTGAGTTCTTGTTTAGTTGTGTCATCTTCGGATTCGACTGCAATAAGGCCTTCAACGGAACGGAGACGTCTTTCGACCTCTTTGCTCAGTTCGCGTAGCGTTTTGGTGTCATCGCCATAGAGGGAGATATTGAAGGACTTGGCTGGATCTTCTTCGTTCCTGTTAAGTCGCAATCGTGAGCCTGGAGAAGGAGTGATATTCTTCCTTAGGTCCTCGATGATTTCCTGTCGTGAGAGGCGCGCTTTTTTCGAGAGGCCGATTCCTTGGGAAATTCCTTGGTACGCGCTTACGAACCAAGGCTTGGTCGTAGTGTCGAGGTGAAGCTCAACGTTGGCGAAGCTTGCAGAGTATTTAGAGGAATAGGTGGTGAAATTGTAAGACTCTTGTTTGGTTTCAATATAGTCGAAGACACCTGAAAGGTAGGCTGATATATCTTCTAGGGATTGTCCTCCCGGGAAATCGTAGCGAAGGGCTACGCTTTGGTTCCCGCCGCCGCTATTGGCGCTTTTCCCGATCTTTTTGTATGGGAAGTAGGATAGGCCCAATAGAATTATTAAAGTAATGGATACATAGCTTCTATGGGCGAGGCTCCAGCGGA